>NSKI01000009.1 GCA_003586005.1 Haloplasmatales bacterium 4B | reverse complement strand
GATTATATTAACTGGTACAATAACATAAGAGTCCATGGAAGTTTAAATTATTTATCACCAGTTGAATATAGAAGAGGAATGTCTATATAAAAATTGTTTTAAAAAGTGTTGCCATTCCAAAATTGAGGATGGACAAATTGATGCAACATTAATTGATATATCTAATATTGCTGATGTATTTGGAATCGAAATTAAAGAATTATTCACTTATCTGTAATGACATATTGTAAGCTCACATTACTCTCATATTATATTCTATTCTTTACTTATAATTGTAAATTATGACATTTAATGATAGAATAAACTATAAGGAATGGAAGGTATAACATGAACGAAAATTATAAAGGACTAATAGAAGACAAACAAAATGAGATTCTTGATTACTTAAAAAATGTGGATGTTTTTGAAGGTCAATTTCAATATAATGACTTCAATGACCAATGTTATAAAGAAATGTATTTAAATAATTCTCAGGATAATATTAAATCTGTTTCTGATTTAAAAGAAAAAATACCACAATTATCAGATACTTGTAAAAAATGTGCACAATATTATCCTAGACAGAGAAACAAAAGTATCAAAGGATTAGATGTTCAATTTGGTAAGGTATTAGAAGAATCGTTATTAGATTTTTTTAATAACAAGTTAAAGATTAAAGCGGTACGAGCTGATAATCAAAATAGAAAATATCCAGATTGCATGTTACTAAACACCGATAAGGGTATATTAGCTTATTTTGAAGTTAAATTCCACGGAGCACCTTTTGTGTATGCAAATAGGAATATTAATCGATTATGCTATGAAGGAAGTGCAACTCTAGATCTTGACAAAGTAACTAAACAAATAGAAATAATAGAGTCAGACCTAGACAGACCTACTTTTTACTTTCATTGGATTGATTACCCTTGTCTTAAAGGTATATTCTTTGAAACATCAGAGCAAGTAAAGGAATATATTTATCAAAGTGGTATGGAATTCGATCGAAAAGAACGAGAAGGTGATTATAATCTTATTCATAAAGTAGGGTATACAAAAAAAATATATTCACCACTACTACAGATGGGAACATTCGAAGAATTTATACAAATAATTAAAGATATGAAGAAGAATGGTGTAAAAAAATATTAAATACATACAGGAGGGTTATATGAACGAATTAAATAACAATGTATCTTTTTTTATGATTTCTAACCTAGGTGGTGGCGGAAGTGATAAATACAGGGAAATTTCTTATTTAGATTTAAATGAGAATACTAATTTACTATTTAATTATTTTTATTTGAACCAACCTAAATATAGTGATAGTCCTGCCTTTGCTAGAACATGGCTTAATAGACTAGATGAGTTTACAGACTTTAAAAGTTTTATTAAGTTTACTAGGACTAGTATGATTGAAAAAGGTTATATCAGTTCTGAACATACAGAAGCGGACTACGATAATACTGAGGTAGCATATCTTCTTGATTCTGGAGCAGCAAATATTGTTAATAACATATTTAAAAATCTAGATTATGAGACACAAAAAAATAAATTTTTAGAGCAATATAAACAAGTACTTAATGATTATTATGATTTTGGTGATAGATTCAAATTTGATATTATTATTGGATTAGATTTAGGTGGAAAATATACATTCAAAGGCGCTGAACGTACCAATGAAAATATTCAGAATAATAATCAATTAATATCTAATGATTTAGAAGAAGTATTTGTGTTCTTAATTGAAGAAACTATACAATACTTAAAATCAAAACCTAACTATCACCCTAAAGTTTATTTTCCATTGATGGGTAGAACTCCAGAAGAGTATATGAAATTTGCATCAATTTTATACGAAAAAGAGATTGAATACGATTTTAAGTTTGATGGAATTGCTTTAGGTGGTATTGCTAGCGGAAAGGCTTTAAGCAAAGAAGATTGGGACATTAGACCATATGAAGGTAGAATTAGTACGTTATGTAGAGGAACAGGTATTTCACGCGATGAAGTAATTAATTCTATCATTTCAAGCTATGCAGCTAGAATTGCAAATAAATTCTTTTCTGATAGGCCTATACATGCGTTAGGTGCAGGTGGTAAATTTAATATTTTGCCATTGGCATTTTCTAATATTACGTCTTTTGATACACAAACACCTGCTAGAAGGGCTTATGATGGAAGTGGCACTAATGCAAATGATGTATTTAATCACAGTGCTAAGGGCTCATTTGCTAAGTACCTTGTAGGATTATTAAATGAAGACTATAATATAATTAATAGAAATTTTAAGTATGTTAAAATACCAACTTTAGATAATGAAATATTATGCAACTGCTATTGTTGTACACATTTTTCGTTTGATGATTTAAAAAGTTTATATTCCAATGCAGGTAATGATAAAGAAGATTATTATTACTCAAAGCAGTTAATAAACCATCATGCTATCTACCAGCATGAGTTACTTTGTAATCTATACAATTTAAGCACTAAAAATGAAATTCTTTTAGATTACTTTAATGACTTTGTTAACTTTAAAAATTTATTAAAGTTTGTTATATTTGAATTTCAATATGAAAAAGCTAGACTATAAGTCTAGCTTTTTTTATACTTCTTGTGTTAAGCGCTTTTCTATTTCTTCTTTGTATTTAATATCTAGTTCAAATCCTATACCTTTTCTTTTTAATCTTTTTGCAGCCACTAATGTTGTTCCACTACCTAGAAAAGGATCAAAGATGGTGTCTCCTTCGTTTGTTGACATTAATACAATTCTTTCAATCATTTCAGTTGGGTATATTGTAGGGTGTGTTAAACCATGCTTTTTCTTTGTCATATTATTAACTCTATCATAATACCACACATCTGTAGGATTTCTTCCTTTCCCTGTTAATCTCTTATCATTTTGAGTTATATACGGTATCCTAATGTCATCTAAGTTAAATATATAGTTTTTTAAATCTTTAACTCCCCATAATATGTTTTCATATCTACCAGATAGTCTATTAGTACAGTTTTGCATATTATTAAAATTCCAAGTTATCATATTCCTTAAGTAGAAGTTATTTTTTTTAAATATTTGGTAACCAATAAATGGCAGTGGCAAAATCTCTTTATCTGGACCGTATGGAATTGGTGATAAATTTAAGAAGAAACTACCATCATCTGTGAGTATTCTATATGTTTCTTTGGTAATATCGTTTATTAGCTCTTCCCATTCTTCTATTGTTACCTTATCATTATACTTTCCATATTTCTTACCTATATTATAAGGAGGTGATGTAACTACCATCTTAACTGACTTATCAGGTATATTTTTCACTAGTTCTCGTGTATCACCAAATTCTACTATCATATCATCTATTTTCATTTTATCACCATCACTTTATATGTTTTTTAATCTACTATTTGCCATTTCAATATATTCATTTTCAATCTCATATCCGATATAATTTCTTTTATTTTTTTTCGCAACAACTGCAGTTGTTCCACTCCCCATAAAGGGATCAAGTACTATATCACCTTTATTTGTCCCAGCTAAAATTACCCGCTCAATTAATTTTTCTGGGTATTGTGCTGGGTGTCCTGTTCTTTCTAGGTAGTTACCTGATACCATAGGTATTCTCCACACATCACTTGGGTTTTTAAGTTGGTTTTTATATCTATCAGGTCTGTAATTTAATGCTGGCACTTTTACATCATCTAAATTGAACTTATAGTTACTTTTATGCTTAGTGAACCAGTAAACATATTCATACCTAGGTGCAAACCTTTTATTTGTTGATCCACCCCAATCAAAGTTCCAAATAATAATGTTTTTTAGATACATATCTTCGAAATATTCTTCAATCCAAAAAGGGGATACAATTACTCCATTTTTATACCTATTTTTAATATTTATCCATATAGAACCATCCTCTTTAACAACTCTTTTACATTCATCAAATACGTTCTTTAAAAGATTTCTATATTCCTTTTCTTCTAAGTTATCCTTATACTTTTTGCTTTTAGTTTTTATTGTTTTTCCTTTTTTTGTCGTATTGCCGTAATTTATATTTATATTATAAGGAGGTGATGTAACAACTAAATCAACAGATTTGTCTTCAATCTCACTCATTATTTTGCTAGATTTATTATATATAATATTAGTTTCCATTTTTCTACTCCTTTCGACATTAATATTAGTATACCATATATTCTTTTTTGGGTCAACAGGTAACCAGAAATTTCAAATTCATATTCCTTATAGAATTAGTATTCATGATATTGTTACTATATATTGTAATAATTATTATTTTTTAATTAAAAGCAAAGGACTATATTCCTTTGCTTCTATTATTTTATTAATCTTTATTGTTTACAATAATACTAATTAATTCCTCTTTCTTCAACCATGGCCTTTTTCTGTGAAGCATTCTGTGACAATTACTACACACCAAAATCAGATCATTAATATTAGTACTTTGTTCTACTAGATATTCACTAACAGGTTTTGTGTGATGACATTCTATATAATCTTCTCCTAGTACACCATACATTTCTTTGAAATTAAAATTACATATACAACAATTTAAATTCCCCTGTTTCTTAGCCTTATCTTTGACTCTTTGAACTAATTTCTTATTCCTTTCTCTATGTTTATGTAATTAATAAAGTACTTTACCTTCTGGGAAATCATCACTATCATCAAGGTTCTTAGTATCATTTTCATCTATAGTATTAAGATATTTTACTGCATCCTTAATATTTTTTGCTATCCCTTGTAATCTTTTTCTATCATTTTCAAACTCATCCCATATTACTTTATCTAATCTAGCACCATTTGGAAGACCACTTCTATATCTGGGATCAATACTTTGAAAATTTCTTAATTTCATACTTACTCCAGTAGGGTTTCTAAATACATCATCTTTAGATTCTTTCTTGTGAATAGGTAAATTATTTAATATTTTACTTAATTCAATTACATCCTTATTTTTTGAATCGATATAAGATGCATCTATTTTAAAATACAAATCTAATGCAAGAATCAATTCATCTCTAGTCCATTTTGGGTTCCTCATAGTTCCCACCCCTTATATATTGTTATGTATATTATATCATAAAATTTGATAGTATTTACTTTAACAATTATCTATTTTTGATTATAAGAAAAGCCAAGGCTCTAATCCTTGACTTAATTAAATACACTGTATTTTCTTAGTATTTGTCCTTTCTGGACGTGGATATAATGGTGGAGATGGCGGGAGTCGAACCCGCGTCCGAAAACACCGAACACTTGACTTTCTACAGGTTTATTCTATCTTTAAATTTAACTAATAGACTGCCGGTAGACAGGCTATTTATTAGCGATCCTTATTGTCTTCTTCAAACGTCCTAAGGCGGCGAACGTCAGCGTAGCCCATATCACTGAGCTTCTAGACGACAACATGGGCAATTGTCGAATGAAGCACTACTTATAAATTAAGCAGCAAATTGTAAATTTTGTTTTCCGGTTATTTAAACCTCGACAGTTTTTCGTGATGTTTAGCACGACCTGCTTATCAAGCTCAAGAGCCCCCGTCGAATCCGTAACATCCCCATATAATTTCGGGTTACCCCGAAATATAAATTATATCACTTTTCTAGTATATGTCAACATTATTATCTTTAATTTGTTTTTTAATTTTTTCCAATTCTTTATTTATTAAACTAGTATTATACTTAAAATTAAGTTCCTGAATTGTTTCAAAAATATGAAAAATAAGTCCTAATCCCCATCCAGCAATAACCCATCCTGGCCAGAAATAACTATCATTATCAAATCCTGCATCAGTAAACCAATAAATAAAGACTAAAAAACAATTCACAAAGATATACGCAGCGATATGAGAATATAACTCTCTTTTTGCCTTAACTCTTCTAGTTGCGATTTCAATTAGTTCTTCTTCAGAATATTCTTTTTTTAAATAACTTTTTTCATCCGTCATAAAATCAATCTCCTATTCTTCTTCTAATTTTTTCCTTAACCTCTCTAATTCTCTATCAACAACATTAGTACTAAGCTTAACCCTTATTTCTTGAAAAGTTTCAAAAACATGAAACGCAATTCCTAATCCCCAAGCACTAGTAACCCATAAATACCATGGCTTACCATCATTTAAATTGCCCATTTCTAAGAAATGATACAAAAATGCGAGAAAAATATTCACAAAAACAAATGCGGCAATATTTGAATATAAACCTCTTTTTAATTTAATCCTTTTAATTGCCATCTCTACAAGCTCTTCTTCAGAATAATTTCTTTTCAATTCGTTATCTTCCATAACCTAATTATCCCTCTCTATTTAAATATCGATCTTTTAGAGCCCTTTCTATTTGCCTATTTGAATCCTTAACCTTTAAATCCTCACGTTTATCATATAACTTTTTACCTTTAGCTACAGCTATCTCTAACTTAGCATAACCATCTTTTAAAAACAACTTGGTTGGAATTAAAGAATATCCATTTTGTTGCTGTAGTCCAAACAAACGACCAATTTCTTTTTTGTGTAATAAAACTTTCCTAGTTCTTGTCGGCTCATGATTACCTTTTGTCCCAAAATCATATTGAGTAATATGCATATTATATACATATGCTTGATTATTCTCAATATGCACATAAGCATCATTTAAACTTGCTTTTCCTTGTCTAATTGACTTAATTTCTGTACCTTCTAGCACTAAACCTGCTTCATAAGTATCTTCAATATAATAATCATGATATGCCTTTTTATTTTGTGCTATTATCTTTCCTAAACCTTTAGGCATAACTCTTCACACCTTTTTAATTTGTTTAACAATATTTTAACATAATCATCAATAATTTAAAACAAAAAAATCCCTAACATATACGGGATTTTTAACAAAACTTATACATAATTTCTAACAATAGCTAGTACAACTAATAATACTGAACTAATTAGCGTCAACCGACTTAAAAATAATTCAACACCACGTTCTTTTTGGTTCTTAAACAACTCGCTATTTCCACCTGTAATTGCTGAACCTAAATCACCTTTCGAATGTTGTAAAGCTACTAAAGTAGTTAAAAATATCGCATTTATTAATAATAACCAATCTACAAAGTTCATGATTGCCTCCTTTAATTATGTTACTCATAATATTATAAACTAAAAACCGTATAATGTAAACAGTTTTTATATTTAGAGAAAAAAAGCACCATCACTGGTGCTAAAAAATTATTTCTTTAAATTGTAGAAAGATTTGATTCCTAAGAACTTACTTGTTGTATCTAGTTCATCTTCAATTCTTAACAATTGATTATACTTAGCTATACGATCAGTCCGAGACATAGAACCTGTTTTAATTTGTCCCGCATTAGTTGCTACTGCGATATCTGCAATCGTAACATCTTCAGTTTCACCAGAACGATGAGAAACTACTGCAGTATATCCAGCTTTTTTAGCCATTTCAATTGCTTCGAAAGTTTCAGTTAATGTACCAATTTGATTAACTTTAATTAAAATCGAATTAGCAACATTAGTTTCAATACCTTTAGCTAAGAACTCAGTATTAGTAACGAATAAATCATCACCAACTAATTGAATCTTTTTACCTAAACGACGAGTTAATTCTTCCCAACCTTCCCAATCATTTTCAGCTAAACCATCTTCAATAGAAATGATTGGATATTTAGCTACTATTTCTTCAAAGAAATTAATCATATCTTCATGAGAGAATTTCAATTGTTTTTGACGTTCCATATTATATTTTTTAGTTTTGCTGTCATAAAACTCACTAGCTGCAACATCTAAAGCAATAAAGATTTCTTCTCCAGCTTTATAACCAGCTTTTTTAATAGCTTCCATAATCATATCTAAGGCTTCAGTAACACCTTCACACTGAGGCGCAAATCCACCCTCATCACCTACAGAAGTACTATAACCTTTAGCGCTTAATACTTTTTTAAGATTGTGGAATACTTCAGCACCCATTCTTACTGCTTCACTAAAACTTTTAGCTCCAGCAGGCATAATCATAAATTCTTGGAAATCAATTCCAGAATCAGCATGAGAGCCACCATTAATAATATTCATCATTGGTACAGGTAATTCCTTAGCGTTAAAGCCACCTAAATATAAATATAATGGTAATCCAACATAATCAGCGGCTGCATGAGCACAAGCCATGGAAACAGCTAAAATCGCATTAGCACCTAATTTACCTTTATTATGAGTTCCATCTAATTCAATCATTAAATGGTCGATTGCTACTTGTTGAGTAACATCCATCCCAATTACTTCAGGAGCGATTATTTCATTCACATTTCTAACCGCTTGTAAAACACCTTTTCCTAGAAATCTTCCTTTATCATTATCGCGTAATTCAACAGCTTCACTTTCTCCTGTAGAAGCTCCTGAAGGTACTATTGCGCGTCCAAAAGCACCATTTTCTGTATAAACTTCAACTTCAACGGTTGGATTTCCACGAGAGTCAATTACTTCACGAGCATAAACATCTGTAATATATGGCATATTCACAACTCCTTTTCAATTCATAAATTTTTCACACAATTAATATTATAAACTAATTTATAGAAAATTCAATAAAAACACCAAGATTTCAAAATGAAAGTGCTTACTTTTACAATTAAAAGCCAATTCTATTTTCTACCAATTTAATTAAATTTATACTAGTTATAAATAAAAGTTATTCTATCTAGTCCATTCATATCTTTGATAATATCAAATTTAGAGTTTGGAAAATACTTATTTATTAATAATTCCATTTTTTCTCTTTGATTCCAACCATGTTCAAAAGCAATTATACTTTTTGGTTTTAATATTTGTTTAGCCTTAGCTAAAATCATTTCATAAAAAAACATCCCATCATTCCCGCCAAACAATGCAACATGAGGCTCATTGTCTTTAACTATACTTTCAACAAATTCAGCCTCAGGTATATAGGGTGGATTAGATACTAATATATCATATTTTTTATTCATTTTAATTAATGGATCTAACATATCACCATCATAAAAATTAACATCAGCGCCTAAATTTAGGGCATTATTTTTAGCTTGAACTAATGCAACTTCTGATATATCTGTAGCGTCCACATTCATCTTACTTTCTTCAAGCGAAAGCGTAATCGCAATTGCTCCAGAACCAGTCCCAACATCAACTACATCAACTTCTTTTTTATCAAAGTATTCATCATAATTTGCTAAAACATACGAAACTAACTCTTCTGTTTCACTCCTAGGAATAAGAACATCTTTACCTACAACAAACTTATAACCATAAAAATACTCATAACCAATTAAATGTTGAACAGGAATATTATCATAAATGTATTTATTAACACCTTCTTTAAAAAAAGTTTCTTCCTCTATGGAAACTTCTTCATTCATATTCATTATTAATTCGTAACTTTCTTTATTTAAATAGTGCATTAACAATAACTTAACGGCACTATCTTCCTTATTATTTTCATTTGCCAAGTTCTCTGCATAAATTAATAATTCTCTAACCTTCATTTTTACACCTCTTAATGATTTCAGTATAAACGAGTGTCACGCAAATTGCAAATAAATTGGGCAATTGCCCAATTTATTTATAAACCTCCATACCAAATATGATAAAACTGAGACTCATCAATTTCTAAATCAAGTGTATTTAATTCTTTATAACTTGTTAGACTATGAGCCATTATTCTTGAATAAGAAACCGTATATAGCGTGTCTTCAATATATAATCCTCTTAGAACTTTATAACCATATTGATATCCATTTTCTTTAGCTTCGTCAAAATGGCTAATATCAGTCTTAAATGTAAATCCACTTTCTAAATCAATATTATAAACTTTATATGATTGACTGTAAGTTAAATTATCTTTAGTATACTTTGTAAACATTAGTGGAAAAGCAAATAAATTTTTATCCTTATTAAACAACAAAGCTTTATGATTATAACTTAATTCTGAATATCCATAACTATTATCTCCAAAATTTAATACTTCATTAAACATCGTCTTAGGTTCGCTTGGGTCTACAACATCAAACATCGTCATTTTAATCCCGCTAATTCTAACTCCATTTGAGGTTTCTAATGTATCAAAACCAAAACCAATAATATGTGACTTATCATATGGATGTAAATAGGTACTATACCCGGGAATCTTTAATTCACCTAATATTTTGGGATTAGTGGCATTACTTACATCAATTACAAAAAATGGATCTATTTGCCTAAACGTTACAATATATATTCTTTCTCCTAAAAATCTAACAGATTGAATTCTTTCGTCTTTGGCTATACCTTCTAATTTAGATATTAATCTTAAATTCTCATCATAAATATAAAGATTATTTTCTGAATCATTCCATCCAGTTGTAGTTGCGACTCTAAACATACCATTATATTCATCCATTGAAAATTGATTATTTATATAACCTTTTATGACAACAGATTTACTAACTCCGAAGTTACCATCACTATAATCAATTTTAGTTACAGCTGTTCTGCTTTCATTATTAATAGCCGAAATATCATTAATAACATTTTCAGCAACAAACACATTATTCATAGAAACATAAACATTACTTGATGAACCTAAATAAGTATAATTCTGATAATTTAAATCATCTAAATTAACTTTAATTAATGAAACAAATGCATTAGGATTTACTCCTTCCACATAATGAATTTCACTGTAATTAATTACTTTTTTATCTTCATTAATCGTTACACTAGGTAGATTAACATCTTTGTCCCCTTTAGTATAGTTAACATACTGATTAGTTACTAACAATAACTCTTCATTAATTTTTCTTGATGTAACAGTATATCCACCAATATCTATTATATCTTTAACAGAGAAATCACTTTTATTATAAACTATAACTCTTGAATTTGGTTGTGTATAAAAATATGAATCTTCGCTTTCAACAGCTTTATAGCTACTACCTAAAACTACTAAGTATGTATCATCTACATAAAGTGATTTAGGAGCAAAATCTTCATATTCAATTGTTTTAACAACTTCCATATCCTCTTCATGGTAAGCTTTAGCAATAATTACTTTATTAAGAACTGCTAAATAGATATAAGTGCCATCTGTTTTAACGATATCAGCTTCATCAACGCCATTTACTTGGGTATTAGTCCTCGAATAATTTCGTACACTTTCACTAGTGGTTGAACTCCCGTAAATACTTTCTCTTTCTATAATTCCAACATCAAATTCAGAAACAATTATCTTATGTTTTGATAAAATATTAATTAAATTTTCTTTAGACTTAATAGTATGATCTATATTCGTATCATTTACACCCTCACTCTCACATCCTAACAATATAAACAAAGATAACAGCATGGTTGCAAAACAAAAAATTCTTTTTAACACAATAATCATCCCTCCTTACGGATTTACATCACAACTATCATTTACATTTTCTTCAACAACCTTAGGTGAAGTAGTTAATATATTAATATTTGCAGGGTTATTACTAGTATTATATTTTTCAATATTAGTAGGATTTATCACTTGAGGTTCATCATTATCAAATACGTAATTATTAATACTTAAAGTTAACATAATCACAAAAACTGAAAATATCGTTGTAAACCTCATCCAATTATGCTTAAAATAATTAAAGTATGAATCTTTCTTAAAAACATGGTTTAAAGTTTTCATCTTTAACTTTTTACTAACAAATACATTAATTAACTCTTCATCAATTGCATCTTTTATATTATCTAGTTCACCCATTTTATTCACCTCACAATATTTTTTTTAAATGAACTCTTGCTCGTGATAATAAACTACTAACATTTCCTATTGTTGTATTTAATATCGAAGCAATTTCATTCACATTAAAACCTTGATAATAATACAGGATAATAACTTCTTGATATTTCTCGGGTAATGTCATAACTTGATGATACAACTCTGACTTATCAATTTCATGTTCAACAACGTTAATATTTTCATCATCGTTAAAAATTTCATCTGTATCATATAAGTTAACTTTTTTTAACCAATTATTTTTCAACATATCTTTACACACATTTATGGTAATCTTTATAATCCACGTTTTCTCACTACTTTCAAAACGAAAGCTATCAAATTTTTTGAAAACTTTCATAAACACTTCTTGAAAGGCGTCCTCAGCTAATTGCTGATCTTTTAAATAAATATATGACATCCGTAAAACATCATTACCATATTGATTCATAAGTCTCTCTATTTCTTTTTCAATTGTTAATTGATCCTTCAAGATGTCACTCCTTTCACTAATTAGACGAATAATTGTTAATATTTATTGCGTTTTAATATTATTATATATAAATTTTTTATATTATTAAAGAAAAAGTTACTTTAAAAAAGCAACTTTCATAATGATTTCTCGCTAATTAGTTTAAGTTCTTTTAAGGTATTTTCCATTATTTTCTTCTCTGATATAGTCATAATTCGATTTTTTAAAACAAAACCGCGTCGAATATCATCATCGACATTATTGAATTTGCCTAATTCATAGTGACTAATATTACCCATTCTTTTTAATCCATTTTTCGGACTAATTTCATAAATAAGATAAAATTGTTTATAGTAGGAACTCGAATTCCCATGTTCATTTATCCAATAAACAATTGGAAATCCTAAAACATTGTGGTTTTTATCTAATAATAATGACTTACTATCATACAAAACATCTGTATAAGCACTATTATATTCTTTATATAAAATTGTATCTTTAGCGATGATTTTAACTTTTTGAGGGTCTTCCACATCATATAATGACACTTTAATTCCAACAGCTTGTTTATCATTATCTAAGACTACCCCAAAAGCTAAAATATGATTTTTATCATAGGGGATAAAGTTTGTATTATAACCTTCAAATTTTAATTCACTTACAATTTTAGGGCTTCGAACATCTTTTAAATCAATTACATAAAAAGGGTCTAAAATATTAAAAGTTTCTATATATGCTTTATCATCAATAAAGACAGCTGCTTGAATAGAATTCCCAGCTGAGAAATTCTCTAACTTTCCAACGACCTTCATTTCTTCATTTAACACAAATAAATGATTACTACTTTTAGAGGCATCTTCCTCATTTGAAGATGTAGCAACTCGTAAATAGCCATTATGTTCATTTAATGAATATTGATCTAATACATAACCTTTAATTACTTGTAATCCATTTAATTTTAAATTAATATTATTAATTTTTATGAGAATTGTTTTATTTGAATTACCGGTATCTTTCGAATAAACCTCTTCCGCAATATAAATATGATCTTGTAAAAAATAAATAACTTGACCTAGTCCTAGGTAACTCATGACCTCGATATCTTCATATATATTTATACTTGTTTTTATTAAATTCACAAAATTATTTGGATAAGTTTCGTTAACATAATAAATACTTTCATAAGGAACAACTCGATTTTCTCCATTTATAATATAGGATGGTCTTGTTTTAGCTTCTTTTCTTGTTACTAAAATTCGTGAAGAAAACAAAAACAATTCATCTTTTATAAGTCTACTTGTAATATATGTAGCTTCCGTTTCAAAATATTTAAACAATGAAAAATCAGCCAATTGATAAATATAAACTCTTGTTTTATTAACAGGTACTTCTCCAATCACTATCAATTTATCATTTGTTATATATAGTGTAATTGGTTTAAATCCCACAGTATCATATTTTATTTCATGAACTATATCCAAATCCAGCACTCTAGTAACAACAATTTTTCTTCCTGAAATACTATAAATATTCAAATTATCTGTTACAACATAATTAGGTTCTTCTAATATTGATGAGTCATCATGATATGGACTTAAGGTTCTTGATAATTGAAAATCGCTCATTATTTCATGATTACTATAATTAGACCAAATATCGACTATTTGTTCAGGGCAATCCATTTGTGTATAGTTAACCTTAAAATTATCTGTTTCAATTATATAATTAATTGAAAATGCTAAAAGGGTAATAAAAAACAAACTCAAAATATTTAATTTAATTATGCCTTTTATCATTAATGTATATAAAATAAACAATCCACTAATAATTAGCAATCCAAACATAAAAAAACCACCTCATTATATTATGGGTGGAATTTTAATTTATTAATTCGATTGGATTTTTTTACTATTCACCAGCTAATTTTCGTTTTTGGTCTTCAGTAATTAAGGCTTCAATAACTCCATCAAGTTTACCTTCAACAATACGATCTAATTGTTGAATTGTAAGTCCAATGCGATGATCTGTTACCCGATTTTGTGGATAATTATAGGTTCTGATTTTTTCACTTCGTTCTCCACTTCCTACTTTAGAACGACGCTCAGCACCTTCTTTTTCATTTTTTTCTTGCATTATCAAGTCAAAAAGTCTTGCTCTTAATACTTTTAAAGCATTAGCCTTGTTTTCATGTTGTGATTTAGCATCTTGACAGCTAACAACAAGACCTGTTGGTATATGCGTAACCCTAATAGCTGATTTAGTTGTATTGACCGATTGACCTCCTGGACCTGATGAACAAAAGGTGTCTACTCTTACATCTTCCATATTTAAATCAACTTCAACTTCTTCAGCCTCAGGCATAACTAGAACAGTCGCTGTTGATGTATGAATTCTTCCTTGCGTTTCTGTACTGGGTACACGCTGAACTCGATGTGCTCCAGATTCATATTTCAAATGTGAAAAAACCGAATCTCCTGAAACCATAAATCCAATTTGAGAAAATCCACCAATTCCACTTTCTTCAGCATTTAGTAATTCAATTTTCCAATTTTTAGATTCAGCGTATTTACAATACATCCGATACAAATCACCTGCAAAAATATTAGCCTCATCTCCACCAGCAGCACCACGAATTTCAACTATAACATTCTTTTCATCATTAGGGTCTTTGGGAATTAACAAAACTTTTATTTCTTCCTCAATAATATGAACACGGGGTTTTAATTCCTCTAATTCCATTTCCGCCATTTCAACTATTTCAGAATCATCATCATTTAACATTTGTTTAAGTTCTTTAATTTGTTGAACAATATCTTTATATTCATTATATTTTTCAACAACCGGTTCTAATCCACTTAATTCCTTAGACAAATCCCTTAACTTGTTAATGTCTGTTGCTATTTTAGGATCAGCTAATAAAGTATTTATTTTATTATAACGTTCAACTATAGCGTCTAATCTTTCAAACACAATAATTCCTCCATTCAATAATAATTAAAAAATTTAATTAATAAGCACAATATATTATACTACTTTTTTCAAAGAATTAAAAGAAGTATAACCCTAGTTTATAAGATTTATCAATAAGTGTTACAATAAAGCAAAAAAGTATCCATAACATATAACTATTTTTTAATAGTATATGATGACATTCTAACTGTATTTAATGCTTTATGACATTTATTCTAATTCAGGGAGATATTTTGTCGAAAATTCCAATAAAAAATAACCACATTCAAATTAAATCATGAATGTGGTTATCATTTAACATCCTTTTGTTTATTTAAACAAATTAATAATAAGTGCTGGTCTATATTTCTTACTATTTAATGCTACAAACAAACCAAAAATACATGTTATAGTAAAATAAATTAATCCTATTAGTTTAAAATTAAGTAGTTTCAAATCAATAATTAATAATATTTCATTAATAGCTAAGCCAATCACCCATAAAATGACTGCTGTTAATAAAACATTAAAGTATATTCGACAATGATCTTTAGTTAGTTTAGTTCCCATTAGCCAAAATAAAATGGGAATAATTAAGGCAAAAAAACCAATTGGATTAATCCAACCAATACATCCAAATAAACCTATGAGCCAGATTATTACAGGACCTGTATTACTTTGTCTACTAGCCATAAAACCTCCTTAAAGTTATTGTTTACACCATAATCTTATCATCAAAATTATCATTTGCCAAATTTATTTTTTTGAATGCTGGTGTAATACTTATATATAATTTAAACCATATATATATAATTAACCCTTTTAGTATCGAACTAATTGTTATAGATATCCAAATTCCATCTAAGCCATAGTATTTTATAAAATAATAAGCCATAGGAATTCTTAAGAAATTAAAAAACAAACTGACAATTGATTGTGGAACAGTTCTTCCAAGACCATTTAAGGCACCACCAACAGTTGCCTCAATAATCATTGCTAATTGTGAAAATGCCATTATTTTCAAGTAAACAATTCCAATTGGTAAAGCAGTCTCATTATTTAAGAAAAGTTTGAAGAGATTCTCTGCTTGAAAATACATTACCAAAGTAACAATAACACCATATATTGTCATTGACACTAATGCATATTTTATGCCTTTTAAAACTCTTTTATGTTTTCCCGCACCAAAATTTTGGCCTACAAAGGCTCCTAATGCTGTTTGTAAACCCCCGGCTGTTAACCATGATAAAGACTCTATTTGTGACCCTACTTTTTGAACAGCATTAGCTGCTCCATCTAATTGATCAAATTGAGCCACCATTCTAGCAATATACATCGAAATAAACGTGAAAAGAGCACTTTGAACAGCTACTGGAAAACCTATTCTTAAAATATCTTTAGCCTTACTAATTTCAATTTTACCAAAGAAATTTGCTTTTTTTAATATTGTATTTTTGGAAAAAAAATATAAAATAAATATTATTGAAACTAAAATTTGTGATATTACAGTGGCAATTGCTGCACCTTTAATATCTAAGTTTAAAACTAAAATCAAAATTGGGTCTAAAATCATATTTAGCACAAGCCCACTTGCACTAATATAAAATGGAGTCCGTGTATTTCCTGTTCCATTTAAGGAAGCACTGAAAACGGGATTTATCAAAAAAAACATCATTCCAACAGAAATTATTTGTAAATACAATACTGAATTATCAAATACTGCTTCGCTTTTTATATTAAAAAGACCCATCCAAAAACCCGCGAAAACAAATAAAACAAGGGCATATATTAACGCAAAAATAAACTCTAGCTGGACCCCGGTTCTAGCATAAATTCTTGCTGATTTATAATCTTTTCTGCCATAATTTTGCGATACTCTTACTTCGGTACCTATTTTAACAAGGACCAAAATTGCAGCCCCTAACCAGATAAAAAAACCACCAAAACCAGCTGCTGCAACATAACCATTACTTATTTCTTTTATATTAGACGCTTTACTTAGAAAAATTAAATCCGTCATATTATATGCCATCTGAACAAATGAAGTTAATATTACTGGAAGCGAAACCTTAAACAAGATTTTCACAATATTACCTTGAGTTAAATCATATTTCTCATTCATAAATTGCTCCTTAAACTCTTTACACATTATTTATTATAACTTTTACTTAATTAAAAAAACTTATTTAGGCTTATACTTAAAAATTCAGTGAATTTTTAAGTAACCTATATAAGTTTATTTATATTCATTTACTGCATCATGATATGTATCAATATCTGAAAACGAACTACATTGACGATTAAAAAACAATGAAACTTCACCAGTTGGACCATTTCGGTGTTTAGCAAATATTACATCAACTTGACCTGGACGAGGTGAATCTTTGTGATAATAGTCATCACGGTATAAAAATGATACAATATCCGCATCTTGCTCTATACTTCCTGACTCCCGCAAATCTGCCATAATTGGTTTTTTATCCTCACGATTTTCAACTTGACGTGATAACTGAGCACATGCTACGACAGGAACTTTAAATTCTCTTGCTATTTCTTTTAATGTCCGTGAAATTTCTGAAACTTCTTGAACACGATTACCACTATTTTTTTCACTACCAGATAATAATTGTAAATAATCGATAATAATAAGTCCAAGCCGATTATTTTTTGTCTGCATTAATTTACGACATTTCGCTCTAACTTCATTAACTCTTATACCTGGAGTGTCATCTATATAAATTTGATAATGAGCTAAAGTATCACAAGCTACTAATAATCGATTTAATTCACTACTGTCTAAATCACCTTTACGCAAATTTTGCGAATCAATTTGAGCTTCACTTGTTAATAACCGGTTTACAAGCTGTTCGGCACTCATTTCTAAACTAAAGATCGCAATTCCTGGATCTTCATTATATTTAGCAACATTTTTAGCAAGATTCAAAACAAATGCGGTTTTTCCCATTGCTGGTCTTGCTGCCAAAATAAACAAATCTTCTTTTTGAAGACCTAGGGTCAAGCCATCAAAACGTGTAAAACCGGTTTGCATACCAGTTATTTCATTACCATGTTCTGACTGTGATTTTATCTTTTCAAAAACTTCATGAACTACTGAACTAATTTCTTTAAAATCACTAGCACTACGATTTCGTGCCACCATCATAATTTTCTTTTCAGCTTCATCTAATAAATCATCTAAAACAGTATCCCCATTTGTGGCGCTTTGTGCTATTTGATTCGCGGTATCGATTAATTTCCTCATAACCGCTTTTTCATGTACTATTTCTACATATGTATCAATATTCGCTGTAGTTGGAACCATCTCCGACAATTCTATTAGATACTCCATCCCTCCAACTTCTAAATATTGATTTTTATTTTTAAGAATAGTTGTTACGGTAGTAATATCAATAGGCTTATTTTCTTCATGTAATTCTTTAATGGCGTTAAAAAGAATTTGATGTCGTGTTTGGTAAAAATCATTACTTGATATTTTATCAAATAGTTGCACCATTACCCGGTTATCTAAAAATATTGAACCAATTATTGATTGTTCTGCTTCATTATTAAAAGGAACAGAGTTCATATTTACCACCCAATCTAACTATTTATCTGTTACTAAAACTTGAAATTCAGCTTCTACTTCTTGATGAAGTTGAATACCTACTTTTGTATACCCTAATGTTTTAATACTATCCTCTAAAACAATTTTACGTTTATCTAATTTAATCCCAAACTGTTTTTCAAATTCCTGAACAATTTGTTTACTGCTGACAGACCCAAATAAACGTCCATCTTCTCCAACTTTTACTTTAAAAACAATTTGTTTATCTTGAACCTTCAATTTAAGTTCTTTAGCTTCTTCTAAAGCAATTTTTTCTTGTTCTAATTTGGCTTTCTTTTCATCTTTTAATTTTTTCATATTCGCATCACTAGCTAAAGTTGCTTGATTCTTATTTATTAAAAAGTTAGCGAAACCATCAGGAACATCAACTACTTGTCCCTTTTTACCTTTATTTCTAACATCACTCAGTAGTATTATCTTCATTATTGTCTTCCTCCTCTATATACTCATCAATCTTAGATAATAACATTATATAGGCATCTTGCAAAGTCATATCAGTAAGTTGACAAGCTGCATTATTAAAATGACCACCGCCACCCATTTTTTCCATAATTATTTGAACATTTACATCACCAAATGATCTAGAACTAACACCAATTAGATTAGCATCAATTTTCCCAATCACAAACGAAGCCTTCACATTTTCAATCATTAATAACCAATCAGCAGTTTGAGCTAAATTAACTTTGGTTAAATTATCAATATTATCAGCAACTACAACTGCCATATTATCATTTGTTATTTCAACTTTTTCAAATAATTCAGCACGAATCATATGTTCTTCATAACTTTCTCTTAAAATCGTTTGTACTGATAAAGTATCGGCACCTTGTTTACGTAAAAACGATGCTGCTTCAAATGTTCGACTTCCAGTTCGATAGGTAAAGTTATTAGTGTCAACAATTATTCCCGCTAACATTACCGTCGCATCTATTTCACTTATCTGAACCTTAAGTGGATAATACTCTATAATTTCTGATATTAATTCCACTGTCGATGAAGCATAAATTTCTGTATAAATTACATCAGGTGCTTCTATAAATTGTGTTCCTCGACGGTGATGATCGATGACCATTAAACTTTTAGTTCTATTTAATAATTTAGGTTCAATAACTAAACTTGGATTTTGGGTATCGACGATAATTAATAATGTTTTTGATGTCATTAAATCTAAAGCAATCTGTGGCGAAATAATTTTATTTAAAATTGAACTATTACGATCATTCAAATATGCAAATACTTTATTTAATGTATTATCAACTTCTTTAGTATCAACAACAATAAAACATTCTTTCTCACTTTTTCTAGCAATATTTAACATTCCAATACAAGCGCCAAAACTATCAACATCAGGTATTTTATGTCCCATAACAATTACTTTATCTGCTTTTTCTATTAAAGCTTCTAAGTCTTGGGCTACAACTCGTGCTCTAACACGATTTCTCTTTTCAATAATATTTGATTTCCCACCAAAAAAGCGGATGTCCTTTTCGCCCATCATTAACGCAACTTGGTCTCCACCACGACTTTGAGTTAATTCTAGAGCTTCAAGTGCTTTGTCATTTAAACTTACTAAATCGCTTTGATTGTAAGCTATTCCGATACTTAGGGTTAAACTAGAATCAAAGGTTTCAGATATTTTTCTTAATTTATACAAAACCTCAAATTTATTATTAATCATTTTTTGCAATACATTGTGTTCAATAAGTAAAAGATAACGACCTTCAGCATAACTCTTCAAAAAAATATTTTGTTCACTCGCATAAGAAATTAACATTGTATTAACTCTTCCCATAAATAAATATCTTTTTTGTTCAGTCAAATCTCTAATAGCTTCATCCATGTTATCCAAAACTAAATATCCTACAGCTAATTGTTTACTCTCATACTTCCTAATTTTAGATTCTCTTTCTGTTACTTCAATTAAATATAAAGTGCGATATAATGGAAAATGTTTAACTTCAAAGATCTTCCCGTTTATTTCAACCATATAATAGTCTAAACTAAGTTTTTCATATAAGGTAGTATCTATATCGCCTAAATGTCTACCAACAATTTTCGTTCCTAGAATTTTACGAGTAAAATAGTTAACCCATTCAATGACAAATTTATCATTATAAACCATAATTGCAACTGGAAAATTATTAAAAGTATTTGAACCTACTTTTCGAACTTGATACCCTAATTCATCTATTGTTTTCGCTTGGCTATCTTGAGAGTAAAAGCGAATTAAATACATCACTTGAAAAATCAACATCAAAATTAAAATTATACTTAACGACAAAATTTCGCGATTGAAATTTATTGCAGCATTAACTACTATATAACTAAAAATCAGAAAATAAATTATTCCTACAAATATTATTCTTCTTTTATACTTGGATTCCATTTGAATCACCTCTATTTGCTACCATTAGCGCTCACAATATTATAGCACATATTATTTAATAAAACAATTATCAACACCTTATATATAACTACCTAACATAATGGTAAATGATTTTTCTTATTTTCACTTTACACATAGTATTATTACCTGTTTTTATGTATAATATTGTTGTAATTAAAAAGATGTAGGAATGATTTGATGCAGTTATTTGAAATTGATCTAATTTATCTTATTTATTTATTGTTTTCAACTTTGTTTGCTTATGTTATTAAGGGAATTGCCGGATTTGGCAATACTCTTCTTATGACACCTTTATTTTCATTTATACTAGAAAGCAAACAAATAACACCAGTTGATTTATTATTAAGCATACCAATTAATACATTTATCATATTAAGAGATAGATTAAGTTTTTCATTAAAAATAGTAATTCCACTATCAATTTTACTTTTAACAGGTGATATTATTGGCTCTATGTTTCTTGCAAATACAAGTGATAATATCCTAAAAATTTTCCTTAGTATTCTTATTATTGGAATCGCTATTGAAATGTGGACACGTCCAAAAAAAGTTTATGACAAAAAACCCCAACCTATCTTACTAGGAATTATCGGTGTATTATCAGGAATAACAGCTGGGATTTTTGGCATAAGCGTTCTATTAGTTGCCTATATTTCTAGAACTACCACTAATCGAGGTGAGTTTCGAGCTAACCTTGGTTTTGTGTTTCTAGTTGACAATATCTTTCGTTTAATTTATTATTCGACTCTACCGAATCCAATTATTACTCATGATTCAATAAATATGACTTTATTCTTATTACCAACAGTAATAATTGGTATATATATTGGAGTTAAAATTGACCACAGATTAAAAGAAAAGACTATTAAAAAAATATTTATATTTTTATTAATCTCTACAGGAATTTTACTATTTGTTCAAAACCTATTTATTTAATTTCTTCTTAATGTCTCCCCATCGATTAAGTATTTACCTTTTATAATATTTAATTCACCTTTTTGATCTCGAATAACTAAAATACTATAATCGGCCTCTGAAACATTTAAATCATCAGGTGAAAATTCAATTTCACCTTCTTTTTCACAAAATGCGTAAGTAAATGGAATTTCACAATTAGTAATAAAATCTACTAAAGTTAGTTCTATTTTTTCATAATCAGTGTTTCTCCTTGAGATTTCAAACAATTCAATTAAATAACCAAAGTAGCCCTCGCCCTCATAAAGATTAATATTGACTGCTTGATTATTAATTCCATCTAAAGGACATAACATTAATAGATTCCCATAATAGTTTTCCGTTAAAATCTCATAATCTTCATCAGTCATAAATTCATATCTTATGCTTTTTTTTATCCAGTTTTCTCCGTCAACATCACAACAAACATTATAACTAATTATTGAATAATCAGCCATACATAATTTTTCAAGCAAACTCTTTAATACTTGAATTTTAAGATCCGATTCATTATTTTTAAATACAAAACCAACAGAAATACAACTCCCCATATTATTTCTCCAATCGTATTTATTTACCAATATTTTACAATATTTACTTAATTATTTAAAGATATTTTTATTGTTATATATAAAAATAATTATTAAATATATAAAAAATCCAAATTAAACTATTCACCATCAAGCAGACTGTGTAAAAAAATATTTTTTAGTTTGAAAGATTTTGTTATCTCGATTTAATTTTTTTGTTTTACTTAATTCAGATTCTAATTTACTTCTTCCTTACCCTCATGCAGCCTTTGTTCGCCTTGTCCAATTGTTAAACTTGACTATATGGTTGCAAAAAATATTTAGTTGTTAACTTATAAGATTTACCATAATTTAAGCTGTTACAATCTCTTATCTTTCTTTATAAGCTGTTTTTCTTGATTTAGTCATATAGATACCCCCCGAATTTTAATACTTAATTTCTTAATGACTAATCTTTAAAATCCAGTCGATGAGCGTTGATTTAATATCTGTTAGTGATCCTATGCCATTTATATAATCATTTATTGCCTGTAACTTTAACCCTTTAGAAAACTCTTTATTCTTTAGTTTATCATCAATTGCTATTTCACCCATACTATTGTAATTGCTCATTAATTTCCTTAGCTAATTGAATTGATGATACAAAATTTAGCTTTTCTTCCCATAATAAAAGATCCCCAATAGTAGTTAGTACACTTCATTTTTTGTACTGTCTACTTTAAGGGGATCATACTAAATTGCGGGTTTTTATTATTATTAGTCTCTAGTAAATGGTAATAGCGCAACGTGTCTAGCACGTTTAATTGAAATTGTTAATCCACGTTGATGTTTTGCACAAGTACCTGTAACACGTCTAGGTAAAATTTTACCGCGATCAGAGATAAACTTTCTTAATAAATCAGGATTTTTATAATCAATTACATAATTTCTTTCTCTTTGATCAGTACTTTTCTTTTCACTTACACAAAAATTACATACTTTACGGCGACGTCCACCTTGTCTATTATTACGGCGTGGTCTATCATTATTCATTGCCATAGTTTACTACCTCCTTTTTAGAATGGTAAATCATCCTCAGATATATCCACATTTGGATTATCATCAAAGTAATTGTCTTGTTGTTGTGGATAGTTATTATTAAATTGATTGTTATTGTTACTATTATTAGAATTAAATTTTGGTTGTTGTTGATATGTATTAAATGATGGTTGTTGTTGTGAATTATAATTTTTATTTCCTGAATCATTTTGTTGATTTCTAGACTCTAAAAAAACAACATTTTCACAAATGATTTCAGTAATATACCTTTTAATCCCATCTTGTCCATCATAAGAGCGGTTTTGTATACGCCCTTCAACACTAATCAATTGACCTTTTTTAACATAACGCCCAACAATCTCAGCCAATTTACGATAACAAACACAATTAAAGAAATCGGTTTCTTTTTCTCCTCTTGCATTAGCAAAATTCCTATTAACAGCTAGAGAAAAGGTACCAACAGATATTCCCGAAGTAGTTACCCGTATTTCTGGGTCCTTCGTTAATCTTCCAATTAAAATAACTTTATTTAACATTATTCATCACATCCTTAATTATTCTTCATCTTTAACGATGATATAACGGATGATGTCTTCACTAATTCGTGCTAATCGGTCAAATTCATTAATAGCTTCAATTGAAGCTTTTACGTTTAGCAACACATAATGACCTTTACGGAAATCATTAATTTCATAACTTAAGTTTTTCATACCCCAGTTATCTACTTTCACAATTTCTGTATTTTTTTCAGTTAGGACATTTGAGAAATATTCAATTACTTGTTTTCTTTGATCGTCTTCTAAATTCGGACGAATAATAAACATAATTTCATATTTTTTCATCATTGTACACCTCCTTTTGGTCTATGGCCCATTTTATATGAGCAAGGAGTGAGTTATTAATACAACCCACATCTAGAAATTATAACATTAAAATACCTCTTTGTAAACAATAATTACACAACCTATTTTATCTTATTTCATTTTATTTAATATATTCAGTATTCTACTTATTTTCATGGTTTATAAGCCTGTTATATTTCGGAACTAGAATTATGAGGGTTATATATGAAAGGGCTGCAAACCCAATTACAAATAAAAATGGAAATACTTCCGGAATACTTATAAAGATAATAAATATTAATATATATTATTAATATTAGAACTGATCTATACAAAAATAAAATTGAAAAGATAAAAGCATATTTTAAAGCTTTTAAAGTCTTAAAATTAGGAAAGTAGATATATACTAAAAATAGATTTATTAAGGATATAGCACTTATTAAAATAATAGTTATTGTTAGTATATAACCTAAATTAGAAATAAATGTATTTTCATTAATAATTTTATAATAATATGTAGTTACATTAAAATATAATAAACCACCAATTAACAAAATTAATAAAAATAATTTTTGCGATCTTATATATTCTTTAATAAAAGTTTTCCAAAATGAAGATAGTATAGGAAAGCTACTTCCTTTAATCAATTGTTTCATTAGAATAAACACACTTATTGAAGCTGGCATAATTGTAAAAATTCCGATTCCTAGTAAGGTAGTGAGAAACCAAAATAAATTTATAATCATTAATTTAGTTAAAAACTCAAAAAAAAGATAAATTTTACTATCTAGATATCTTCCCATTATAATCACCAATACATCTTATTTAACAAAAAAAGCAAGGAAGAAAAAACACTTGCTTTTAATTAATTATTTAATTTAAATCAAATTTAATTTTTTTCAAATCCTCTATCACTTGTTCAAAAAGCAATTTAAAATCATCTAGAGCACCATCAATAAGTGATTGTTTTTCAGATATTAATGCCAGTTCTAATTCTTTTGCGACAATGTATAATTGTTCTGAACCAATATTTTTAGAAATTCCTTTACAAGAATGGACTAATCTTCTAGCCTCTCTTAAATTTTTAGTAGCTAAATGTTTTTCGATTCCTTCTACTAATCGGCTTTGATTAACTAGAAAACTATCGATTACTTTTTGATATATCTGCTCATATCCTCCCATTAAATTTAAAGCTAGATTAGTATCTATTACTTTTAAATCACTTAACAAAATCATATCTGTCCTCCGACACACTTTATAAGCATATATTAACATATTCCAATCTACAGTTCAATAAGTTAATTAAATTTTCACATCTAATTCTTATGCATTACTATAAAAACACGACTATTTACCGCTTTAAAATAATTAATTGTTTTGAAACCAATTTTTTGATAAAGATGGATTGCCCTTTCATTAAAATCTAAAACTGTTAATCTAAATTGCTTATTTTGATATTTATTTTCAAAATATAAGATTCCTAAATTTATAAACTCTTCGCCCATCCCTTTTCCAACATATTTAGGATTTAACCCTAATCCAATGTCTAAATAACTTCTATCATCATAAACATTAAATTTATCGCCAATAGGAACTTGAGCTGATTCTCCTATACAATAGAACCCAAAAACATCATTAAATTCATTTAAAACAGCATAATAATTTTGCGTTAATAACTCTTCAACAGCTTCATTTGTCCCATCCATATTATATATAGAAAAAGGTGGGTCATAAACCCAATTCACAATTGTTTTAGCATAAGCCTCAATCATTGGTAAAATTTGATAGTCCATTGTTTTCACCTCTATTTTCTACAATAATTAATAAACAAATCAAATAGTGCTTTGTTAATACCTGATCTTTCAGGATGCCACTGAACACCTAAAACAAAATCATGATTCATACTTTCAATAACTTCAATTATACCATCTTTTGTTTGACCTGTAACTTTTAAGCCTTTTCCTACTTTCCCAATTATCTGATGATGAAAACTATTTGTTTTTAGTTTATCTCCATATAGATTCCATAATTTTGAATCTTTAGACAATATTACTTCATGAACACTTTGATTTCTAGTAATCCCCATTTTTAATTGATCATGAATAACCTCAACTTCTGTATGTAATAAGCTAAGATCTTGTGTTATTGTACCATTAAAAGCAACATTTATTATTTGATGCCCTCGACATATCCCAAGAATAGGCAAATTTAAAGTAAGTGCTTTTTCAATAATCTTGATTTGAAATCCATCTAATTCATCATCTATACCTTGTGAAAAGTTTGATAGTTCCTCATGATATAAATTAGGATTTATATCATCACCACCAGAAATTACTAACCCATCAATAATATTTATAATATTATCAATGTACGTTTCCTCATTGATAACCGGAATTACAATAGGTATGCCCCCACTATTTTTTATTGAATTAATATAAGTAAATGGCAATCTGACATTTTGGAAGCCATCTATTGTATAATTTAAAGAAATAATCCCTATTATAGCCATTGTACACCCCTAAACTTTATATATTTATTCACTCTATTATATAAAGTTATTCCTTGTTTTGTTAGCAATTTTTACTAGAATTAACATTACAGGAACTTCAACTAAAACACCGACAATAGTTGCTATAACTACAGGTGAATTCTCACCAAGTAAGCAATAGCTACAGCGACAGCTAATTATCATTCCCGCTGGAGCAGCAATGCTATGGGATGATTTTAAAAGTTTACTATTATAATAGGCAATAAAGAAAATAGGGGATATCTATAAAATAAGCGGTATAGCTAGTAAAACAATAAGAAAAGGATTATCTAAAATTATATCTCTTTTGAAAGAAAAAAATTAGCATGCATAACAAAACCCATAATGTAAAGTATTTTTCAAAAAACATATTCCTAACTTTACTTCCATTTTACAACTTCCCTTTTTTAATTCTTTCAATTAAATCTATTACTTTATCTTTAATTATGTCCCTAGTTTCTCTAAAGTCTTCAATTGGACCACCTGATGGGTCCGTTAAGCCCCAATCTTCTCGATAATCACAAGGTATAAATGGACATTCTACTCCACAACCCATAGTAATAAGGATGTTGACATCTTTTGGAATTTCTGATAATAATTTAGGGCGATGACTAGATATATCAATATTTGCTTCTTCCATTACTTTTATAGCAAGTGGTTTTACTGCTTCATATTTCTCTGTTCCCGCTGAATAAACTTCAATTACATCTTTTCCCAAGACTTTAGCCAAACCTTCAGCCATTTGTGACCTACAAGAATTATGGATACAAATAAAAGCTACCTTTTTCATAATTATTACCCCATATTCATAATCTTTTTAATTTCTTGATAAATCGAATTATTAGCGATTCCACCATGGAAAGTAGACTTGCCATTAATAAAAGTAAGTGGTAATGTTAACCCTTTTGCAACGGCTAAATTTCCTAAAATATGATAATTTGATTCTCGGTCCTTTTCTAAATCATAGAAATGAGTTTCAACTATATCCTTCACATCACTGCTGTAAATGAATTGAACAAATTCATTATATAATTCCATCATCGTTTTTGATTCACTAATTTCATCATTAATTCTTTTTAATTTTTGATTAGTCTTTCCTACTATATCAATTTTTATTTTATTCATCTTTACCTCCAATTTACTTCACAAATACAACCTTCATTATTTTTCATAAGTTTCACAAGGAACATGACTAGTTTATTATAATTTTCTTTATTTAGAAAATAATGATTCCATAATCCTGTTTTTTTAACATCCACAACACCACATTCAGTTAACACCTTCATATGATGAGAAAGTGTTGGTTGAGTAAAATTAAAATGCTCTAATAAATCACTTGCACATTTTTCGCCACATGATAAAATATCAACTATCTTAAGCTTACTAGGATCTGATATTGCCTTAATAGTTTTGGCATTATCATCATAAATATTTCCCAAACAATCACCACCCACATAGATAATCATCTATTGAATATATCCCATTATATTATGAATGTCAATAAAGTTTATATTAAAGCCCAAAATAAAAACCTCCATTAATTAACGGTTATAAAAAACTCTTTAGCGTATTCTACAATTCCACTTACATTTTTTAAACCATTTGGTAATAGCTCAATTGCCATAAAGCTATCATCAGGAACATCAAATGGAGCTTTTATATTCCACAAACTAGCAGGGCGATAACCAAACCGTGGGTAATAGGATGGATGGCCTAGAATGATAACGGAGGTATATCCCAATTCTTTAGCAACACGATGTCCTCTTAAAATTAACCTGCCACCAATACCTTTACCTTGGTAAACTGGTAAAACTGAAAGAGGGGCAAGGGCAAGGGAAATATTATTTCCAATTTTAATTCTAGTAAAAAGAATCTGTCCAACGATTTTTTCATCCATCTCAGCAACGATTGATAGTTCAGGTACAAAGGCATTACTTTTTCTCAAACGATTGACGAGGTTTTGTTCATCATGGTCCGAATATTTTTCATATATAAATGCTTCCTTAACAACATTATACACCTTATTTATATCCTTATCCGTTTCTTGTCTAATAGTCAAATTCATATATGCTCCTTATTTAATTGGCTTATAATTTCCTGATGGTCCCTTCCATCTAAACTTGTCTTTTGTTTTTGAACCAATCTGGATTGCTTCAGTAGGACATTGATTTATACACCTCATACACAAATAACATTTATCTGAAAAATTCACTTTGTCTTCTGTTACAGTAATATTTTTAGCTGGACAGATAGTTTCGCAAAGGTGACACTTAATGCATTTATCATCTACCCAAAATTTTTTCTTGAATTTACCTTCAATTAATTTAAAAGTCACATCCATTAACCCACCTAAAACTAAACCTCCATATTTTATTGTTGGTATCTTTTCAGCAGTCAATGTTTGAACTTTATTAACGATATTATCTACAGCTCGATTAATTTTTTCAGACTTATTGTAATTTATTGCTAGTAGTTTCTTTATAATTTTTGAATCTTTTTTTAAAAAAACTAGACCATCAGACCCAGGCATTTTTATACGTTCAAAATGAATTGGTTCAAGCCCAATTTCCCTAAATCTCCTAAATATCTTTCTCGATGCATTGCCTTCATAAAAACCCATCGTAGAAAACATTATAACTTTTTTGGTTGAAGGCAAAGTAAGATTATTCATATAATCTTGTAAAAACAATGGCATATCACAAGCATATATTGGATAACCAATAATTATCACATCAAATTTATTAGTGTTTTCAGGCATAAACTTTTCCACAGATACTAATTCAACCTCAAATTCTAATTTCTCAAGTTCATCATTTACTTTACTTGCAATAAATTGAGTATTCCCCGTTCCACTAAAATATAATATTAATATTTTCATTAATTAATCTTTCCAATCTTTCTTTATTTTAACACAATGACCTTGAACCTAATTTCAAAAATAAATTAATTACTTTTTTTACTGCACTACAAGGTAAAAAAGAGAGCCCAAAGCCTTCAGATACTGAAGATTTTACAGCACTAATAGAATCTAAATTAAGAATAGGTTTAAAATCTATTGGGAAATTATTAGATTTTGTTCTAATTTTTGTAATTTCTTTTCTTAAATTTATGTTGTAGCAGCCATTTTTAAAATTAATAAATCAAAGAGCTCATTAATAGTGATTTTTTATGGTGAGATAAAGTTTTCCTTAACTTTATTATACATTAAACTTAAATAAATAGATAGTTATAGGAGGATTTTGAATTACAGGGATTACTTTAGCAGTTCTAACATTAATTTATGGTTTTACAATGTTAAACGAAAATTTTACTTTTAACTTGTTTATCGGTTTAGTAATAGGATATGAAGCCTATAATATAGCTGGGTCATATTTGTTTATATCAATCTTCGAAGATACTATTGACCGTTTAGAAAACCGTCAAAGTATTCTATCAAAGCCAAATTTCAAGTAATTATATTCTAAATAAGATATAAATTAAAACGCATGATAAATTCATGCGTTTTTAATTTCATCAATAATTTTATCTATTAATGAATCTGTATATTCAATCATTATTGGGTCTTTCCTCATTTCAAACAAATCACTGACATCAATACTCCCTACTTTCTTATAAAGTATACTATTATTTACATTAACCATCTTTACAAAAATCTTTTATTATTGAACAAATTGTTTATATTGATCAAACACTCTTTGTCTACATTCAATTGTTAACAATGTTCCATTATCTCTATAACTAACTGATTTTACATGTGTAAATTCATTCAAATATGAAACGATACTTCCTTGATCATAGGGAATAAGCATTTGGCACTCAAAATATTGTCTAAATATTTTACTCTTTATTACTTCAACTAATTCTTCTAAACCGATATTATACTTTGCAGAAATATAAACATCATCATTTTCAACAATAGGTATACTCTTTTCCGTCAAATCAGATTTATTATACACATAAACTATAGCTGTATCTTTTACTCCAATTTGTTTTAAAGTTTCGTTTGTTACCTCAATTTGTTGTTTATAGTTTGGGTTTGATGTATCTATAATGTGAAGTAATAAATCTGCATCTCTTACTTCTTCAAGAGTTGAACGAAAAGCCTTAACTAAATTATGTGGTAATTTACTAACAAAGCCAACCGTATCAGCTAAAAGAAACGTTTTATTATCTTTCAGTTTAATATTTCTAACCGATGTTTCAAGTGTTGCAAATAACATATCTTTTTCCAAAACCTTTTTATCCTCAGATTTATGAACAAAATCAATGATAGCATTCATAAGTGTTGATTTACCAGCATTTGTATATCCCACTAGTGCAACAACTGGTAATTCAGCTTTGTTTCGTTTTTTACGTTGAGTTTGTCGTTCGTTATTTATCAACTTTAATTCTTTGTTTAACTCAATGATTTTCCCTTCAATTTTTCTACGATCAAGTTCTAATTGTTTTTCACCAGTTCCTTTGTTTTTAGTACCTACTCCTCCACTTTGTCGTCCCATTGCTTCATTTAGTCCTATTAATCTAGGTAACATATATTGTAGTCTTGCCACTTCAACTTGAAGTTTAGCTTCTCTAGTTTTAGCACGCTTGCTAAAAATTTCTAAAATTACTGATGTTCTATCTAGTATATTTCGTTTCAAAGTTTTTTCTAAATTTCTCAATTGAGATGGAGTTAATTCATTATTGAATATAATCGCATCGACATCCAACTCATCAATTAATGTCACGACTTCCTTAACTTTACCAGAGCCCATATAAAAGACCTTATTTATAGCTTTCAAATTTTGCACTATTTTCCCAACAACATTATATTCACATGCAATTGCTAAATTACTAAGCTCCTCCATTGACTCCTCGAAATAAGATTGATTTAATTCATTCACACCTACTAAAAGTGCATTTTGTTTATGTTCCATAATATCTCTCTCCTTTAAATTGCTTATTTAAATTTAGCACGGAATCATTTTTCTCCAACTTAAAGGATACTTTCTGATCCGCGTATTATCTTCTTAACCTCATTTTATCCCTCCTTAATTAACATAAAAAGAGTTACAAATGAACATAATCCATCAGTAACTCTTATAAGCGCTCTATAAATAGAATAAAAAATCTCATAGGTTTTGCCTATAAAAAAATACATTTAGTGGTTAGGAATGTTCATTGCAATATTCTCCAAATAAGGCATAATTAAAAAAACCTTACTTTAGTTCAGTTAAATATGTAAACTAATTATCGAAGTCTCATAATTGCAATATACATCCTTGCACCTCTATTTCTTAATATAAATAAATTATAACATGTTTAAATATTATTTAAAACTATTTTTATGAATAAAACTATTTTTATTTTTCAGGGTTCTCAAATAATGGTATCTCTGGTGGATAAAATGTGAAATGGATAAAAGCGAATGCAAGAACAACAATAAATATTAACGAAATCACATTCACACTTTTCCCAAAATCTTTATTTTGATTTATGATTTTATATCCTAAATACTGACTAATTAATACACTGATTATAAATATTGCTATATCAAGAAAAAGTAGATTATAGCCAATTATCCCCGTATATGTATAGAATAAAACAACAATTAATATAACACCTAAATACAGAGAAATACATTTTGCGGTAACATAATTATTAAAGTTTTTACCTATATAAATATATTCAATAATTGAAAAAATAAAAGCAGGCCAAAATAACAACTTTAGATGCTCCCAAGTACTTTCATTTATAGCACCAAATATACCAACAACATCATTATTACCTGACCAATCATACACAAAATGGAGTAAAGTACCAAACACAATAACAAACAAAGTATCTAAAATGAACCACTTTTTAATATCTGCGCTCATTATTCATCACCTCTAAATTATTAATATGTTTGCAATAGTCTAAGTATACATTTTAAAGGTTTATTTTATAACTTTTACTCTACCAACTATTCCATTTTCTAACATTACTTTTATCCCACGGTGATGCTCTACCGAGTTAGTGAGTATTTTCTTAACAACTCCATCTGTTAGTTTACCATTACCTTGATTTTTTTTCTCTACAATCTTGACAGCGTCACCTATTTTAATATTATTTCTTCTTGTTCCATCCATTAAAAATTCCCTTCCCTTGAAAATAAAGTTTTTGCTCTTAATTGTTTATATCATCAAGTAATATTCCATAATATTAATAATCAGTATTTTTAGGAATTATTAATATACAGATTAAGTAAGCAAGTATTCCAAATCCGTAAAGTAATGCGACAAGTACCCAGACTATGCGTACAAGAGTAGCATCAATATTAAAATATTCACCCATTCCACCGCAAACACCTGAAATCATTCTATTAGAATTAGATTTATACAACTTTTTATCCATCTTGTTGTCCTCCTTATAGTATCTTAATTCCCATATAACTACCCCTATTTTAACATAAGTTGAATATGTTTCACCAGCAAATATTATACACTTGTTGAAATTGATTTTATATCGACAATAGTTAATCACTCATTATAAACTTCACTAAGTAAGGCGTTCATAGTCCCTCTGTAAAGTTTTTTTCAAAGCCATTAGGTAAATGATTTAGAATAGTTTCTTTAAACTTTTTCATAGTTACCGCTTAGCTTCAGGAACTAATTAAACGTATCCTTTAGGGCTGTTTGTAAATATTTACATATTATCCTTAATAATAAGACTCTCTCAACTTTGAAAATTTATTTTCGATCTTTAATCTCTGCTTTCAATTAATAATAAATTATATTTCAATATAAAACACCTATTATTAATAATGGATGTTAGCTCTAATTAAATTAACCAATTTATCTTTTTCATTGAAAATTTCAAGATTTAGGTCAGAAATGTCATCATTAGATGTTACCAAGAGTATATCACTTTCATTTAAAATAACCATATCATCAGTTAAAATTTCTATTTTAGCTTGTCCATTAATGCAATATAAAGCTTGTAAGTTTTGGGATGATTTTCTCTTCTTATTAAAGGAAATAATCCTAGATTGGCCTTTTTCAAGGTGTAGATCCTCTAATTCACCTTCACAATCTTCACTCATCATCAAATTAAAATCAGACACTTTTCCATAACTTTTGGTTAACCAATTCCCGCTAAAGTAATCTTGATCAAATGGTTCTAAGATAGACTTATAATGACCTTCATGCTCTATTAACAACTTTCCTTCGATAACCATAATTATTCTTTTAATATTGGGAAGTGAAGTAAAAGTGGATTCCTCAACTTCTACCCTTGCTGAGCTTAAACGCCATTTAAAATTCCTTTCACTATATATAGCACTCTTTGGAAAAATAGCAAGCTGGATAGTTGTACCCCCTGACCATTTTGAGACTTGAAGTTGGTCTTTTTTAATTAATTCAATTTCATATGACATTTTAGCCCCCTCATTTTATTGTTAATACATTATTGTATCTAGCACAAACATTAGTGTTTCAAAACTATTATAAACTTACTATATCCTTGATTTCTTTTATATTTGTCCTTGGGCAAAATTATAATGTTAAAGCCATGTGTAATTTAGTGTAAGGTAAATAAGATATAAGAAAAGTAATATAAATCCTTCTTTTTTAGAAATTTCTGCCATCTTTCCTTTTGAAAAGAATCTAAAGGTAAGAATTATTATTAACAATGCAGGAATTTGAAGTTTATAAAAATCCGAAGGTACATGTAAACCTTCTGTTGTAACAGCTGCTGCACCACCTACTACAAAAAGGACGTTTAGTATATCAGCACCAACAATATTACCAATCGCTAATTCTCCATGACCTTTCCTCACAGCAGTCAACGCTGTCACTAACTCAGGTAAGCTTGTTCCAAAAGCAATTAATGTTGCAGCAATAATACTTTGGGGAATACCAACACGTACAGCTGAAATCTCAACAGATGGTATCAGAATCTTTGAGGATGTAATAATTAGAAAGATACCTGCGGCTAATTTAAGTAGTTGAACAACTATGGTTGCCTTTTTTTCAATTTTAATATTATCAGCTGCGGAGATTTCACCAGGCACAGATTCAGAAGCATCTAAATTTGCTTGTTTACCCCATCTAATAGATTTAGCGATATAAATTATTAAAAGAATTAAAAACAGAAAACCAATCCACTGTCTAATATTTCCTTCGCTACTTGTTAAAAATGGTAGACTTACAACCGCAAGCAAAATTACAGCCCATACTTGAATTTTCCCTTGACGAGAAACAACTACTCTATCAACAGGTAACCGTCCTACAAGAGCAGATAAACCAAGAATAAGACCTGTATCAACAATTATTGAACCTATAGCATTACCTAATGCCAAATCAGGATTACCATTTATTGCTGCAAGTACAGATACTGTAGCCTCAGGAAGGGTCGTACCTAATGAGACTATTGTTGCACCGATAATTACTTTAGGAACACCAATATGAAGGGAAAGAGCTACCGCTTCATTAACTAAGATGTCAGCACCCTTACTCAAGACATATAACATTGCTACTATGATTAGAATTAAAACTAGTGTATGTAATGAGTCCAAATTATTAAAAATTAGTTTATCCATATAAATATTTCTCCTTTTAAATTTAACTATTATTATTTATTGATTAAAGGAATAAAAATAAGACTCTACAAAAAAATAGAATAAGTGTTCATTCTATACTTTTATAGAGTCTCACAAAACACATTGTCATTAAAACCGGGAAAATAAATTCCGAATTGACGGCTTTAATCCCTTTGAAAAGGCCAGTTACTCCCTCTAACGAAATAATTATAAGTAAAACTTGGTAAATTGTCAACCTTATTTCAATAAAAATTTTATTGTCTAGTTTTATTATAATAATAAAAGGTTACCAGTTTTTAACTAAACTGATAACCAAATTATGCTAAAAAAACGTATGACTTAAAAGTTCATGATAATCGCTGACACAAAATCAATTAATTCACTATTTTCAACGTTTCTAATTGAAATGAGTCGAGATATCATTTCGGATTGATCTTTAGATTGAATAATTGCACGATAAACAAGTTCTTTTAAGTACATTTCAATTTCTGACTCAAATAATATTTTATGAATAAATTGTTTAATATCCGTCATTTGAATATATTCAATTTTTTTATTATGAGAAATTTCAAAAACAATCTCCTCAGTTTCTTTGGTAAATGTGATCATTAGTTGGTGATTTTCATAACAATACTCATATTGGGTATTTGCTTTGATGTTAAAATCATCATTAATATTCACAAGATGGAGCGTAATCAATCTATTTTCAACAAATTTATTATACTGTTCATCAAATGAAATAGATAACTTGATCAATTTATTTGATTGAGTTAAATCAAATTGTATTTTAGTATACTCATCTTTTAAATAACCATTTGAATGAGAATCATCTTCATACATTGAAAAATGATTATTCGCACCAGGGAATATTTTAACTTCTAAATTATTTGGGTTATCATAAGTATTACCTTCATCATTAGAAAGTGGAATGATAGCCCCAGCTTTCGCAAATACTGGATAATTTTTTATTTGATATGGTAATTGATAAATTTTTCCACCATTAAAAGATTTATAATTGAAGAAATCATACCACTTACCATTAGGTAACCAAATGTTTTGAAGTGAATATCTGAAATCTTTATTCATTGGATTAGTGATAGGAGCGACCAATAATTCTGTCCCAAAATAATACTCATTTTTATACTCATAGGCGAATTGTTCATCATTTTCATAATAGGTAGGCATAATCATAGGTAAATTTTCTTCATAGTTTCTATAAGACATAGTATATAAATATGGGATAAGTTTATGTCTTAACTTCATAAATTCACGGACAATTTCGAAGGTCTCATTTGGCCAGTTCCAAGGTTCTCTTCTTGTAAATGGATTTTTAGAACTATGGAGCCTTAAAATTGGTGAGAACACCCCAAATTGAACCCATCTTGTATATAGTTCTGCTTCTTCTTTTCCAAGAAAATGCCCTCCTATATCATGAGACCAATAACTATATCCAATATTAGAAGCGGTAGCAGTGAAATATGGTTGAAAGTCTAGGGAGTCCCAGGTAACGTGGGTATCACCAGAAAAACCAATTGGGTAGCGATGAGAACCTAGTCCAGCCCAACGTGAAAATAAGAGTGACCGATTATTTTCTCGTGCTAAGTCTAGAAAATGTGTATGATTTAATATCCACAAAGGATCTAATCCTTCCATTTTAGATGTTTCACCTTGTTGCCAATCCATCCACCAAAAATCAACACCCATCTTTTCAAGAGGATGATGTACTAGATTAAAATAAGCATTTATAAATTTAGGATTAGCACAATCAAATTCAATTGGTTCTTCTTTCTCTACATCAACACCCATAAATTTTGCAACATCATTATAACAAGCTTCATGTGGTCTTATGCCATCAGCAGGATGTAAATTAAGAGTGACTTTTAAATTTTTATCATGAATAAACTCTAACATTCCTTTTGGGTCAGGAAATAACTGTTGATTCCATGTATAGCCTGTCCATCCGATTCCATACTTACTAGGGATGTGGGTTAAATGCCAATCCATATCAATAACACAAACCGATAATGGAATATTAGATCTTTCAAAATTCACTATTAAGTCTTTTAAACTCTCTTCAGTATATTCATAATAACGACTCCACCAATTACCAAATGCGTACCTTGGAATCATTGGTGTTTTTCCACTCATTTCATGGAAAAATTGAATACAAGCTTTATAATGATGTCCATACCCAAAATAATAAAGATCGATATTATCATTTGATCTTGGCTCTACCCATGAATCTTCATTAAACACTAAAGATTTCGAGTCATCTACAACAGCATATCCACTTCTTGATATTAAACCTTCTGATAATTTAATCTGCCCATCAATATCATCTAATGTACGTGAGGTTGAAAGTAAGTTTTGAGAATCTTTAACGCTATATAAATAATATTGATTATTTTCTTTCAAACGGATTTTTAAAGTATTTTTATTAAATTCTTTCCCTTTTTGGTAATATAAATGAAATACATCAGTAATGATTTCCAAGGATGTATCAGATTCAATAACTTCAAAATTCACTTTCGGAAAACAACAATTCAAAATTACTTGTGATGCTCTATCTTCAAATTGATTCTTATCTGAATATTCCATACGAATTACATATTCATTCATCACTGTAAAACGATAATAATTACCCTGAATAATACTTGCCTCATTTGCATGTGGTTTAAAATTCATTTTAAATTGGTCCAAAATATATTGATTCATTTCATTACCTTTCAAAAAAAATTGTTGTTGATAAAATGATATCTTGCGAATTTCTTGCTAGTTTCACCAAGTATTCTCCATTTTCAACTTCTTTTTTCATTTCAATATTATAATAAGCAAAGTCTTTCTTTTTAACTTTAATTGAAATGTTTTTTGACTCGCCTGCTTTTAGAAAAACTTTCTTATACCCTTTTAACTCATTAACTGGTCTAGAGACACTAAATGATTTGGCTTCAATATAAACTTGAGGAACATCAGCTCCATCATATTCGCCTTCATTTGTGATAGTAAATTGAACAGTTACACCTTCCTCATCTTGAGAAAATTGAATAGAGTTATAAGAGAATTTAGTATAACTTAACCCATACCCAAAAGAATAAAGTGGATCATTAGGAATATCATTATATTTACTTCGATAATAATCATTAGGATCATACGGACGTCCTGTATTTAAGTGATTGTAGTATACAGGAATTTGTCCAACTATATAAGGAAACGACATAGTTAAGCGCCCAGATGGATTAAAATCACCATATAGTATATCTGCTAATGCATTCCCACTTTCATTTCCTAAAAACCATGCATTGATAATCGCATCACTGTTCTCTTCAACAACGCGTAAATCTAAAGGTCTGCCTGTAAACAACACAAAAACAATTTTTTTCCCTAGTTTACGCAAATCTTTTAATAACTTCAATTGGACGGGTGGAACATCAATATTAGCACGCGATTGGGCTTCACCACTCATCCATTGTTGTTCACCCATGGCAAGAACAACCACATCAGATTGCTTAGCAGAATCAATCGCTTCTTGATAGATTGCCTCGTCCATTTCGTGATAATCAACACCTAATGAATAATTAATTTCAATTCCATCTTTAAATTTATTTTTCAATCCATCATATAAAGATATACAATCTTCGTCTCTTGCTTTTCCACCCCAAGGACCAATCACTTGAATAGATTTAGCCAATGGTCCAATCAAGGCTATTTTTTTAGACTTTAATGGTAAAACATCATCATTTTTTAGTAAAACAACTGAATTTAATGCTACTTCCTTAGCTAACCTTCTATTATCATCTGTTAGCCAGTAATCTTCAAAATTTAAATAAACATTTTTATATGGATTATCAAATAGACCAATCTTATATTTGAATTTTAAAATACGTCCACAACTATCATCAATTAAGTGTTCAGAAACTTGCCCTTCATTTACTAAAGTTTCTAAATGTTTGATATAAGCGTTTGAGACCATTTCATGGTCTAATCCAGCTTCCATACACTTTTTAGCAACTTCTTTCATATCTTTGGCTACTTTATGGGCAATAATTTCACTACTTGATGTATAGTCAGATATGATAAATCCTGAAAAATTCATACCATCTTTTAGTATCGTTCTTAATAAGAATTTATTCGCTGTAGAAGGGACACTATCATACACATTAAATGAAGTCATTACTGCCTCACATCCTGCTTCTACTGCTGCCTCAAATGGTGGTAAGTAAAATTGTCTTAGAACACGCTCTGACATATCTACCGTATTATATTCACGTCCACCTTCAACTTGTCCATAGCCAATAAAATGTTTAGCGCAGGCACTTACACTATCATAACTCGTTAAATCACCTTGTTGGTAGCCATTAACATAAGCTCTTGCATATAATTGCCCTATGTAAGGGTCTTCTCCATAGCTTTCCATCACACGTCCCCATCTAGGGTCTCTTACAATATCTAACATTGGTGAGAATGTCATATTGATACCACTATGACTTGATTCATAAGCAACCACCTCAGATGCTTGCTGGATTAATTGAGGATCCCAAGAACAAGCCATGGCTAAATTATGTGGAAAACTTGTTCGACAACCATGAATAATATCATTTGCGAAGAAAAGAGGAATTCCTAGTCTTGTATGCTCTACCGCTTCTTTTTGTAATCTATAAATGTCCATATTATCATATAAACCTAAAAATGAGCCAATCATGCCTTCATTTATGAGTCTTTTATTTTGTGAAGCGTCATAACTTGGACCTGTTATTGCTGCTCCGTCATGAGTTGTTTGATACAGTTGTCCTATTTTTTCTTTTAAAGTCATCTTTGACATTAAATCTTTGACAAATAAGTTGATTTCTTCCTCAGTTCTTTTGGGGATTGGATTACGTTTAATCTTTTTCATCTCATCCCTTATTTGTTCTTCGTTCATTATTTCACCTTACAATTCTATAATTATTTTATTCATATCTTCTGTTAGTAATTTTTCTAAAATACTTTTCTTAATGATAGCGCCCCCCACTCGATAAGGATTATCTAGATTAGAAAAATTAATTTTAGTTCCATTAACTATCACTTGGTTAATTTTTTGATTACTTTTGATATTATAATGAAGTTCGATATTTTTATTTAAATACTGATACCTAAAACTTAATCCATTTAAGTAAGTTGGAATTTGAGGGTCTAGAGCTAAATCACCTTCAACGATTTTAACTCCTAAAAAATTACATATTAATTGATTTAAATAAATCCCTGGTCCTGAAGAATAAACTCTCCACCCACCTTTCACTTCGACTTCACCTGTTCTTAATTTATTAAAATCCTTCATTGCTTCATAGCGGTTATTAAATTTAGCATCAGAACTTGAGAAGTAACAGTTACTTTGTCTCACTTCCGCATTTTGAACATGGTCTTGAATATTAATTGGATTAATGCGTGTTAATCCCTTGTATACTTCATCTTGATATCCTATATTAGCCATCGCTTCAATGAAACGGATATGTGCATGTATATAATGCAATCCTATTTCTCGACCAAAGTTTGCGGCTTGCTCAGCTCTTTTAAAATAAGTGTTCACACCACCTTGGTACTTAACAGTTGTGTCCATTAAACGAACACCATCAGGATGATATAAATGCTTTTTAACTAAATTATAATAATGATTTACATCATCCTTGTCAAATAAACCACTAATAAAACAACGATTAAATGGAAGTAATCGATACTTAACTCCAGTTTCTTTATCCTCGGGATGGACTATATATTTAATATTATCATTATCAAATAATAAGAATCCAGCAGGAACTTTATCTTTAATAACATATTTTAAGTAATCTACTTTGATTTTTTCTTTTAAATCTGATAATTCTTTTTTAAGTTCTTCATAATCTTTGCTTAAATAATCACTAAAAATCTGGAATGCTTCATAAGTCAATGCTGTTGTCCAGCCTGAGACCATATTCTTTCTTAATTCAGGGTTAGCTGGTTGTAATGTATCGTCCCAATCACCATCACCATAACAAGATAAATTTGTATTTGAGATGAAATTACTTTTGATATGCACTAATTGTTTCTTGACATGATCTAAAATTGTAGCTTTTTCATTGGTAAAGGTCATGTTTTTTAGTGTAACGTACGGTAATACTTCTTTTAAAATAGAAGTATCCCCACTTGCTTTTATATACAATGCTAAAGACCTTAATGGCCAGACGATAATATCACCCTGGCTTTCACCTGCTTGAATATTACTGTATTTATCAAACATAAACCATTGTGGCCAATCGCCATTTTCAATGAATTGGTGTTGATAAACACGTTTTAATATATTTCTACAGACATCAAATTTTTGCGTAGCTAAAAAATACTCAAATGGTCCTTGACAAACATCCCTAGTTCCCCATGCAGCTCCACCATACTGTTCTAGTCCATGAGGTGATGCATAATGTATCAAAGCATTATGGGTGTACCAATAAGCCAAATAATTAAACTTGTCAACTTCTTCTTGATATTGATTTTCAATGTTGACATTAAAATGATTTAGATTATTTTCGTAATAGTTAATGAACTTTTCCAGCTCATCATTCACATTACTATTATCAACATCTTCAATTTTTCCATCAACATCAGCTAAAATAGTTAAATTTACTTGATTCATCTGATTAAAAATTAAGTTAACTAATGGTTCACATCTATTTTTACTGTCTTCATAAAAAACACCATCATGCATAATATTAAACTCTTGGTCTGATTTTATTTTGAAAGTAAGGTTAGGATAATAATTAGCTGTTAATGTTTCTTTATCTACTTTAAAAATTAAACTATTGCCATCTCTATCGTATTCAACTATATGTTGATATTCATCAACACCCATCACCATATGATGCGTGAGCATAAAATCATATTTATCTTGTGATTCTATTTCTAGTTTGATCGCTTGATCTAAAAATGTCGTATAAACAGTGACAATAATCATATCATCAGGTAGCTTATATATCCATTTTGAATAATTTATACCCATTTCATAAACTGATGGCATATTTAAGATTTGATAACGACCATTTAATTTTATATAAATTCTTTGTCCACTTGTTTTAAGTAAATTTAGTGCATTTCTTGCATTTGAAATCATTTTATTAAATGATGTATTACCACAGACAATTTGCGAATTAAAAATACCATACATAAAATTGGTTGTAGCATAAATGTTGTCTTTAATTATATTTAAATCTCCATTTAAGAGGATATGTCCATGAGGACGCTCTACTTGTTCTTCTTTCCTTTTTAACACAACATGTGATCTATTATTTAAGAAAAATGAAAGTAAACCATCGTTATGTTCTTCATGATAACGTTCAGGATATATTGCACCTAGTTCATCTTTACTTAAATCAGACCCATTGATGACTTGATTGCCATCAATTGATAATGACACTTTTCGAAAGTCTCCATTTACTTCATTTTGTGATAGTTTTTGATAATCTCTTTTTACTAAATCAAAATACTCAATTCCTGATACTTTCTCCTCATGATTTTCTTTATATAAACCATAAAAAACCACATTAGCTTTATCAACTAATTCAATAGTTTCTGATTGTAAACAAGTATAAGCAAATTCATATTGATAAACCTCATTGTCTAATTGAGTTTGATTTAATGCAAAAGGTTGACTAGTTGTTTTATAGCTTTTTCCGAAAAATTGAAAGCCATCAGTAGCATAAGCAATGTTCTTAGTCATTGAACCAATCTGTAAATACGCAGGTTGAAACATATTTTGCCTTGAACAGACTACAAAGCCATTTTCTTCTTTAAAAGCCTTGTGGTCTATATATTGACTAATATAAGCCTCATTATTACCTGGAGATGCTAAATTCATATCTTGACCATAAAACACATCCACAATTCTTTTTTCATTAGTTTGATTCTTCAAATCTAATGTATAAAACCAAGTACTATCAAAAACAGTAAGTTTTAGTTGATATAAAATATCTTCAAAAACTCCCTGATATAATGCACATTGACCATCACTTTTAAATTCACTTGGTGATTTCACACCAATTAAAGGTGTATATTGATATTGTTCATTCTCTTTTATCCGTAAATATATATTGGAAACAGTACCATCAATATAATTACCTCTATATTGATTTAACTGGATATTATCTTTATTAATTGATTGGATATCACCAGATTCTAATAAATGAAAAACGATTCCATTCTCCTTAATTTCTGCTGTCTTTGAGTTATTCTCGAGAGTCATACTGTACTCCTTTCGCTAATTTCGTAGTTGCCCCAATGATCAAGGAAATTTCTTCATAAGAATTATTTATAATTGTTTTATTCTGTAAAATATTTATTGCCATTTTCGCGACTTCTTTTCCCCAATTAACACGATCAATCGCTACAGTTGTGATTCTTGGAGAAAAATATTGTGTCAATAAAATGTTATCAAAACCGGTTATGGAGAAATCTTCTGGAATACTTAAACCAAAATCATTTGCTGCTTGAATTGCACCTATTGCCATCTCATCATTACCACAAACTAACACTTCAAAATCCATATTTGTTTGTTCATATATTTGTTTAAACGAGTCGTACCCACTTTGAATTGTAAATTCACCAGAAAATTTATCTCTTGCCTCATTGAATGGGATATTTTTACTTTTCAAAATATTTAAAAATGTCTTGTACCGTATGCCACTATCATGTGATAAAACCGGTCCTCTCAAGAAAATAAATTTTCTATATCCCTGTTCAATTAAATGATTGGTTATTAAAATCATACCCAATTCATTATTGATCACTTTATGATACATATTTTTATGATGTAATATCCTTTCTAAAGTCAAAACAGGAATGCCAGAACTAGCAATCGCAAATAAATCATCATCTGATATTGTATCATCAAAAGTGATTGCGATATCTACTTGACGCTGCATAGCCATTTTCTTTGCTTCTTTTCCGTTTTGAACAATTAGTGTATAAGGCGTATTAGATAGTATAATATTAATTCCATCTAAAACTTGAGGATACACCGGTCCTTCAAATCCAGTGATAAAAACTCCAATAACATTAGTTTTATTGTTCTTTAAATTTCTCGCTGATGCATTTGGATAATAATTAACTTCTCTAGCTATTTCCCATATTTTCTTCTTCGTCTCATCTGGTATACTGCTGTGGTCATTCAAGGCATATGAGACCGTCGAAACGGAGAATCCTGATTTTTCAGCGATATCTTTCAACGTTGCCATAATACTTCCCCCTTATATATCACAATTTATACTAGTAAAATTTTACTACTAAAGTATCCTCATTGTAAAGTCTAGAATTTTTAACGATATAAATAATGTCATTTTTATACTGGATTTTAAATGGTCCTGGCTCAATTTTTTGATTCGATTTTAATTTACATACCATTTGACTACCTGTTAATCTAAATGTAATTGTTTTTTCATCAAATGCGATGATTTCATTAGTCGCATAACAAATATGTGCTTGATTTAGTTTCATATCAATTGGTAAAAGTAAACCATCATTTTCTTCAACTTCAATTGAATGACCTTCAAATAAAGCCCCATCTTCTTCTGTAATAAGAATATTTTTTTTCACATCATCTAAATTTAAGACATGAACGAATTGTTCATTTTGCTCATTTTTATTTGCTAAAAGGTATATACCATGATATACATCTGTTTGCTGTAATCTGTTTTTAGTACCAAGTCTTTCAAATATACGTTCATATGCTTCTAGATGACAACGATATTGTGAAGTAATCCCAATTAATAATCCTTTGCCAACATTAATTTCAAATCCAACTGTTTCCTCTGTATCATATAATTTAAGAATTGGATTTCCTTTTGTTAAATGATAACTAACATTATAATGGATGTGATAATCCTTTAGTCCATCTAAGAAACCAGTGCATTCAACTGCAGGTATATATTTCTGAAGATTATTAGTAATTACTTTGTTAAACTGTACTCCTAAAGCATTAGCTAATATAGTACATGGATTGCCTTCTAAATCATAAAGCGGCACTTCACCAAAAAGTAGGACTTTTCCTCCTTTATTTAGAAAGTTAACAACTTTATCTTGTATAGTCTTCGCCATATATCGGCTAGATGGTAAAATCAATACTTTTGTATGATTCAAATCTATTTCATTATCTTGAATATTAATCGCATCAAACTGATAATTTAATAACAATAATGCTCGACAGACACTATCCCATGCGAATTTATCACGATAACGAGTAATATTATCATGAATTTCTCTCATTTTCTCACTTTTTGGATATCTAAATTCTGTCATATAATAATCAGGAATAAAAGCAAAACTAACAGGATCATTTAAAACTTTCACCGTTGATAACTTATCCTTATATGTATTAACAAGATTTGTCGCTTGACTTAGTTTATCAAATAGATAAGTTTTCTCACCTCTTGGTCCAATTGGCGCAGCATACCCATGCTCTTCACCGGTTGAAGCTATGCGATCATTTCCATCATATCTTTTTTTATCAAAGCGATAATTCACTCCACCATTAAACAAATAGAAGTTAAGCATGCGATTTCCTTGTCCAATAAATAATCTCACCCTAAGATTATTCGTTGAAGCTTTAACTCTTCCACCATAATCATCACCAAAATTATTGCTTCCTGAGTTAAACTCTAAAGAAGTTAAAGGTTGGTCATTACCATTTACACAATCGGTTAAGATATTTGTCATGTAACTATGGACTAACATTGGCACGGTTAAATCATCAAAATATATATCGCTTCCAGCAATTAAAGTGTTATCAAGTCGATAAGATTGATATAGTTGTGAAATTCCGATTGGATAAGTATAGGCACGTCCACCACCAGTCCCATGAATGTTAATTAAAAATGGAATATTAGTTAAACCAAATTGAATCGCATATTGTTTTAAGATATTTACATATTGAGAGGTTCTTTTTCGCATGTACTCACCTAAATCGATATGTAACCTCTCAACATATGATTCTTGAGGACTACGTATTTTATCTTTAAATACTGTGAATGTTTCATTAATGAAAGGATAGGCATCTTCTGACTTTTCATACTTCTTAATAATAAAATCTTTAAAAGCATGTAATACAGTGTCTGTTAAATCTGGATTATTGCTAACCCAAGATAGCATTCCTATTTCATTATCTAATTGACAAGCAATAAGATTACCTCCATCATTAATAGAGAAATTTTTAAGTATAGGTATAATTTTTGAATACCATGTCTTTGCAGCTTGTAAAAAATCTTCATTTAAATAATCTAGCGACACTGTTGTTGCAGGTAACCCGTCCCATGATAAAGGTATTAAATGTGGATATTTTTCTCTAACCCAAAAAGGGATGCCATCATTCTTCATTTCCGCCATGATAAATGGTCCAGGTCGTGCAACAAAGTACAAGCCATTATCTTTGACCATCTGTAGGAATTTAACTAAATTTAATTCTTCATGTGTTCTTCCTACGAAATCAAACTGATTTTCTTCTTCTTCATGACAAACCCATGGTATATATGAAGCAACCGCATTCATACCAGTACTTTTTAAATCATCAATTCTTTTTTGCCACTCGCTTTGTTTTAATCTGTAATAATGTATCTCTCCTGCTTGAATTATTGTTGGTATTTCATTAATAAATATTTTTTTACCTTTGATGTTGACTGACATTATTATTCCTCACTTTCAGTAAAACCAAGTATTTTCAATCCATTTTGAATATTTTCATTTTTCATAAAATACTTCCACACGGTTTCATTTCTGTAGTTTTCAATCATTAATAATGTAATTCCTTTATCAATCCCAATATAACTTGATGCATACCAATTTTCATCAATATTATAAGCATCTGTAAAGCCATATTTACCTTTGATTGGATCTCCTATCTCGTTATAAAAATAATTTGCTGCATTAATTGATAATTCAGGTGTAAAAACGATAGAACCTAAAGCTCCCGCAGGCGGAATGGTTCCATCATTTTTATGAGCTTTGTTATCATAACCAGATGGGGCAGCACCATAAAAACCACTATAACCAAATGGTCCATCAGAGGCTGTCATACCAAAGATATGTTCATTAAAGGTTTTAAACTGACTTGCTTGGCTTTGAGTATATTCATAATTTCCAAGTGATGCTTCAACTGAATTGTTGAACCAATTTATGCCATCACTATCTGTTATATTTCTAAAATCAATCCAGGCATGAGAGAATTGATAAGTAAACAATGAACCAAACCAAGAATGAATAAAGGTATGTCCTTTGTATGTTGCTTCATGTTTAATAAATCCATCATAGGCTTCTTTACCAACAGGGTAAGTATCAGACCCAGAGGCTAACACATACATCATTATTTGTTCAGCGTAGAAATCCCAAGCACCTTGGAAACCTCTATCAACATACCAGGCCATATAGAATTGGTTTCTTGAATCATTATAAAACCATTGCCAATTCACTTCATCATAAATTTCTTTTGCGACTGTTGCTACTTCTTCCCCAAAATATTCTCCCGCAAAAAGAGCTCCATTTAGGAAAATAGCGGTATCTATGTTTGACACTTCGACTCCACTAGTTTTATTACCTGTCAAGTAAGTATAGAAATGATAATAGAAACCATTTACTCGCTCCAATTGCTTGAGGCTTTGCAATGTCTTTAATGCTCTTTCATAACCTTCTTCATAGGTAATAAAGCCATTTTCTATTCCTATAGGAATCGCTGTTAGGGCATAGCCACTTGAAGCAATGCTTGCGACAGCTCCATTAGTGCGGTCTTTGGTTAATCCATAACTTTTTAAACCATCTTTATCTATAGTCTCGTTCCAGAAAAAATCAAAAGATCCTTTCATTTCATAGGTTAGTGCTTCATTTAATTTTAAGTTTGTTTTTTCATCCTTTTTTTCAGTACAACCTACTAATAAAGCAATACTGATAATAGATACTAAGAAAATTAATAATTTTTTCATGATTATTCTCCGGTAATTCCGGTTCTATCGATACCTTCTACAAACCATCTTTGTAGTAAGAAATAGACAAATAGAACTGGTAATATTGTTAGTAATGTTCCTGCCATTTTAACACTTCGATTCGCTTTATCTATATAATCAGTCATTGGGTAGATTTTTTCAAATGTAGCAGCGAATTTCGATAATTGAATTGGCAGTGTTTTGTAGTTATCTAAGTATAGTGAGATTGTAAATGTCTCATTCCAGTACCATACAAATGAAAACAGAAACGACACCAATAAAGCTGGAATTGACAGAGGTAAAGCAATTCTAAAAAAGATTATTAATGGTGATGCTCCATCAATCTCAGCTGCTTCATCTAATACTTTAGGAATCGAATGATAAAATTGATAAGCAATCAGAATAAAAATACTATGTTTTATTCCTTGAGCAAATGTAGCTGGTAATAAAACCGCTAATACATTCCCTAATAAACCGATTTTTTCAAGCATTAAATAAGTTGGAATCATTAAAACTTGTGAAGGTACAATAAAAGTTACTAATATTAATGCAAATACTAATTTCTTTCCTTTAAACTGAAACCTTGCTAATCCATACCCTACAAGAGATGTTGAGAATACAGAAAGTATTGATGGGACTACTGAGATAAATAATGATGATTTTAATGCATTGAAATAATCAAGCACTTTAATACTTTTCACAAAATTATCCAAATAAAGTGCTGTTGGTATTAAATTGACTCCTGGATTCATCAAATCATCCATTGACTGCAAACTAGTAAGTAACATAAAAAGTAATGGGTAGATGTAAACAAATAAAATACTTGAGATTAGCAAATAAATAAAAGATTTAAATAACCAACCATCAGTTCCCAACCTCCCAAATATTATTTTTTTTGCTTTTAATACTTTTGGTTTTTGTAAAAACAAAAATTCTCTATTTTCATAACGTTCTGGGTGTAGCAAACTAAATGTTCCAAATTGTTTAAATTTATTAATTGATGTTTTTATTTCTACTCTAAAAATCACAACTAAAATTAAAACCATTAAGAAGATGATGATGAAATAAAGCCATGCAATCGCTGAGGCATATCCGAAACCTGTATCAATTTTAAATAAATTATCACTAATATGCATTACAATCTTATTTAATGAAAATGTAGCTAAGAAAATAAAAGTATAAATCATATTAACTAAAATCATCGGTTTTAGGGTTGGCAAAGTAATTTTCCAAAATGTTTCCCATGGGCTTGCTCCGTCAATTGCTGCTGCTTCATACAATTCACCACTTACCTTTTGTAACGCTGCTAAGAAAATAAGAATTTGAATTCCTGAATACCAAGTGATTAATATCAATTTATCAAATATGGTGGTGATTATAAGTGAAAATTTATCTCCAAGGGCATCCGTTATTAAATTTACGATACCAAAATTTGTAATATCAATAACTTGTGTTGCTCCTTGTTCGATTAATTCAGTAATAACTGGTCCTGATATAATCACAACAGGGATAAAGAAAATCGTTCTAATCAATCCTTTAAATCTAATTTTCATATTTAGAATCAAGGCAAAAATAAGTGAAAAAACTGTGATAACAAGTACCATTATCGTCATTGTAGTAAGTTCATTAGTAAGGTAATCAAGAAATAGAATGTCTTTTAGGAACATATCACTGTAGTTTTGAAAACCAACTTTTGTTAGCACAATCCCCTCTGCAGCGGTAATTTTTACTTTATGAAAACTTAAATATAGTGAGTGAAGCAGGGGATAGAATGTAAAGATACTAAAGCCGATAATCCATGGAGATACAAACAACAAGCCAACTATACTTTTTCTTCTTCTATTCATATTGACCACCTACTACGATATAATCCTTCCCTTTAATAAGGTTTTCGGAATAATTCATTTCTTGCTGATTATAATTAACGATGATCTTAACTCCATTATCATATGAAACTACGACAAGCCCATCACTTACTACATCATGATTTATAATTTCACTACCTATGACATATTTTAGTGCGTTATTCACATAATGATAATCATCTATTATTAAATCACGATACAAATCATACTCTATTCCAAATATATCACTAAATATATCATTCTTTAGATAATAACTAGATTTGTTAGAAACTAAAAACGATGGATAAGTACCATATTCAATATTTCTTAATATGTCTACTGATCTGTTACCACTATTATTGATGTTTTGTGAATAATAATCGACATAACCTCTTAAAGCAGTTTGAATAAATGGTACAGAATCTGTGATGAATAAATACTCATTAGAACTATTTGGAATATTTAAATAGTCGCTTGTTTTATTCAGTAAATAGCTTGATGGTGTATACATCGGTATATCATCAACAATTTTATCATTTATTCGATTAATCATTTCTTCTCTTGTGATATTGTTGCCTAAATCTGAATATAGTAGATGACTAGCACCATCTAATACAATATTTGAATTGATATCAGTCGCATAATCAAGTGCCTCACCAATGCCATTTAATACACTTAAATTATCATTATAATAGAAGTGATTTGATAACACATATTGTCTACTAATTTTCTTTAATAAATCACTTTTATCTGCTTCTTCTTTATGTACTAATACCGGTTGATAGTATAAATAAAAATTATCTAATTTTCTTAAGTTATCTTCATCTTTTAATCTTCTATCAAATTCATAATTGGTAACATTGATTTTAGATAATCCACCTTTGTTGTATCCTTGATAAGTAAACAATAATTGATTGATATTATTTTCATTTAATTGTTTTCTTATTTCAAGAACCTCATCTAAGGTAGTCATTTTCACAAATTTTTGAAATAAAATGGATTTATAAGAATTGCCTGCTATGATATCTAAATGCATTGGAATATCTGTCCCATCAGATTTTATAGTATCTTCATTTTCAAATAGACTCTCTTGGTATGTTTGTGCCATCCCAATATAATTAGCATTTTCATTACTTAAAAAATGGTGTTTAATTTCAATATCATAAAGATATCTATCTTCTGTAATATTAGTGATGCCTTGATTATCAATTAAACGTTGAAAGTATTTTTCTCTAAAAATAAAATCTACATAATTAAAATTAAAATCTGTAGTATTCCCAGCAAATTGCATAATAAACTCACCAAATTCTGCACCCCTTTTCACTTCTGTAAAAATCGCATTTTGATTATGACCATGAACCATACCATAAACAGGTAAATTAAATGGTAAAATATCATTATTAATCTGATTAATATAAACATCATTTCCAAAAAAGCGTGTCTTAAAACTTGATTTCATAATATTGTTTTTTTGGAAACGAACCAGTGCTCCACTACCATCAGGAATAAAAGTATAACCCGGAATTTCATCGTTTTTAGTCGCACCTAAGAATGGGTATAACTCCAATTTAAACAAACGTTTGTCCCCATATTCTATAATTGACTCGTTTGGAATCTTTACAGATAAGGAATTCCCTAAAAGTTCAATTTCTAAGCTCATTTTGATTTTTGGATAAGTAAAATCAAGGTCAAAATGTGCTTTATTAGGAGTTGTAGTTTTCTTGATGTTTATATCCCTAATTGATGCCAAAATACTATCGTATTTCACAACATCTTTGTTGTTTAAATAACTAAATGACACAGCTGAGCGAACAAAATCAACCCAGTCTTTGTTCAATCTTTCATCTTCAATATTATCTAAATCAGACATCCAAATATATTGAGTCTCTTTATTTAAAATTCTTAATGCCAACGATTCATTATCTATATATACTTTTAATTGATCATTTTCTAGTAGCACTTCATATCGGGATAAATCAATTTTAGGTTGTTCATAAACTAAACTATTTAACGGATGAGTAAAATAGCTTGATTTGAGCAAGAAATTTTGTGACTCAGCAGGTAATGAATCATGGATTATAGGTCCATTAAAAGCTAACGTTTTGAAGGTAGTTATCATGAGGATAAGACTGAAAAAGATAAATCCAATTTTATAAACATTACGCATTAACCTTTACCTCCTTTATAATCCCATCAAAGAATTGAATCATTTGAACAGTTAAGATGTTGATAATAACAAATAAAACGATTAATATAATGATTGTAAATAATGTTAGTAATATATTTATTATTAAGGTTTTCACTTTATAGTTATGTATTTCTTTAATCATGACCACGACATTTACTAGTGACCAAACAAGTAAAATATTATAACCAAAATGATAGATAAAGCCTTCATTTAATGTTAAAAAGTTTGTCACAATAGATAGCGGTATACTAAATAAAATGATCGGTGAGAAGCTTATAATTGTCCCTATAAAGATATCACGATAAAATCCTTCTCCATTTTGTAAGGAACTCATTAAATGATTCGCAATCGTAAAGACTAGTAGCGGTGCGGTAAATGAAATAGCTAAATTAAACAAAGAAAGATCCTGTAATTCCCCTCTAAACATATAACCTTTTAGTACTGTTCCAAGGACCATTACAATTGATAATATCACATATAAGAAAATTCCAGTTTTTACAGATATCTTTCGTTTATTTTTAATATCATAAAAGGTATCCGATGGATGCTTTAAGATATGCTTTAGATATTTTAATTCCTTTAGAAAAGATCTTTCTATTAGGTTCGTTTTTTTTGCTTTATATTTTTGATAGATGGTAATAGATTCTTTATTTTTATTATAGATTTTCAATATAAAGGCAAGTACAACTAACATCAAAACTAAATAAATGATATTATGTTGTAGCCAAATATTTCTGATTTCCCAATAAGTATCTGAATAATCACCTATTGAGTTACCTAATCTAAATTCTTGTAAAGCTTCTTGATATAGCTCTCGTTTCAAATAAGCTTTTCCTAAACCAATATGTGCTAAAGCGAAGTTTGGATTTTGTTTAAGTACATTTTCCCATATCACTTGGCTTTCTGAATATTTACCATCTTTAAATAGTTGTACACCACGAAATACCAACTGACCAAATTCGGTTCTAGAAAACACTTGGACAGACCCTGTTCTATTATCTAATACATAAATATTTCCATAGTCATCTACTTCAATACTAGTTGGGTTAATAAACTGACCTAATCTAGTAGATAATGTGTTTTTTTCACCAAATCGAAATAATAGATTTCCAAAACTATCATGAATACTGATATTACCTTCTTCTTCTGCATCTACAGTATAAATATTCCCAAATTCATCTATTGTAATATCAATAAATGAACTTGAATTATAATCGACATTTAAAACGTTATTTCCATTCAAATTTAGTTTTCGTAGGGATCCGCTAGATTGACCTTTATAAATTGGATAAACAATCGATTGATTATCAATTGTAAGGTTTGTTGGAGAAGGAGGTACTAATTTAGCAAGTTGCGACAATTGTTTTTCTGAAAATATCGCACGTTGAATAATCATTTTGAATGAAGGTTTAGTTAAGTTTGCCCCAAAGTAACCGAGAAAATCTCCATTACTGTTTAGTTGTACAATTCCATTTACGCCACCTTCAGTAATAACGTAAATATTTTCATTATCATCAACTGCGACTTTTCTAGGTTTAAATTTAGTATCTTCACCATAATAAATTTCATCAGGTCTCTCTAGTATTTTAATGAGTTCACCTTCATCATTTAGTACTACAACTGCTTCTTTCAAAAAATCAGCAACATAAATGAGATTATTACTTGTAACAAAGATACCAGTTGGATTTTCTAAAACTGTCTCTCCTAGGAATGTAGTTTCTTCTGTATTGATGTTATATTTTACGATACGATGATTATCTGTGTCTGCAACATATAAATTTTGATGCTGATCTAAGAATAAATCACTTGGATTTTTTAAATCTAAATTAATGAGATTAAAGGCACTATAGGCCTCTTGAGTTAGTACAAATTGACCTTTAGAATCTAATGTAAATGTACCATAAGCAGAATCTCCTTTTACTTTCACAAGGGGTGTAAATAGGATAAAAAATACAATTAAAATTTTACTAAATGTTTTCATCTTCATTCCCCCTTACTTAATCCCTGAGTGTGCCATTGTATTCATTATTTTACCTTGTAAAAAGATAAAAATAATCAGATTCGGCAAGAACATAATCATAGAAGAAGCTGCTGCTATCCCAGCTCCAGCAATCGAATTTGATTGTGTGACAAAGGTTGTTAAATAGAATGCAAATGTTTTTAATTCTGCATTATTGACAAATAATGCTGAAGTTTCAACATTATTCCATGTTGATTGAAACGCTAGAATCGCAACTGTAGCGACAGCAGGTTTAATCAGTGGAACAATAATTTTAAGATAGATATAAAAATCATTAGCACCATCCACATAAGCTGCTTCAATTAATTCATTGGGGATTTGGTCAATGAACTGCTTTACCAAGAACAATCCTACCGGTACAGCTAAAAGTGGTAAGATATGAGCCATAAAAGTATTGATGATGCCTAATTCACTAATAATTAAAAATCTTGGTATGGTCACTGCAATAGGGACAAACATGATTGCAAGCGTATTGATTTCAAACAATAAGGATTTCCCCTTAAATTTTTTCTTTGATAATGCAAAACCTGCCATAGTACTAAATAGTAATGATAAGGCTAGGACAAAAAAAGTTATTAAAATACTATTTAAAATATAGCGTCCCATAGGTAGACCAGAACCTTCAGTCATATCAGCCAAATCTCGAAAATTATCTAGTGTGGGATTGACTACATAGAAACGAGGTGGAAAGGCGAAAAGCTCATCAATTGGTTTAAAAGCAGTGACGAAGATATAAATTATTGGTAGAACCATAAAAATTGCTAGTGGTAAAACAAACAAATAGAATTTAATCTGACTTTTATGATAGTATTTAGGATTAATTTTTGTTCCAAAATAAGACATGCCTTTTCCCTCCTATTCACTGAATGCTCTATTGACATATTTTGAAATACCATAAATAATTAATAATAATACAACTGAAAATGCAGCTGCAAGACCCATTTCTGATCTTAAGATTCCATAATCTTCAATGTGGTTAATAATTAATTGACCTGCATTTTGTGGTGTTGGATTGGCACCAGATAACTGAACCCCAATTGCACCTGCACTAAAGGTACCAACAATAGACATGACAGCTCCAAACAACATTTGTGGTTTCATTGATGGTATAGTTATATAGAATATTTCTTGAAATTTATTTCTTAATCCATCAATATAAGCTGCTTCATATACTTCATTATTAATATTAAGCACCCCAGCAAGCATTGCTAGGAATCCAACCCCCATACTACTCCATAACGAGACAATTATCATAACCTTCATCAAATGGTCTGGGGATTGTAACCACTGAATTGGCTCACCAATTAGGTTATAGTTTAATAAAAATCCATTGATAAGTCCATTCTCATCACCACTAAAGATCACTTGCCATAAAACAGTAATAGCAACACCTGCGGTCATCGAAGGAGAATAAATCATTAATGCTAAGACAGTTCTTGACTTATGCGGTACTTGGGCTAATATCCAAGCAAGAAGAAAAGATAAGATATACCCTCCAGGACCAACAATAAGAGAAAACTTTATTGTATTTGGTAAGACGGTTTGCATAAACACTTTATCCTGTGTAAGGATAAATATATAATTTTGAACGTTATTAAATTTAGGCGCTTCAACAGCATTAAAATAAGTAAAGCTAAGCAAGAAAGCAATAAAGACAGGTAGAACTATAAAGACTAAGAACATGGTTGAATAAGGTAAAATAAATAAGTAAGCAGAATTTATTTTTTTTATTCTATTCAACATTTTCTTTCACTTTCCATGACTCAACTAGTTCAATGGTTGGTACTGTATATGCTCTTACCACATTATCACCTTCTATATAACCAAATTCTTCTTGCTTTCTTCTTAATTCACGATTAATTGTTAATGTTGCATCATCGATGGCTAATCGTAAATTTGCCCCATCAAATACAACTTTATTCCATATATTACTAACTTCACGCTCTACCATATAACCTCCTGGTACTCGAGGCACTTCTTTAAGATATTGCCACTGTTGTAAAATAATTGTTTTATGTTCTTCTGGTATTGGTAATTCCTTAAATGCTTCTACATTGGCAGTATTCCACAGATATTCAGAACCAAGAATGGATTGAATAGTATGCATGAAATCAACTTGTGTTTCTTTTGACATCCACCATTTGATAAAATTCCATGACTCTTGTTGTTTATGTGATTTTTCAAACATCACAACCGATTGAGCAGAACCAGTTGCCCACCGATTAATCTCTCCAAATTCGTCTAGAACTCCAGGATGAGGTGCGATATTCCATTTTCCTGCTAATTCTGGTGAGGCAAAAATCAATTTTTTATATTCAGTGAAATTAGCGACACCAATAGGTAATTTACCATTTCTAAAATATTCATAAAAACTTGGCGCTTGTAGAGGTAGAGAGTAAATTGTATATAAATCTGTCATCATTTTTAAAGCGGTTACAGATTCTTCAGTATTTATTGTTGCTCTTAAACCGTCACTTGAGTAGAAATCTCCTCCATATTGATAGATAAATGGTGAAGTCACCGCGTAAGGTTTTAATCCACCAGCTGATGATAACGGAAGGAAGTAATTCATTCCATAACGTTGTAATGTAGGTAATATATTTTTAATTTCTTGATAAGTATTAGGTACAGGTAAATTTAATGAATCCATAATATCAGTTCGATAAAATGTCAGTTGAAAATCTTGTGTTTCAGGTAAGCCATATACTCCATTATCTAACACATATGGTAATATAGCTCCTGATTGGAAATTATTTAATAATTCTCCAAAACCTGCAAATTGTCTTAAGTCAACCGAAGCTCCCCTAATTGCTAGTTCATAAGGAATCCAGTTACTAATACCTAATGCAACATCTGGTTGTGAACCAGCTGCATTTGCTAAAATTAACTTTTGTTCATCAGGCATTACTGATAAATTCACTTTTATTCCAGTTTCTTTAGTGAAGGTTGTATCAACCATTTGCTGCATAATATTTACGATTTGTCTTGGGCGATTGACCCAAACTTCGATTTCCTCATGATTTTTAAATTCACCTTTTTTAAAGAATGTTGCGATAACCGCTTCATATTTTAAATAAAGATTAACAAGGAAATTTTGTCTTGCTTTTGGTAATTCTACTTCTGAACCATGGATATAAATTTTATCAATGGAGATAGGTTGTTTGATTAGATAAGTGGACACGATTGTTAAAGTCTGAACGATTGAATTGGATCCTTCTGATAATAAATTCATTTGACTAGGAATTTTATTAACATCCTGTTTCAATTCGTTAATTTTTCTTAAAGCTGATTGAAGATTTTTAATTTCAAAATTAGTTTTATTATTTAAATTCAGCGCCTTTATCGATTCAATTACATCATTAATATCTTCTTCCCAAGCAGTTAATGTCTCATTAATATTAGGAATATACTTAGGTAAGTCCCATTCCCTATAAGGATCATCTTGATTCCCAGTAACTTTTCTAATTTGTAAGGTTAATTCATTTATTTCTTCGATAATGTTTTGTAATAATTCATATTCTTCTTGATATGATGACGCGTCATTTAGTAAAGAAATGGTATGCAGTCCTTTTTCTAAATAAATTTGATACGCCCCAGATTCATTGCCAATGGTTGTATTAGTCCACTTAGATGCAGGGCTTATAGAATAGTTATTTAATTCTTGAAAAAGAATTTCATTATCAATCTTAATATCCATAAACATATTAGAATTTGCTTTTCTTTTTTGTAAGTACTTAAAACTTATATTAAAGTATCCAGATTGTTCAACCTCAAAGTGATAACTCACTTCATCACCGTGTTCATTAAAATTATTACCTGATAAATGATTTAGCAAATTATAACTACTGCTTGAAGGGGTAACATTTGCGTCTCTAGTGACCCCCAAAATAATTCCGATATCGTTTTTATAACTCACATCTTCTGCTTCAATTTCTATAAATTCTTTATTAATTGTAGTAGCATTATTAAAATATTCATCATATGGTTTTATTATTTTATCTTGTACTAGATAACCTTTACCAAGCAAGATATCCTGATTAAAAACCATCACTTGTATTTTGTTCAAACCTTCTTTAAGATGAAATTTTATATTCTCATCTTGTAAATTTTCAAAATCATTAAAAAATTGTGTCATAAAACCATCATAGTGTGTTTGTCGAGGTAAGACTTGATTAAGATTTCTGTCAAATCGTTTTACTTCATTACTTTTGACCCAATATTTATCGATGATTAGGTTTCGACCTACTTGATTCTCACCATTAATGAAGATAGTCATTTCTATTGGAACAATTGAATCATCTAAGGTCATATAATCAAAACCTAATTCATATTCTCCTTCTTCAGAAATATGTAGTTCATATGTTACCGTTTGTCCATCATTCAAATACAAAGAACTACCTTCATAGCCATTCTGATTTAAATTTGTTTGATAGCCCTCAACATTATCTTCCTGATTGATTTCATAAAACGTTTCATATGAACCCGGTAATATTCCGTAACTTCCTTTTAATAAAAAGGAAGGAGAATAGATTGAATTAGGTGTCTTCTCATTAGCGATTCTGATAGCGGCTATCAAAGTAATAATCGCTACTAAAGTAACTAATACTAAAGCAAGTACCTTTTTCATTTAATTCTCCTCCAATGCAGTTTATTTGTCTAAAGATGCTACAGCTTCGTTATATTTTTGATTAGCTATAGTATTAATAGCATCTGCATAGTCACTATAGTTCAAATTTCCTCGGAATGAATTCCAAATTATGTCACCAATCGAAGCGTTTTCTTTATAACCTTCTTCACCTTCTGTACCAATGGCAATTCCAGTTGGTGCATTCCATCTAGAATCAACATAGCCAGGGATAACTTTAACTCCTTCAACGATTGCTGATGCATCTAGATCATCATACACAGCGCGTAATCCACGCACATCTAATGTATCAAAATAAGCATTTACAACTTCTTCATCATCAATTAATGGTAATGTATTTACAACAATTCCTTCATTGTCATTAGCAATTTCAATACGTTTTAAATATCCTTCTTTAGAGAAACTCATCCATTTAGCAAATTCATAAGCTAATTCAGGATGTTCTGTTGCTGCTGACACACCTAAGAAATCTGGAATTAAAACAACTTTTCCACCTGGCATTCCAATGAAATCCCAATCAAATGTTAAGTCATTGATTAAATGAGGTAATGCCCAAGTCGCTTCCCAAGCAATCGCGATATGACCTGAGTCCCATGCTTCGCCCCACCATCCTGGGCTATCAAAATAGGTTTCTTTTGTTTCAGCTGATTGTGCATCTAATACGTAACCGTTATCAAAGTAGCTTTTAGCTTTCGTTACACCTTCAACATATGTAGAAAAATTTAAGTTAAATTGTGACCCATCAAATGAGTGCCATCCTAAATTATCTGAATTTACTGCTGTATAGTAATCTACAATTGAGATTTCCTCAGATAAACCAACCACACCTTCAAGTGGTTTTGTCATTGCAGAGATTGCATTATCAAACTCATCCCAAGTAAATCCAAATTCAGGTGCATAAGCATTATGCTGTCTAAATAAATCATTGTTAATCCAATAACCTTGCATAAACATCCCAAATGGGATTGCATAAGTTTCATCATCATAAGTAATTGATTCTGTTAATGCAGTTGCCAATCCATCCCACTCAGTGTCATTTTCTATATAAGACGATATGTCTAGTACCCAATCATTTGCTAATGCAGCAGGTACAGTTTGCAACATAAATACATCTGGTAATGTTCCTGCAGCAGCTGCAGCGTTTAATGAGCCTGCCCAATCAGCTGGGTCGATATTTTCGTCAATAATTACTTGACGACACTCATCTTGAGCGTTGAATTCTGCAATCATTCTTCTTTCAAGATTATTTTCATCTTCAGTACCCAAGTTCCAGTTAGCGTAACTAATTGTTGTAACACCATTTGGACAAGCAGGTGTCTTGGTAGTTGTTTCTTTTTCCTCAGGACTACATGCTGCCAATGCTACAACAAAGACAATTAGTGATAAAACATAAACTAATTTTTTCATGTTTTCTTTTTCCTCCCAATTTATTATTAATCTAATTTTCGTTTAGAAATAACTAAACATTATTAGTATTAACCAATTTGAATCATAATTTCCTTAGAGTTTTCTTTAATTTTTAATAAAATTTGGTTGTTATTTTTGTCAACAACATTCAAACCTTGATAAGAAATTTCAAAATTTGGATTTATAATTTCAATTTTTATAAATCCATTTTGATTAAATGGACTAAACTCTAGCACACATTGAGTCCCTTTTATCGTTTTACCAATTAATTCTAGTGTTGAATAGATAATATTCACATCTTCTGTTACATACATATGTTGTGGTAAAATCAGACCTTTGCGCATCGGGATGTGAATTGGATGAGGTGCTAATTCAGAAATCGTAATGGTTTTATCATATTCATCTAGATTATTGATAAAAAACAACTTTGTTTTTCCATCTTCTCTAATGTTGATTGTAACCCATTCGTCTACATCAGCTAAAGGATGTACATCTATTTGTTCAAGTAATTGTTTAATCAGTTCATCTTTATAACTGTAATCATTTTTCATAGCACATCCAAAGATGAGTACTTGTCCTTTATCTATTGTCTTTATACAAGTGTGTGGATAACTGCTATTCTCATCTAGCCCAAGCACTTGCCAATTACCCTTAACTTTATATAGTTCTGTAAATTCAACATTAACATCTCTATAATCCATGATATGAGCAACAGACCACCATTTTTTATCGACAATCTCAATATCAAGATAGTCTTTTAATAATGTACAGTTTTCTCCATTCATATCTTTGATTGGAATTTGTGGATATATGAATAAACGACCACCTTGTTTAATATAATCAATTAGTTTTAATTGAATAGATTGATTCATGTATTCAGTTGAAAAAACGATTAAAGCATTTAAGGGATTTATTTCAGAACCCAGTAAGTCTATTCCTTCAGGATATATGTTCTGATTAATAATTGCCTTACCTACTCCTTCATAAAGAAAGTCATTTCTAAAATTCACAAACATTTCTTTACGTGACTTCGTAAATTGATTATCAAACTCAGTCATATAATAATCAGGATTAAATCCTAGACTAACAGAGTAACGTGATTTTGTTTTGACTAATTCGGTTTCATATGCATTAAATACTTTCATTAAGTCATGGATATAATGATACTGAATTTTTAAACTCCCATCACTTGAGATAGGCGCTTGCCAATCATGTCGTGGTGCTAATAAGCCTATTCCTTCATGATTATATCCACCCACAAACATATAGTAATTAATAGCATTCATTCCATTGGCGAAACACAATCTCGTTTTTAAATCATAGGTTGTGGGCTGTAACTTAGGAATTCCATATTGAAATCCACCTTGAAATTCAGCTGAGAACAATGGTTGTTCTTTAGGTTGAATAGCTTTTGTGAATTCATTGGCCAAAACGACATCATAATAGTTGTCAGGGACTATATTACCAATATAGTAATCCCCTGCAAGCAGACAATCCTCAATTTTTCTTACTTCATATAGTTGAGAAAGTCCGATCGGATACTGTTTCCCTCTTTTTGAATAATCATTTTGGTCAAATCCATGAACGTTGACAACAAAAGGCATTTTGCATCCATTATTAACAGCTAAATCTTTTAGAAATCTTATATAGTTCGCATAATCTTCTCGCAAGAAATAGCCAAATGTCTCATGTAGTTTTAAACAACTTTTTTCTGTTGGTTCTTTGACACTCTGTGCAGCATCTCTAAACTGTTTGAAATCTATCTCAAAATATCTATTCAATTCATTAATTGTTTTAAACTTATTTTCTAAAAATAGCGCGAATCGTTTAAGAGACTCATCGCTCATATCTGGTTGATTTGTAACCCATTGTAGCATTCCCACTTCATTGTCTAATTGAAACATGATTATGTTACCCCCATTTTCGATACTATAAGGGGCTATAACCTGACAAACGGATTGGTACCATTTGGTTACTAGTTCAATGAATTTAGGATGCAAATAGTTCGCAACTTTTGTTGGAGAGAATTCACCATTTGCTTTCCTAGAAACAACCTCCGGATATTTTTTCAGCACCCACAAAGGTACTCCAGAGTTTATTGTTTCTGACATAATGTATGGACCTGGTCTAACTAGTAAATACATTCCTGCATTTTTTACTGCTTGAAAGAAAGCAACTAAATCTGTTTCTTTTCTGCGTTTTCCTGATAAGTCCATTTCTCCTTCAATGTGCTCATGCCACATCCACGGGATATAAGTGCTCACAAGATTAATATGACATGCTTTTATTTGATTCAATATGGTTTCCCAATTATTCGCATCAGATCTAAAATAATGAAATTCAGCACCTTTTAAAATGATTGGCTTCCCATCTATATAAACACATTGATTTTTAATCTCTACCACGAAGTCCTCCACTATACTGAAACGATTCAGTAATTTTACAAAAAATAATCTTATCCAGATATTAATTACTTAGTATCATAAGATAAAATTGGAATATAACAATTTGTTATGTTGATGTAACCGTTTTATTGAAACGTTTGAGTTAATTTTACTACATGAAGGAATAATTGTCAATTATAAAGTCTAAATATTTTTTGGCAAATATTAGAATTTCTCAATTATTTTTACAGAGACTATTCTTAATAAATAATTTATAAAAAATAGTTATTGAAATTTAATATAAAGGAAACTATAATATACACATCTTACAATATTGATGAAAATATAATGAGGAGTAATATTTAATATGAACCAAACAACGGATTTTTACAAAAATTTACCCAATAATGTGAAAAATTTCTTTGATCAGCAATATCTTAATTCACTCAAATTGCTAGAAGCATCAAGGCACCCTAAAACGGGATTATATGCTGATACATTTATGACTTTCGAGGAAATTCCTGACAATAAATGTTCTATAGCAGCAACGGGCGTTGGACTAATTGGCTTATGTGTATCTGATTTGGAAGGAATTGATGATAAAGCAGCGGAGAAAGTGATTACAACCCTAAAAACTGTATTAAACCAAACAAAAGGTTGCATGGTAGCTCGTGATGAGAAATCAGGGTTCTTCGCACACTTTGTTGATATGGAAACTGGAGAAAATATTCATTCGGAATTTTCTACGATTGATACATCACTTTTAATTGCTGGTGCACTCTTTGCTGGAAACCACTTCAAAAACACTCACCCTAACATTGAAAAGATGGCTAAAGATTTGCTAATGTCTATTGACTGGAGTATAGTCGTTCATGATAAAGATAAAGGTATTATAAATATGATCTCAAAAGAGGGTAAAGGCATAGCACCATTAAATGCTTTTAATGAATATGCTTTGGTTTCCTATCTAGCAAAATTATGCGAACCAGATAATGAAGAACTTAAAGCTTTATGGTTTAATACATTTGCTGAAGATAAACTTATTAAATTACCAAAATCATATTATTTTGATATCCCAGTATTAACAGATAGGGAAAATTCATTTTTATCATCTTTTGTCCATCAATTCCCCTTTTATTTAATTCCTGAATATACTACTAGCCCAATATATACAGAGTATTTAAAAAATGCCTGCATGGCTGATCGTTTAAAATGGAAGGAATTAAATGTTCCCTCTTTTGTCTGGGGGTATGGCGCAGGGAGTAATAAAGGTTTATATAACGAATATCACGCTGACAAAATTAATGATTCCCCAAGAAATATAGCTTCAGCATATATTGTGGCGGGGTTTTTACCAGTATACCCAGAAGGGATTTATGATTTATACGCCCTATATCAACATATTCCTTATGATGTTTATACAAATTCAAATGATAAAGAAGAAGAGCGAAAGTTCCGTTGTTCTTATCAATATGGTTTACATCGTTATTCTTGGTTTCATCTAAAAGAACAAAATCGTTGGTACCCACTAGCTGTTACGCTAATAGACTGGAGTTCTATGATATACGGATTAACAGCTTTTAAAAGAGGAATGTCCTTTTTTACTAAACGTTTAATAAAAAATTAATTAAATATTGTATTAAATCATATTTCTAAATATCATTTCATAAAAAAGTGATAAATCATTAATTATCGATTTATCACTTTTTTTCTTATATAAACAACAAAAAAGAAAACATCATACTTTTAAATATTTACACTACCACTTCTAAACAATACTGGCTTTAAACATATATCTTGTAGATTTTCAGTTTTATGTTTGATTTCAGAAAATAAAATTTTACATGCTTCTTCACCAAGTATTTTACTATTTTGTTCAATTGAATCTAATTGTGAATCAAGCATTGTCGCTATTAAAAAGTGATCATAACCAACAAGTGAATAATCTTTTGGAACATTCTTATTCACTTCGTGAATAGAACGAATGGCACCATAAGCCATTAAGTCATTAAAGGCAAAAACCGCGGTTAAATCTTTGTCTAATAGTTCATTCATCCGTTTTTTGCCACTATCAAAGTGATAATCTCCTTCTAATAGTATGTCCTTATTTATCGTTAAATTCGCTTCATTCATCGCTTGGTAATAGCCCATTAATCTTTTTTCTGAACTTTTTGTTTCTTTTGGACCAGTAATACAAGCAATTTTCTTGTGACCATGGTTAATAAGATGCTTCGTCGCTAAATAACCTCCTAATTGGTTATCAAAATAGACTTTGTTAAAAAAGGACTCATCAAATACTCGGTCAACCATCACTAAAGGAATTGGCAAATTTAATAGTAAATGTTTCATTTCTTCCTGATATTTTTCTAGATAAGTCTCATTGGAAATAACAAGTAATAAACCATCAATATGCCGACTCAATAATAAATCAATCACTTCGATGTTTGTTTGATGGGAATCATTATTATTCATCAATAATACCATGTAACCAAGCGAACGAGCATAATCCTCAATCGACTTAAATAAACTTGAGAAAAACGCATTTTCAATATCTGGAATTATGAGACCAATTGTCTTTGATTCCTTCGATACTAAACTTCTTGCTGCAAAATTAGGGGTATATTTAAGCTTTTTTGCCACTTCAAATATTTTTTTTCTTGTCGCTTGTGATACACGAACTGACTTATGATTTAATACCAAAGAAACAGTTGTGACGGATACCCCCACTTCTTTCGCAACATCTTTAATAGTTGTCATTTATTCATCACCCACTTCAAATATTATTGTAACAAAAATTAGAAGAAAAAACAGTATATATAGATTTTAAATTTTAATAAATAGACCAATAGACCAAATAAAAACCGCACCTTAAATTGAACATAATTAAGGCACAGTTTTTAAAAAGTGTATGTTTGAATTATATGTTTTTATTTATAAGAAAAGTATCATTGATAATACAAACATAAATATAACCCCTGAAATCATTGGAACTGATGTACGTTTAACAATATCAAGTGGATTTTGTTTTGTAGTACCAGCTACGATAACTATAACGGCAGATACTGGGGAAACTGCACGTAATAAGTTTCCTGCAAGTCCCATTGGGATTGTTACAGCTAAAGCACTAATTCCTGCTGCGGTAGCTAATCCATACATAAGTGGGACCATAGCATAAAATAACGCTGTTCCACTGCCGCTTAAGATAACAATTAACGCTGTAAATAGGACCAATATTAATGGCAATACAAATCCTTGACTATTACTACCTTGCATAGTTTCTTGAATAGTACTTACCATACCAATACTTTTTAGCCCTGAAACAAACACAGACGCAGCTACTAATAATGCCACAATACCAAACCCATTCCCCATACCTTTAAAGAATGTTTCTGTATGTTTTAATACTTCTTTACCATTACGTTTACGAATCAGTTCAGCAACAAGTGCTAAAGCGAAACTGACTAAAACTGATAATTCAACAGATAAATTCACATCTATACCTGTAGTAGTTCCCAGTATATAAAAGACAAGCAATAATACAATTGGGAAAACAGGTAGTAATGAATATACTGTTTTATAAAGAGCTCCACCTTGAACATCGACTGCTTTAGATGTATCTACTGTTACCACTTCTTCTGTTTGTATTCCCTTAGCAATTTGTCTCTTATCTGAATGCTTTTGCCAGAAATAGTGAACAACTGCCATTAAAATTAATGTTGGAATTGATACAAGTGCATGATAACTGAATACATATTCTGTTGCTGTTAACCCAGTAAAATCAGCATATTGAGCTAGTTCTTCCGAAATTGCAACATTATCTCCACCTAATGGTGTTGGCATAACGGTTGCTGTTGTTGCTATGACAGCAGCAGCTGTTAATGTAGACATTCCTGATTTTTTTAATACAGGATATAAAGTAGCAAGTAAAATTATTGCTAAATTTGAAGCACTTGGTACAACTAGTGACAATAGATTTCCTAATAAAAAGACAAACGGAACCAAAACATAGGCTGATTTAATTCGTTTAAGTGGTTTTGTTAACACATCGACAGTCACTTCATTTGCGCCAATTGCACTCATATAGCTTGAGTAACCACCTAAAATTAAAATAATCAACCCAGCTCTTGCTAATATTCTTTTGAATTGATCAACAACCACTTGGAATGGATCAAGGAATACAGCACCTGTTGTAGTATCAGTAACAGAATTACCCATTATTATAGCAACATATAATAATACTAATCCAACCCCTAATAACGTCAATTTAATATCAGCTTTTTTGATTAGCATAAAAATAACTAGTCCTACAGCTATAATTGCTGATGTGTACATTAAAATTTGTTCCATGTTTCTTCCTCCATACAATTTAATATATTCACTTTAAATACATTTTTTCAATGCATTAAGCAACCAATTTTTGAACATTTCTTGGTCAATATCAACACAGACTTTTGCGTTTTCTGTTTGTTTTAAGTACCCCTTTAAATCAACAACAGTAGTTCCCGCTGTTAGGGCCCCAACTAATTCTATATCAACAAATGTATGAGCTACTTCAAACATTTCTGGTTTTAATAAATAAGCAACTGCGCAAGTATCATACATTTTCAACCCATTTTTAAGTCCTCTTCCACGGTAATGTTGGAACAATGAATAAAGCATATCCCCTGTACGATTGAACGTTTTAATTTGAGCACTATCCTCTGGATATACTAACGCCTTCCATCCTACATCAAGTCCTGCCATCACAATAGGGACTCCACTAGAGAATACAATTTTCGCTGCTTCGGGATCCACAGCAATGTTAAACTCTGACATAACCCCTTTATTACCTCGGGTTGTAGATCCTCCCATTAATACAATTTCTTCAATTTTCTTTTTCACTTGAGGATATACTTTTAAGAGTAAAGCGATATTCGTTAAAGGACCAATTGGCATAATTGTTATTTTCTCTTCACAAGACATAATGGTTTTATACATGGCTTCAACTGCATTTTCTTTTAAAAGCAGTGATAAATCACCATCTTCAAAATCGTAACCATCCATCCCACTATTCCCATGGACATTACTAGCATCCATAGAAGGTCTTATGAGAGGTTCACTAGCTCCTTGTGCCACAGGAATTTTTTTATTCCAAAATTTCAAAAGTTTTAAAGTGTTCATTGTTACTTTTTCTAAACTAACATTTCCCGCAACTGTTGTAATCAGTTTTACATCTAGTTTTTCACTAAATAGCGCAACAGCAATTGCAACTGCATCATCAATGCCAGGGTCTGTATCAATTATGATTGGAAGTTTTTTATTCATCATTTGTCCTCCTTATTAAAATAATTTCTAACTTCATTTAATGTGGGCATAGCTATTTGTGCACCCCTTTTCATTACAACAAGCGCTGAAACTTGACTTGCAAGTATCATACTGTCATAAACACTAAAACCGTTTGACATACCGTAAGACAGTGCACCTATATACGCATCTCCAGCTCCTGTTGTATCGATGGTAGGAACAAGATACCCCTTTATTTCTTTAAAATCTGTTTCATCTATCAAAACACTTCCTAAAGCACCTAGTGTAATAATTACCGTCTTAACGCCTAATGAAGACAAGTGTTTGTAAACCGCTTGACAGCTACTTTGTTCAGTTGGATATATACCTGTTAAAATCTGTGCTTCACTCTGGTTGAGCACAAGTATGTCTACACTTTGATATACAATTTGGTTAATTGGTACCGCTGGGGCAGGGTTAAATATTGTTGTCATTCCCTGTTTCTTAGCCACTTTAAGTGCTTCAATTGTTTCATCTACATCATTTTCTAATTGTGTCACAAATAGATCACCGTATACATTGGTTTGATTAATATATTGTTTGAAATGCGCTACTTTTAACTGTCGGTTTGCACCACTATCTAAAATAATGCGATTATCACCATTTACAGTTATAACCATAGCAATTCCTGATTGAGCTCCCTCTATTTGATGTATGTGACTAGTTCCTACTCCACTACTCTTTAAAATATCTAAGGATTTAATACCAAAGTAGTCATTTCCAACACAACCGATTAGTTCTACTTGACCACCAAGTAAAGAAGCAGCAACTGCTTGATTAGCACCTTTTCCACCAGGACTTGTAAAAAAATTTTGTCCTTTTAATGTTTCGCCTTCTATAGGAATCTTTGGAGATGAAATCACTAAATCAGTGTTGACACTACCAAAGACGATTATTTTATTCACTTATTTTTCCTCCTTTATAAAACATAACCATACCTGCTCCGTACTTTTCGTTCGGTCGTCGAATGAAACCATACTTTTCATAAAATCCTTCCTTATGAGGAGTACTCATTAATCCAATATAAGCATTAGTACAAGCATTAGCTTCAATATATTTAAACAGTTGTTTTATTAGTAAATCACCAACGCCTCTATTTTGATACCTAGGCAATACAACAACATCTTTAATAATAAAAGTCAAACGATTATCGCCAATTAGTCTGGCAATTCCAACAGCTTTTTGCTCATCATAAATTACCACATTAAATAAAGAATGTTCTAAAGCATATATTATATCTTCTTCTTCATAAGGTATAAATGGACCTGTATTTCGCAGTTCACTAAATATTTGAGGAGTTAAAGCATTTTCTACAATTTTCATAGCAAACTCCTTAGTAAAACGTTTTATCACATAATTTAAACCCATTATAGCAACTAAAGAAAACGTTGTCAAATCTTTTTTTATAGAACTAAATAAATTTACATGAACTTAGAATAGAAAAAAATTATTGCTTGTATAAAATAAACGAGATTCATTCCCTGATAAGTCACTTATTATTCCAGAAATTGTCACTATATAATTATATAATCAGAAATAAAAATACACTGCTAATTTTTCAAATACAGTGTAATTTTTGTTTAATCTATTTACATACCTTTTACAATTAATTAGAAGTTTTCATTTTGTTTTTTATTATAGAGAAAATCAATACTAAAATCGGTATAAAGACTTGAAAAGGAAGCGCATAGTATGGATATACTTCTTCCCCCCAACTTAGTTGTTCAAAAACACTATCAATTACCCACAATGACATGGCAATCACGATGATTGAAATAGGCATAACAAGCGGCTTATAATTATCAAGTTTGAAAATTTGTGATACCCTTATACATGCAGCATATATGATGATTGAACCTTGAATTGCTTTGCAATATTTAGGCATTATATAAATCTAGAGAAACCACATAATAATATTTACACTATAAAATTGTATTTAATTCATATCTTTTTCAAAAAGTGTTTTTTGGTTATGCCTATCACTTTATACTCTGTAACACCTGTTAATCGTTTTGTATTAGGTGCTTCTGCTTTGAATTCTAATTTAAGACATTCTCAGTTGTTATTTGTGGTGTTGATTTAATGTATCCTTTTCTCTTTCGTCTAATCTTAGCAGAGATTCCCATAAGCCTCATAAGACGTTTTTTGTTAATAAACTGTGCTAACCTAAATACAGATTTTAATTATTTGGAAAACTTCATTTTGTTTTTTATCAGAGAGGTAATCAAAACAAATATCGGTATAATAACTTGAAAAGGAAGTGCATAATATGGATATACCTCTTTTAACCAAATATCGTGATCAAATGAATTATCAAATATCCAAAATGATAAAGCATACCCAATTATTGTAATAGGCGTAACAAATTGCTTATAATCATCAAGTTTGAAAATTTGTGATACCCCCATACTTACAGCATATATTATGATGGAACCCATGATTGCAAGCCCTATTATTAGATTAATAGCTGTAAATACTTCCATGTGAATTTCTGGGACAAACTTTGCACTTATAAAGGTTGGATATTTAACTCTTTCTAACATAATTGGTCCTAAAACCATTAACGTACTTACTGTTATTAATAATAATAATAATCCAGCAATTACGACGGAAATACTTGCTATTTTAATGACATTCTTTTGTTTATTCAAATGAGGAAAAATCATTAAATATACAACCAATTCTCCAAAAGGAAATGTCATCATCAAAAAAGAAGCCTTTAAGACTGGTTTAAATCCATGTTCCAATACAGGAAGAAAATTATTGACATCATACTTACTTATTAATACAAAAAACAGTAATATTATAATCAACATCATTATAGGTATTACTAATTCACTAAATCTAGCGATTATTTCTAAACCTTTTTTTACTCTGTAAACAACTAGTATTCCAAAAACGATTGCTATAAAAGCTGCTGGAGTTGTAATGTAAATAGTTGATACGCTAAAATCTACAAATGATCCCGCAGCTAATGAAAAAAGATGAATAAAATACCATAGATAGAGTATACCTATAAATTTACCTGTAGTCTTACCAAAGACATCTATCAAAATATCTATAAGTGTTTTCCCTGGATTAAGGATAGAAATAAAGGAATATATGCTAATCAATACAATTCCGCTTACTAAACTAAGAATAACTACCATCCAAGCATCAGCTCCTGCAGCAGAAGCAGGGTTAAAAATTGTAACCGAACCAAGTGTGGACCCAATTATTAATAGAGCTAATTGAAAACTAGAAATCTTTACTTTATCTACCATAATATCACCTTGTTAATTAATATTTTCCCATCTTATCTAGTAATGACTGCTAGACTGACAGGTTTTTTGTCTATGAACTGTTATAAATTGAAGATAAATTATACAGAAAAATATTTCTTCATTAAAACCGAATACTTTATATATCTATTTCTTTTAATCATGAAAAGAAATTCTGATTTCATTTCTTTGAAGATCTCATTTTATTTTTTCTTATAGAAAAAATCAAAACAAAAATCGGTATAATGACTTGAAAGGGTAGCGAGTAGTAAGGATATATTTCTTCTGACCAGCTTTGATGTTCAAAAAAACTTTCAAATAGCCAAAATGTTAAAGCAATCACGATGACCGAAATAGGCATAACAAACGGTTTGTAATCATCAAGTTTGAATAGTTGAGATACCCCCATAACTATAGAATATAATAAAATACAAACTTTAGTTACACCACCTAATAGAACATTTATTGCTATAAAAACCTCTATATGAATATCTGGTACAAATTTCGCACTTATAAAGTTAGGATAAGTAATTCTTTCTATCATATCAGGACCTAAAACCATTATAACCCTTAATGTTACTATTAATAATAGTAAGCTAGCAAAAATGGTGGAAATGCTAGCTACTTTAAAGACATTCTTATGTTTATTCAAATGAGGAAAAACCATTAAAAATACAACCATTTCTCCATATGGAAAAATTATCATGTATAAAGAGGGCTTTAGGATTGACTTAAATCCATCCTCTAAAACAGGAAAAAAATTATTAACATCATACCTACCGATTAATGCCAAAAACAGGAGAATAGCTATGAAAATTGTGATTGGAATCCATATTTCAGAAACTCTTGCAATAACTTCTAAACCACTTTTTACACAATAAGCGCATACTAACGTTAAAATAATTGCTACAAAAATCATTGGCGTTTGAACATAAAGAGTAGATGATATAAAACCCAAATAGTGATCTAAAACTAAGGATAAAATGTGAATAAAATGCCATATATAAAGCGCAGCAATAAGATTACCCATTTTTTTACCAAATACATCTATCAAAATATTGATTAGAGTTTTCCCAGGGTTTAGTATCGAGATAAAAGAAAAAATACTAATCAATACAATTCCACTTATTAAGCCAATAAGTATAACTATCCAACCATCAATTCCTGCTGCAAGAGAGGGATTAGAAATGATAGATTCACTAAATATAAATCCGATAATTACTACAGCTAATTGAAAACTAGAAATCTTTACTTTATCTAACATCGTATCACCTTGTCAATAAATATTTTACCATCTTTTCATTAATGACTGATGGACTGACAGTTCTTTGTCAATGAATTGTCATAAACTGAAGATTATTCAGAAAAATATTTTCTTCACTAAATCAAATATACTTATAAATAGCCAAAATGTTAATGCAATAACGAAGACTGAAATAGACATAACATACGGTATATAATTATGAAATTTGAAAAAACTGATAAATTCCCATAGTAATAGAATATAATATAACCTTTAGTTACACCACCTAATAGAACGTTTATCTCTATAAAAACCTCTATATGAATATCTGGTACAATCTTTTCATTTATACAGTAAGGATAAATAGTTTTTTCTATCATAATATTACTATTAACATTAAAAAGCTACAAAAATGACAGGAAAACTAGCAACTTTAAAGACATATTTATCTTTATTTAATATAACCCATTCCCCATATGGAAAAGTCATCATGTAAAAAGAGGTCTTTAGGATCGGCTTAAATCCATGCTCTAAAACAGGAAAATGGATATGCAAATCATGATTGGAATCCAAATTTCAATAACTCTTACAATTACTTCTAAACCTTTTATTACACGATAAGCCCTAGCTAACACTAAAACAATTCCGACAAAAATCATTGGTATTTGAAAAGAAATAGTTATGATATTAAATAGAAGTAATTTTTTAGAATTAAAATAGATGAATAAAAATACAATATATAAACACAGTAATAATATTCCCCATTTTCTTACCAAATACATCTATTAAGATATCGATTAGCATTTTTCCAGAGTTTAAAATAAATATGTAAGAATAGATGCCAAGTAATACAATTCCGATTATTAACTAATATCAACAACTACCCAAGCATCAGCTCATGCTGCAAGAGAAGGATTAGAAATTATAGATTAACTAAATATAAATCCAATGATTAATACAGCTAATCGAAAATTAGAATTTATCTAACATGCTGTCACCTATTTTATAAATATTTTCACTATCTTCTCAATAATGACTGATGGACTGACAGGTTTTTTATCTATTACCTGTAGTAAACTAATGACAAATCCCATTGTAATTAATGAGAAATAGACAATCATTGTTTTTAATCTTTTGTTTGTTTTAATTAATCCAGATATATCAACCATAATAATTAGTATAAATACTATAATAAGGGCAATAACCATACTATTCACCTCTTTACTTTGGTTCTAATGCTTTTTTTACTTGTCCCGGCTGTAAAACTTTTGCTTTTATCTTTATATCGACTGGTATATTGCTAAATTCGCTATCCCAATTATCTTTAACTTTCTTCCAATAGCGTAAATTTTTTTTATATATAATATTACCAAAACCTAAAAAATCATTTTTGTATTCTTCTTGTGCTAACTTAAATACTTTTGTTACTTCTTCTTCAATCTTTTTTTCCAATCCTTCATCTAATTTTTTTACCATTTCCTTTGTTGTCAAATCACCGGGTCCTTGCTGTTCACCTATATTTCCTTCTGCTTTGACATCCAAAAAAATAATTGGTTTATTATTCACAAATTTTATATCCATTTTACTATTAACCTTTTTTAATTCAATCGTAACAAATTTGTTTTCTTCGTGGGGGTTAGGTATATTGATAATCCCATTTTTGAATTCATTGATTATTATTAGATAACCTACTAAATCCTTTGACTCTATCCATCCTTGTAGTTTATCTTTTATAAAAACTGCACCACCTTCAACACTCAAATTTATAATTTTTAATTCATCATCTTCACTATTCAATTTTTCTATTACACCTGCAACAGGATTTTTTCCAGGACAGGAAAAACCCTTTAAAAGATCAAATAACTCCATTTCTATTATTCTTGTTGATGCTTTAGACGATTTTATTGTTTCTACTAAATGTAAAGCTGGTACACTAGCTAGATCAGTTTTTGCACTTAATACTTCTTTAGCTGATATTCCTTTGGCTATTAAAACAAATGATTGTACTCTATTTTCATGGTCTCTTTCAAAAAAATCAAGAACATCCATAACTCCATCTTTAGCTAGATCTTCTCCAATAACGACTAGTTCATTAAAATTATAAAATGGCTTATGATCGATTGTTGTCAGTATACTTCTTATTGCTTCAAAAACAGTATTACCTTTTTTAGAAAATGTCCAAAATGTCTCTTCACTACTTCCCTGTGCTTTAGCTTTTATTGCACTAATTTTCATTATTTGTATAGTCACTTCAACCTGATCATCACTTGTTTTATCTATACCAACTGCAGAAACTATACCTAATTCAATTATATCTTTATTATCCCAACAGCCAGTTAGATTGATTAAAAACAAACATAAAATTGATAATAATAGATATCTCTTAACACCATATTTCATATATTTATTAATCCTCCTTCTTTCTATAATTGACTTTCATCCTATATCCAGACTGTTCACCGCCATCTTTATTTTCTGTTAATGCTTTCGGTCTTTTTAACATAGCCCAAACAGGTACTCTAATAAAAGTATCTTTCAAGTCCATCCCATTTAAAGGAGAAAACGGAGCCAAATAAGGTACACCGAAAGACCTTAATGAACACATATAGATTAGTATGACTTCTGAAACTAAAAATATACCCATAAATCCTATCACATTAGCGCCTATTAGCAAAGCAAATCTTAAGAAAGGGATAGTTCTGTCCATTGAAGAAACAATAAAACTAGTGATAGCAGTTACAGCGATTACAATTACCATCATACTACTTATTAACCCAGCTTCAACAGCAGATTGTCCGAGTACCAAAGCCCCTACAATACTAACGGCTTGTCCAATTTGTCTCGGCATTCTAACACCTGCTTCTCTTAATAGTTCAAATGCTATTATCATTAATGCCGCTTCAATAAAGGCTGAAAATGGAACACCTTCACGTGATGAAACTATAGTTATCATCAGTTTTGCTGGAATAATGTCCTGATGAAAGCAAAGTAAAGCAACATAAATTGCCGGAGTTAATGTTGAAGATGCTAATGCTAATATTCTAATAAGTCTTAAAAAAGATGAAGAAATAAATCGAGAGTAATAATCTTCACTTGCTTGTATTGATTCAACAAACAAATAAGGTACGGTAAGTACAAAAGGTGTTCCGTCACATAAAATTGCCACCCTGCCTTCTAATATTTTTGCTGCGGTTATATCAGGTTTTTCAGTATTACCAACAGTTGGAAAAATAGATAAAGGTGCATCTTCAATAAATTCTTCAATATATCCTGATTCAAGAATAGCATCCGTATTAATCTTCTTTAATCTCCTTTTGACTGTTTCAACAACATCATCATGAGCAATTCCTTTTATGTAGCATACCATCACATCTGTATTAGTTTGTTTCCCTAATTTCAGAGATTCAAATTTAAGATTAGCATTTTTTACTTTTCTCCGTAGTAAGGCTGTATTTATTCTGATTGACTCGGTGTAGCCTTCCCGAGGACCCCGTACAACCGATTCAGTATCTGGTTCCTCTACACCTCTAAATTCAAAACCTCTTGTATCAGCTTTTAATGCTTTTTTATTTCCATCAATATAAGTCATTGTATCCCCAGAAAGAATACTTTGAATACTTTCATTAAAATCATCGACTTCGTTAAGTCCACTGATACTTATTATATTTTCTTTTAAAATTTCAATTGTTGTTTTTTTATTAAATTCTTGATTCAGTTTTGTTAATCTTGAATCTATTAATATTGGTTTTATTATTTCTGTATCGACCATTTTCTTTTCTACAAGACCATCTATGTAGGCAATAATAACTTTTATCTCTCGTTTTTCTCCTATTTCAAGTTCACGAGTAATAAAATCATTACATTCAGAAAATGTTTGGTTCAATTTGTTTTTAATTTCTTTTATAGATTTTGGAATTTCTTCTTTTTTTGGGGTATTCTTAATAGAAGAGTTATTTAAAGAATTTAATTTTAAATAATTAAATTTTCTAATTAATGTCCTAAACATAAAGTCCACCTCTTAATTTATTATCTTATCTTACAGCTTAGTTTATACTTTTTCTCCTCATAATCAAATTATTGTGATAAGATAAAACCTAAAACTCCTGGTTATTTTTACATAAGAAAAGATTGGCGTTTTCTCGATTTAAGGCATTCTATTGTGGTAAATTTCGCATTTTTTGTTATTTTTAATACCTCTTCAGATAAAATTGTTGGTAGTTATTGGCATTATAAATAGCGAAATTGTGCATTCTTGGAACAACCTTTGTTTATGGATTTACTTCAGTAAGAAATAAAGAAAAAAATGTCTGATATATAAAGAAAAACTGAGAAAAACAGTATTTGATGACAATTATCATTAAATTATTCTTTCGCCCATAATCTGGTTTCTGAAGATTGTTATCGATAATTACATTATTGTTAAACAATCAAATATAGCAAAAAGAGGCTAAAAAAAATCAGCCTCTATATATAACACTATTTCTATATTGGCAAAATGTCGTTCTCGATTTGTGTGGCTTTAAACCTGTTTTCCTAACCGTCCATCATTCCTAGTAAAGCTAGAATCACTTTTATAAGTTAAGATACTAATTGTAATGAGTACTTGAGACGGAAAATAGAAAAACCACATTAAATCAATTGGAAGATTTAATAATTTAGCCCAAATTGAGTCTCTTGATATATCAAGATAACCTTGACTATTATTTAGCCCCACAAAAATATCGCAACAAAGAAAAAAGAATAAACCAATCGCAAAGATCGTATTTGTTTTAATGTGGTAAAATGCTAAGAAGACATTCGTAACCAGGTTAGCTAGATAAAAAGATGAAACTAGGGCCAATGGATCATAATTCTTAACGATAATTAAACCAATTATTTGAAATATAACAATAAAAGCTAGTCTCAAATTAATTGACTCATAAAGCTTAAGTTTACGATTATCCATAAACATTAGCCTAATTCCATAAATAAGTTGAACAATACTAAATACGATAACACCTATTAATTCATAGCCAACCATTATTAATAAAAATAAATCTGCGATAGCTGTAAAAAATAAAGCAGTACGAACGGTCCAAGTATTTATTAAGTTGTTATAAATTATAAAACTAAAACAAACACACAATATAATTCCTGCATACTGTAATTTTATTACCGGAACATCATCTGTAATAAACATAAATAATACATACATTGTGAATTCAATTATTATAAATGTGGTCACAAACACTCTTTTTAATGACTTATTCATTTTTATCACTTCCAATAGTTGATAACTTCAACTCTCAATTTCCATCCATTATTAACTATTACTTTATTCTATATTTAGCTTATTACTAAATTTATCCATTTATTTTTTTTATATTACTTTTTACATAGTTGGATTTTCTATTTTATTATAACCGATAATCTGGCTACCTCGCATTTCTAATAAGTAGATTTATATTATCTATATCAATTTTCCCAGTTTCAGTTTCCATAGCATTAGCCATTCCACAAGTTGAGGGAAATTTTAACAAATATTTAAATTCATAATTTCTTTTCAAAGATACTACAAACCCAACTAACATAAAATCTCCTGATTCCTCTGGGTTCATAGCTTTTATAACTGGTATTATTACTTTGTACATGTGATTATCATTAAATACTAGGGCGCCATTTTTACCAAAAGAGACAAATTCCATTTTAATACCTTTCTTTAATGCTTCCCCACTAGTACCCAATAAAATTTAGAATGTGCTGGAGTAAACAGTTATTCCTTCACGAATGGTTTGAATCAATTGGAACGTTTTGTCAAGGACAACTAAATCTGCTGTATAACCTGCTTCTATTTTCCCTAATTGATCATCAATTTTAAGTTGTTTTGCTTGGTTATATGATGTCATTGAAACAATTTCATTTATAGAACATTCGGTAAATGCAAGCATATTTTTTACCGCATCTGACATTTTCAGAATACTACCTGCAAGTGAACCACTTTCTGCTCTAACTTCAGTATCTGTTTTAACGACATTTAATCCACCAAGTGTATAAGACCCGTTTCCCAATCCTTTTGCCATCATTGAATCTGTAATCAATAAAATTCGGTCTTTGGTCTTAATTTTATGAGTCATCTTCACAACATCTTTGTGCAAATGAACACCATCTACAATCATTTCTGTAGTGAGTTCATCACTATAGAAACCAGCACTTACAACACCAGGAAATCTATGATTATGTGGAGATTGTCCGTTATGAAAATGGGTTACATTCTTCAAACCATAATTCACATGATTTAACACTTCTTCCATTGTGGCAGAACTATGCCCAACACTTGGAATAATCTTGTTTTCAACAAGAAATTTTGTAAATTCTAATGGTGCTTCTTCACATGCATAAGTAATATTTTTTATTTTTCCATCAGCAAGATCTAGAAGTTCTTGTAAATAAGAGATTGTTGGCTGTTGAATATAGGACTCGTTTTGTGCACCTTTAAATTTTTTATTAACAAATGGACCTTCTAAATGAATTCCTAGAATCTTTGATCCTTTTGGGTTTCCTCTATATTTAACAACATTTTGAATTGCATGTTTAATTTTATCTTTAGACATCGTAAGTGTTGTAGGTAAAAACGAAGTTGTCCCCTCTTTTATTAAATTTGATGTCATAATATCTAAAGCTTCTACTGTTCCATCCATAACATCAACACCATTAGTCCCATGGATATGCATATCGATGAATCCTGGCAACACATAATTTTCTTGTAAATCGATACCATCTTCTCTACAATCAGTTCCTACTTCGACAATTTTTCCATTTTGTATTTTTATATATCCATGTTCAAGCGTCGAAAGAGCATTTACTATTGTCGCATTTTTTAATATCATTTTCTCACCTACTTTATAAATCCGTATACTTTTAGAGCATTGTAAATCCCATCATCTTCAACATCTGTTGTTATAAAATCTGCGTTTTCTTTTGCTTTTTCAGAACCATTTTTCATAGCTATTCCTGTACCCGATACTTTCAAGAAGTGCGCATCATTATCCCCATCTCCAAAAGCAAAACAATCACTAATATCTATCGAAAAATACTTAATTAATATTTGTAATGCAGTTCCTTTTGAAACATTCCTTAAATCAATATCATATCCAAACCAACCATAGGAATGAATGATATAATCTTCTTCTTTTAATGAGAGTAATGGAATCGTTTTAGTGTCTTCATAGACTAAAAATTGATACACATCTATGTTAGTAAAATCTTTTTCCTTATATGGAGTATATACATCAAATGCTTGAATTACTTTTTGCACATTATCTGAGTCTGGATTTACCGCATACAAATGTTCATGTGTTGTAATACCATATTCTAAGTGAAATCTTTCTAATTGCTCAATTACTGTATTTTTTTCATCTAAAGTATACATATTAGTAATTACAGGAGTCCCATCTACTTCTGCATATCCACCATTACATAAAATGGTAAAATCAAATCTTTGGGGATCAATTACTTTTTGTAATTGTGTTTTATTTCTACCTGTTGCTATTCCAACGATATGTCCTTGTTGTTTTAAGATTTCTAATGCTTGTAAAGCAGAATCGGGGATTTTATGTGTCACTGGATTGACAAGTGTTCCATCTATATCAAAAGCTAATAGTTTCTTTTTCATATTATCGGTATGCCCTAATGTTTAATGAATATTTGTCTGCACGGTAGTACGAATGGCAATATTCAAATGACATTCCTTTTTTTGTATATGTAACATGTTTCATATATAGAATAGGATCTCCCACTTGTATGTGTAAATATATAGCTATTTCTTTTGTAGCATCTGTAGATTTAATTGTAAAATCTGAATGTGATTTATTAACTTGTAAGCATTCTTCAAAATAGGAGTATATAGAATCTTTTAGTTTTTCTACATTAAGTTTTTCACCAATTTTAGAAGAAATTCGATCTATATCTAATGCAATAGGATCCCCATCTACCATAAATACTCGCTTAATATTTCGCACAAAATCTATTTCTTCTAGTTCGAGGCGTTCTCTTATTTTCTCATCAACATCAAATATCATTCGATATTCTAAAAGTCTAGCTCCTTCGGAAAAAGAAGCCAACTTAAAAATATCCTTATCTACTTGCGGTTCATTAACAAATGTGCCTTTTCCAGTTGTTCTTATGTCGCGTCCTTCTTGCTGCAACATTTGAAGTACTTTATTGATTGTCATACGACTTATTTTATATACCTTACAAAGTTCTTTTTCAGTTGGCAACATGTCACCATAGTCATATTCTTTCCTATCAAGTTTTGAAACTAAATTCTCGTATATCCCCATATATATTGGTATCATATCAACTCTCCCCTTCACTCTATTTTTTTTCTAATGTTATCGCAAATTTCTGTGACAATCTTAGAAATTGAGATAACTCTTGATAACTTAACATTATTCTGATAAATTTATTTGTTAATGCATTTAAAAAAACTTTTTTGGTTAGTTTTCTTTCTCTATCTGTGGCATAATATTTATGTAAGTATTAGAAAGTTTCGTTAAATCTGACGAGTTTAATTGCTATGGATCTAAAGGTCTTTCTTAGACCTAGTCTACCTCGTTTGGAAATGCGATGCTTTCCTTTTTTTATTTCACTGGAATTTTCTTTTAATGATAGACCAGCTAAATCTTCCCTTTTCTAGACCAATTCTTAATATAAGCCTTTACTATTCCAGTTGTAGTAATAGGAGATGAAGTAGCAGTATCAAATTTCGCACCAAATGTAAGTGTTATTACCTCGCCTACCCGCCCTTCGCATTGTTTTGTAGCTATTGGGTCATATATACCACCATATATTATTGGTTTTCTAAGGGTATCAGTTCGATTGTCGGACATTATTAATTTTAAAAAATCAGTACTATCAGAAATATAAATAGGTAATTCACCTTCTTTTACTGCCTCAAAAACAACATCCAAAGCTTCTTTTTCATGATAGGTCTCTGTTTGAAAACTAAAATTATCTTTTTTAGCCCAAATAAGTTCTGCTAATTTCACTGCCTCTTTTTGCGCTAATTCAAGATCACCATCGGCGACTACATAAACAGCAATGGAACCATCTTCATTATCTGCCCAAGAAAAACCCATTAAATATGAAGCAGCCATTAATCCTTCTTTTCTTTCACACTCTCTCAGTGCACGTATAAGTTCGATCATAGTCTCTACAGAAGTTGATGATTGTTCTCCAGCTATTAAAATAGGTACCCTCACCCAAGCTGATTTTGCATTTGCGTTATTTTCTAGGGTATTTATTGTCATTTTTGCAGCATGTTCGCCTGTTTCAAAGCAATCCGTATGTGGTGCACATTTATAGCCTACAAATCCATCACAATTGCTATGCATTCTACTGGTCATAGAGGTGTGCATATCAAGGGATGAGAAAATAGGAATATCAGGGAATATACTTCTCAATTCTTCAATAAAATATCCTTCTGCCTCTCCCTGTTTTTTAACTCTCATAAATCCGTGCAATGAAAGTGTTATAGCATCTATTGGGGCCCCTTCTTGAGCAGCCTTTGCTCGTTTTATGATTCGTTTTTTATTTTAATATAAAAATTATAATCAATCTCGCCATTAGGGACAGCTCTAGCAAATACAGTAGGTATTATTTCGTATCCTACTTCCTGTAAAGTCTTGATAATACCTGTCACAGAATCATTATCTCGTAAATTGTTAAAAATATCATCTCCATATATTACATTGAAATCTTTTTTACACGTTATAATTGGGTTAAAAGAATTAGACTCATGGTGCATTGCTGCAACTAAAATTCTTTTCATAATAATTCATCCTCCATTAATTTATAGTTTTTAGTTACAATCCACCTTATGGCAAGACATACAAGTACCTCTTAATTTTACTTAATAGATGTTTCGAAAGTTTGGTATACTAAATGCTAACTTAACGTCCCCATCCCTTCATCTTACCTAATTATACATTTGTACATCTAATAGTACAATACGTTCATCATATATCTATGGGTTTTTAGTAGACTTGTATATTAAATTAAGAATTTGACTACCTAACTACTACCCCTTAAAGCAAATTCCCCCAAACTTTCTAATCTGAGGGAACAAAAAATATGCTCAATTTTCAGTTAATAACCTCTAAATCATTTAATATCAATCTATTTCCTCTCTATCCTCACAATCGTCTCCATTTATGTTTGGATGTTATTCTCTCTAATTTTACGCTAATGTTTGTTAAAAGGGATTTATAAATCAAACAATTACTATCCTATAAAAATTTTTTGTATATGGCACAATAGAATTGTAGGAAAATCGCGGTTAAAAATGTCGGTTATTACAATTCTTTTTTTGATATAATCTAGTCAGAT
>NSKI01000072.1 GCA_003586005.1 Haloplasmatales bacterium 4B | reverse complement strand
GGTTAGTAGCTATTGTCTTTTGGGCACGTTGTATTTGTGAATTTCTTATTTCTCGTTGATAATCTCTATATTTAATTGAGTATGTCACAATAAGTTTCTGTTCTAGACCGTTTTCTTTGATCCATCGTTCTTTATAAAAAATACTGTTTTTATGTTTTTTATCATCAAGTTTGGATATATCATAAGTTTTAGTATTATTTGAAAGATGCCATCCACTTGGATCAAGAGACCACTTTTTAAGATGATCTTTCAATTTTTTTATGGACTGAGTCGTAATAAATGCACGACCTTCTTTATCATTGAATCTTCTATTTTTTTCTGAAGCTAGACCTGCATCTGTACATACAATGAACTTAGATAATTCGAAGTCAGATAAAATCTTTTTTTCAATTGGTCTTAACGTTAATTGCTCATTTGTATTTCCTTTATTGATGTTAAAAGCAAGGGGAATACCATCGCCATCCATAAATAAACCCATTTGGACTATTGGATTTGGTTTATGTTCTTTAGATGGTCCATATTGTTTATTTCCATCTTCTTGTTCAATTTCAAAGAAATAATTGGTGCAGTCGTAATAAAGCACACTGGTATTTCTCTTAGATACTTTTAAACTATTTTTATACAAAGAAGATTGAATAAAATCATTTTCCTTAGCAATGATTTCTAATGCTCGATATATTTGATGTAATTCAAAATTGGGTTGTTCAATAAACTTTGATGAAAGTTGATAAGTGGCCAGTTTAGAAGAAGGATAGATAATTCTACTGTAAACTAACCTAGATAGAATTGAATTTAAATCAAAATCAAACTTATGCTTTTGTGATATTTCTTGACTAATATTATGAAGACCAAGCTCATAATACAATTTTTGAAGAAAGAGATAACCACCATTAAAAGAACGTTGTTCATCTTTGATGATAATCTTACTGGGAGCATATTCAACCATTATTTTACGTTTCGCTTCTTTTTCTTTTTCATTTAATTCAGCAATATACTCCTTAGCCCATTCGATAGGATCTCGTCCATCTAATTTTTTCAATAACTCATCATAAGTACCTAATTTCTCAACAATTTTAGAAGTATTTTTACCATTATCTCTATAAGATTTAATGACATATAATGATTTCGAGTTTTTAGATTCAGTAATTTTTAGTCTCATATATAGACCACCTCTTATCTATATTATATCAAGTACGACATAGTACGTCAATATAAATATACATAATTTGACAACTTTTAACTAAAAAAAGTCCTTATATAAAGGACTTTACAATTTGTTTACTTATTCAACTGTCAAATACCCG
>NSKI01000071.1 GCA_003586005.1 Haloplasmatales bacterium 4B | reverse complement strand
TCAATATTTTAAAAAATAAAAAGGAGCTGTATCACTCCATAGTTTCAAAAAACTATTTTTTTACAGCCCCTTTTTTATTGTAATCACCCTATTTAATTTTAAATTTAGCTTATTTTTATCCGAATTAAAAAGGATATTAGTCCCAAATTTGAATTGCACTTCTACCAGTATATGTTTCTCAATAGAATAATTTTTAAAATACGATTCCCATTTACTTGTGATTTAATGCATTTCCATTACTGTTAATTGTTTTAATGAATTGTCATTTAATGTTTAGTATCTTCAATTAATCTATATCTATTTTAAACAGATCTATTCATGCAATTTTAGCATAGTGTTCCTCTATTTCCAGGTCTTTTAAATTGACATTATTATATCTAAAACATTTAATATTCACAAACGTTGTTATTACAATCATAGCCTTGTGATGCTAGTATTTTTATAAAAGTTTCTTTATTTGACTTCTTTTTTTCATATTTTTCCGTATTATCAAATCAAGATTATAACAAATAAGTTAGAACAATCAATAGTGTAAATTAAAAAGCCTTTCCATGATAACACGTCCTCATAATAACTTTTCAATACGTGTATCAGCGCTTTTACAAACGAAAGTAAATAAATATCAAAAACAACATTATTCACTAACAAAGTTAAATTGATAAAGAAGTGTTTTAATTACAACTACAATAGTTTTATAAATCAAAAAAAAGTATTGATCATTAATACTCTAAGTTATTATTATTGGAGCAGGTGAAGAGAATCGAACTCTCACAATCAGCTTGGAAGGCTGAGGTTCTACCATTAAACTACACCTGCATTCAGTTGGTGCGGGTGAAGGGACTCGAACCCTTACGTACAAAGACGCTAGATCCTAAGTCTAGTGCGTCTGCCAATTCCGCCACACCCGCATATTAAATTTAAAATTGGTGTCCTGCAGAGGATTCGAACCTCTGACCCTTTGATTAAAAGTCAAATGCTCTACCAACTGAGCTAGCAGGACATAATGGTGGGGATTGACGGGCTCGAACCGCCGACCCTCTGCTTGTAAGGCAGATGCTCTCCCAGCTGAGCTAAACCCCCACAATATTAAAATTCAGCCTGGCGACGACCTACTCTTGCGTAAACTACCATCGGCGCTATAGAGCTTAACTTCTGTGTTCGGAATGGGTACAGGTGTTTCCTCTATGCTTTTATCACCAGACTTATAAAGATTTTTATTATTTATTGATCTTTCAAAACTAGATAATGTAAGTTGCTTTTTGTAATTTTTAGGTTAAGTCCTCGAACTATTAGTATCAGTCAGCTACATGTGTCACCACACTTACACTTCTAACCTATCTACCT
>NSKI01000008.1 GCA_003586005.1 Haloplasmatales bacterium 4B | reverse complement strand
CTAATATATATGTCGATGAAAATTTTGATTTTACGAGATTAAATATTTCACTAAGTGGACATATCAATATAAATATTGGTTCTATTTTTGTTTCTCCATTACTAGATAATAACAATATCATTTTAAATGATTATAGTAATACGTTAATTCATGATAATGAAATAATTGTTTGTATTCCTATAGTTTATCAATACATTAAAGAAAATGGAACATATGATTTTAATTCCTTAGAAGAATTCATTGATCTTTGGGATGAGAATGAGGAAGAATTTAGCAAAGAAATTATTGGAAAAACACTATCTATTGGTATGTATTATCAGAATCAAAACGATAAAACTAATGAAAGTGTTTACAATTATTTAAATGATTTTAAAGTAGTTGGTATAGATAAAAATAAATATAACAAAATTAAAAGAGTATATATGAGTAGTAATGTTTATAATTCATATTTTAAAGAAACGTATTCTCTTGTTACTCATTTAGAAGATACTGTTTATAAAAATGAACAAATAATTAAAACCATTAGAGAAAAAGGTTATTTCTATGAAACAGATGCTTCAAATAGAATTTTATAGCTTGTAGATGATGATGGACCGATTATGTTGTTAATTTCTTTTTCTGTAGGTGGTATATTTATATTATTTACTTTCTTATTATTTAATAACTTAATATCACGAGATATACTAAATAGGAAAAAGGAAATTGGATTGTTACGTACACTAGGTATGTCACTATCAAATATATCTAAATTATTTATTTTTGAAGTTTTATTTATGACAAGTATTTCATTACTATTAGTTATTATTCTTGAACCTTTTGGAATCTATTTTTTAAATAAATTAGTTACTAGACAAACGATAGATTTAACACTTATTTTTTATAGTTATAAAGTTATATTAGGAATTATCTTATTTGGATTCGTATTTTCAGCATTATCAATATTATTACCAATTAATAAAATTAAAAAGTTATCAATAGTTGATTCTATTAAACGTGATGATACTAAATAAATTAAGTAAAAATGATTAATCTTTTTTTAAAACCTACAATAAATACATAAATAAAGAAAAAATGAAGCTTTTGCTTCATTTTTTTATTCAGATACTGAAATAGGTTCGTTTTGTATGTCATCTGGCATATATTTTAATAACTTAATACTTGATATTAACAATAATATAAATGATAATATCCGAAAACAAAAAATATGCAAAATACTTATTACTAATATTAGAGCGCCAACAGTTTTAACATTACTAGTTTTTAACTTAATAATTAAAATTAATGCGATTATGCCTAAAATTAAAAATACTAGTGAACCATATTCAATAAACTTAGCAAATTCTCGATAAAGTTCTAAAGCATCCAGAGCATAATCTCTCGAATAACCTTGTGATGTAAAAGAATCGAGGTAAGAATCAATAAAATCTTTTGTTTTTGAGATTGAGCTAAAACCTTTAGCTAAAATGTAACCAATTGAAGAAAATGCTAATGAAACAATCGATCCTGCTAGACCTGTACTTTTACCTTTTATAATCATAGTAACCTCCTTGTTATTTACATTCTAATATAATTTATGCAATAATTCAATCATTAATAAAAAGTTTTAAAAGATTACTAGATATTATTATTGTTTACCTTTATTAAAGAACATATAATAAAAAATATGATGTATAAAATTGCTAATGAAAATTTTTATATAATGGAGGTTTTAAAAATTGCTTAATGAAATTTTTTATACAAGGGAGGTATTAAAAATTGCTTAATGAAATTTTAAAAGAAGAAATAATAAAGATTAGGAGAAAACTTCACCAAATTCCTGAATTAGGTTTTTGCGAATTTCTTACACAAAAATTTATTAAAGAAAAATTAATAAATTTAGGATTTATAGTAGAAGAAGCAGCAAAAACGGGAATAATAGCTGTAAAAAAGGGTAGACAAAGAGGGGCAATTGCTTTCCGTGCTGATATGGATGCCTTAGCTGTTCAAGAAAAAACAAATTGTTATTTTGCCTCAAATCACGATGGCAAGATGCATGCTTGTGGTCACGATGGTCATATGAGTATCCTGCTGGGGCTTGCAATGTTCGTTTCTAACATTGAATTAGAAAAAGATCTTGTTTTAATCTTTCAACCTGCAGAAGAAGGTCCTGGAGGAGCCAATATAATTGTGAAAGAAGGGATTTTAAGTAAATATCAAGTCGAAAAGATATTTGGGTTGCACATTTATCCTGAAATCGATGAAAGAAAAATTGGTCTAAAAAGTGGTCCCTTGATGGCCCAAGTTGGAGAATTTGATATAATAATTAATTCAGTTAGTAGTCATGGGGCTATGCCTCATAATGGTATCGATGGGATATATATTGCTTCTTTATTAATTCAAGCATATCAAAGTATTGTTAGTAGAGATATTGAACCTATAGAAGGGGCAGTTGTTACCATTGGAAAAATAAGTGGTGGTGAAGCAAGAAATGTTATCGCTAGCGAAGTTACATTAAATGGTACTTTTAGGGCTTTTGATCCTAATATTTTTAATACAATAAAAAAGAGAATAAAATTAATAAACAATGGACTTGAAAATATGTTCAATGTAACTATTGGTTTGGAATTAAGAGACTTATATCCCCCTGTTATAAATGAACAAACACTTCATGAACTTGTTAAAGGTTTAATTGATGAAAAAGATATCATTGATTTGAAACCAGTGATGATTGCTGAAGATTTTTCCTTCTATCAACAAGAAATTCCTGGTTACTTTATGATGCTAGGCTCTCGGAATGAAAGACTAGGTTATATCCACCCACTTCATAGTTGTTATTTTAACTTTGATGAAAATATTTTATATCATGGATTAGAACTGTATATTAAGATATGCCAAAAATTAAGAGTATTTTAAATGACAATTTAACAACACTAAACCTGTTATTTGTGATGAATTGCTATATTTCTAAGCTTCTTAACTTGACAAATTTAGAAATAAGTTTTAATATAAATTTTGGAAATATTAAAGGAGGAAATGTAATGAGTAATGTAAGAGAATTTAAAACAGAGTCAAAACAATTACTTAATTTAATGATTAATTCTATTTATACTCACAAAGAGATATTTTTAAGGGAACTAATTTCTAATTCTAGTGATGCTATTGATAAGTTTAATTTCTTATCACTACAAGATGATAGTTTAAAAACAAATGAGGAATATTATATAGAAATTAGTGTAAATAAAGATGAAAAAACAATAACTATAAAAGATAATGGAATTGGAATGACTGAAGATGAATTAATTGAAAACTTAGGAACTATAGCTAAGTCTGGTTCAAAATCATTTTTAGAAAAATTAAAAGCAAATTCCGATAATATCAATTTAGACATAATCGGTCAATTTGGTGTAGGTTTTTATTCTGCGTTTATGGTTTCTAATAAGGTATTAGTAAAAACAAAATCACCATACTCAAAAATAGGTTATGCTTGGGAATCAAACGGCGAAGAAACTTATTCAATTGAAGAAGTCAAAAAAACTGAACATGGGACAGAAATAGTCTTATATTTACGTGAGGATGATGACAATGAGAAATTTTCTGAATATTTAGAAGAATATAAGATTAAAGATTTAGTAAAAAAATATTCTGATTATGTTAGGTATCCAATAATGATGGATATCACAAAAGAGGTCCCAAAAGAAGATAATAAAGAAGAAAATGAAACTATAATTGAAAGAGAAACTTTAAATTCAATGATTCCCCTTTGGAAAAAAAGCAAAAGTGAAATTACTGATGAAGAATTAAATGAATTTTATCAATATCAATTTCATGACTATGAGGGGCCAATTAAAGCAATTCATATGAATGTGGAAGGATCATTAAACTACAATGCATTAATATTTATTCCTAAGAAAGCTCCACACGATTTATACTCTGATAAATATGAAAAGGGTTTGCAGTTATATTCTAAAGGTGTCTTTATCATGGATAAATGTAAGGATTTGGTACCTGATTATTTACGATTTATTAGGGGATTAGTTGACTCACCAGATTTATCATTAAACATTTCTCGAGAAATATTGCAACATGATAGACAACTAAATAAAATCGCTACTAACTTAGAGAAGAAAATAAAAAATGAGTTAGAGAAAATGCTTAAAAATGATCGAGATCTATACATTGAATTTTATAAGACTTATGGTGTAAATTTAAAATATGGTGTATATGATATGTTTGGTGCTAAAAAAGATTTATTAAAAGATTTGATTTTGTTTATTTCTTCAAATTCAAAAACTTTTACTACTTTGAAAGAGTATGTTGAAAGAATGAATGAGGGTCAAGAATTCATTTATTACGCTACTGGTTCTAGCATTGAACAAATGGATAAATTGCCACAAATGGAATTACTAAATGACAAAGAATATGAAGTATTATATTTCACTGATGATATCGATGAATTTGCGATTAATATTCTAATGGAATATGAAGGTAAAAAATTCAAAAATATTTCTCAAGGTGATTTAAACTTAGAGACAAAGGAAGAAAAAAAGGAACTTGAAAAGAAAGAAAAAACTTTTAAAGACTTATTATCTTTTATAAAAGACAGTTTGAAAGATAAAGTAAGTGAAGTAAAATTATCGTCAAGGTTAAAAGACAGTGCTGTATGTTTAGTAAGTAAAGATGGATTATCGTTTGAAATGGAAAAAGTACTTGCAGTTATGCCTGGTGGTAATAATTCAATGAAAGCAGAACGTGTATTAGAAATTAACCCAAACCATAATTTATTTAAAGCACTTGAAACTGTCTATGAAAAGGACAAAGAACAAGTTAAAAATTATGCAGATTTATTATATACACAAGCCTTATTAATTGAGGGCTTTAAAATAGAAGACCCAATTGAATTTTCAAATAAAATGTGTGATTTAATGATTAAATCAGCTAAGTAATTGTAAAAGTGGTATTATCCCTTAAGGATAATGCTACTTTTTTTATTTATTTTATTATGCTTAAATTATAGAGTAAATGCTTAATTGTAAGGATTGATTCCATATCAAAAAAGTGATTGAAGCAATCTATTCCTCAAAGTTTAGATAGAAAAAACAAAAAGAGCAAATTTGATTTGCTCTTTTTGTTGTAACATAAATAAAAAATTTTTGTGTATATTTAAATGAGAGTAAAATATGTTAATAGGTGATATTATGAGCAAAAATACCGATAAAAACTTAATTAATATATATTCTGATAATATGCAAATTTCTTTCGCCCCAAATACATTTGAAAAAACTAAAACCAAAGTTGAAAATAATAATGATGAAGTAATTGGTAAAAGTAAAATAATCGCCATTATATTGGCATTACTTTTTGGACGTTATGGAGTCCATCAGTTTTATTTAGGAAAACCAGCAATTGGTTTACTATATTTATTATTTTCTCGTTTTGAATTTATTAAGTTTTTAAGTTTGTGTGATGTTTTATTTTATTTATTTATTGATGAAAAAAATTGGTTGAAATTATTCGGTAGTAAAAAATTTACTCGTGAAAAAAAGAATAAGAAAATATAGTGTATCATTAACTAGCTTCAACTTTTTTAATATATCCGATACCAACTACACCTTTACCTACATGGCACCCAATTGCAGGAGAAACAGGCGCATCTATTAGTTGAGAAGTATTAATACCTTTTTCCTGTAAAACTTTTTTTGTATAGTTTAAGTTTTCTTCTGCATCAGTGTTAAATAAGAAGATAAATTGAGCATTATCTCCGTTATTTGTTTCTTCTAAAAATTTTTCAATTACCCGGTCTAGTGCTTTTTTAGTTGTTCGTATTTTTTCTTTTGCGACGATTTTACCATTTTCGCCAATCTCTAAAAGAGGTTTTATTTTCAATGTTGAAGCTATAAATGCTGAAGCATTTGACAATCGACCATTTCTTACTAAATATTTTAAATCATCAACCATAAGAAATATACGGTCATTGTCACGTAAAATTGATAAATAGTCAAGAATGTCTTTTACTGATTTCCCTTCATTAGCTAAGCGGTAGGCTTCCATAGCCATAAAACCAGTTAAAAATGATGCTGTCTTACTATTAAATGGATAAACATTAAAATCTTCAATAATATTAGTGGTTAGACAAACGCTTTGATATGTTCCACTTAAATAATCAGAAATTGAGATGTATATTGCATCAGTATAGCCCTCACTCTTTAATTGTTCATATATTTCTAAAAGGTATCCTACAGATGGTTGCGATGTTTTTGGGATTTCTTTTAATTTATCAAGTTGCTCATAAAATTGTTTAGGGTGAATATCTAGTCCATCTAGATACTCTTTGTTGTTAATGATAATTGTTGTTCTTGCTTTTTTGACATCTTCATAACCATTGATATAATCAAGTCCACTTGTGCTACAAGTTATTATCGCAATTTTACTCATAATTCTCCTCCAAATACTTTGAATATAGAAATATTATATATTTATAAAAAAATTAAGTCAACAGATAATTAACTTAAAGGATTTATATTTGACAATAAAGTAATATATTGTATAATAAATTTATATATGTAAGGGGGAATTTTATGGCAATTAATTTAAGAAAAAGTTTTAAAATTGGTAAAAATACAAGGATTAATTTCAGTAAAAATGGTGGAGTAGGTATTAGTACAGGAATTAAGGGTTTTAGAATCAGTAAAAATAGATATGGTGTAAGATTTACCCTAGGAGGTAAAGGGGTTTATTACACGAAATGGTTTACAAAAAAGAAGAAAAAGAAGAAAAATAAAAAAATAAAACAAGATGAAATTATTAAGAATGTTAAAGAAGAAGAAATTGTTGATCCTGAAACTGATTTTGAAAGAATACCTTCTGATGATGAAAAAGCGCTATTATTATATTTAGGAAGCCATGAAAAAAATTACCCATTATATGGGCTTTTAATTACTTTGCTTTGTCTAATATGCTATTTATTATTTAAAAAAGAATTTTTAAATTATTTACTAGTTACTGTTAACGCAAGTCTATTAGGATATTACCTTTTTCATTCGAAAATGAATGCCTATATTTTTAAATTTAATCGCTCTATTTTATTATTTAATAAAGATAAATTAGATAAAACTTATAACTTATTAAAAAAATGTCTAGTTTTGCGACCTAGTAGTGAAAAGGCTTTGATCTTAATGATTTTTACAACATTTAAATTGGAAAAATATGACGAAGCATTAGCTTATGTTAAACAATTTAAAAAGGATAATGAACTTCTTGAAGTAATGTATTTTATTAAAGGATATGCAAATGCTTTTTTAGGTAAATATAATGAAGGAATCGAAGCAATAGAAAAAGTTTATTCAGAAGAAGATGATATTCGCTTCGCAAAATTTAAAATTTTAGGTGATTGTCATCTAGGGTTAGGAAATCTTGATAAAGCCATAAGTTGGTATGAAGAATTACCTGTTAGAGAAAGAAATATGGATGATGATATTGTAGAATATAAATATGCTTTAGGTAAAGCTTTATTACTAAAGGGTAATAAAAAACGTGCTTTTACTTATCTATCTAAAGTGTATGATTATCAAGTTGATTACAAAGACGTTAAAGCGTTAATGCAAGAAATATAAATGAATAAAAGACTTGTTCAGGTATTTAACTGAGCTAGTCTTTTTTATAAATATTAAAATTTCCCAGTTAAGCCTACTTCCTTTTAAAAAAGCTTGAATTTTAGATGTTTTTTAGTGGATTTGTTATAATCTCATAAATATAAATAATAGTTATCTTTGTGTTTTTAAGAAAGCGCATACATTTATATATTGTTTTTCAAAATTAAACATAAAAATAGTTAATTTTAAATTGAGAAATTCAAAGATTTGTAGTATTATTAGTTTGTAGATAATAAAAATAAGGGGGATTTATAGTGAGTGAATTAAAAAGAACACCATTATATGAAGAACATGTTAAATTAGGTGCTAAAATTGTTGATTTTGCAGGGTGGGAAATGCCTATTGAGTATAGTGGCATTACAGATGAACACATTACTGTAAGAACCAATATGGGATTATTTGATGTTTCTCACATGGGTGAAATCTTTATCACTGGGAATGAGGCACATTTTTTTGTGCAAAATCTTGTAAGCGCTGACATTGATAAATTAAATGAACATCAGGTAGTGTATTCATTTTTATGTTATCCGCATGGCGGAATCGTTGACGATTTGTTAGTATATAAATATACTAATGAGAAATTTTTACTTGTTGTTAATGCTTCTAACGCTGACAAGGATTTTGAATGGATTCTTAGTAATAAAGGTGATTATCAAGTTTTAGTTGAAAATGCATCAAATAATTATGGACAAGTCGCATTACAAGGTCCAAATGCTCAGTCTTTCCTTCAAACTTTAACAGATTTTAATTTGGATGATATTAAATTTTTTCATTTTAAAGAAATTACTGTGAATGGAGTAAATTGTATCGTGTCAAGAACTGGTTATACAGGCGAAGATGGGTTTGAAATCTATACTAAGAGTGAAGATGTTACTTCAATTTGGAAAGTATTGATAGAAAAAGGTGGAAGCCTTGGTTTGAAACCAATCGCATTAGGGGCAAGAGATACATTACGTTTTGAAGCAGCTCTTCCTTTATATGGAAATGAAATTAATCAGGATATCACACCTCTTGAAGCAGGATTAGGTTACTTTGTAAAATTAGACACTGATTTTATTGGTAAAGAATCATTAGCAAAACAAAAAGCTGCTGGTCTCACAAGAAAGTCAGTAGGACTTAGAATGATGAAAAAAGGTATATGTCGTCACGGATATCCTGTTTGTAATGAATTTGGCGAAGAAATTGGTGTCATCACTACAGGTTATTTATTACCTGAAAGTGAGTTCTCTGTGGCTGTTGCCTTAATAGATGTCAAATATGCAAATTTAGATAGTGTAGTATTTATCAAGATTAGAAATCGTTTAGTTGAAGCTGTTGTTACCACTAAAAAATTTATGGATAAAAAATATAAAAAATAATAGGAGGCAAAAAAATGAAAGTTATTCAAGGATTATATTATTCTAAGGAACATGAATGGGTACGTGTGGATGGAGATAAGGCTTACGTGGGAATTACTGATCACGCACAACATGCTTTAGGAGATATTGTTTTCGTAGAATTACCAGAAGTTGATACTGAAGTTAAAAAAGAAGAAGTTTTAGGAGTTGTAGAATCAGTTAAGGCTGCTTCTGATATGTTTACGCCAATTTCAGGCACTGTTTTAGAAGTAAATGAAAATCTTGATGATTCACCTGAATTATTAAATCAAGAGCCTTATGAAAACTATGTGGCTGTTTTATCAATGAGTGACAAAAGTGAATTAGATGAATTAATGAATAGTGAAGAATACATTCAGTTTTGTGAAAATAATTAATGTTGAGGTGGATAATATGAGTAATAAATATATTCCTCACACAGATAGTGATATCTTAGAAATGCTTGAGAAAATTGGAGTATCTAGTATTAATGACTTATTTAAAGATATCCCTAGTGATGTAAAATTAACAAGAGAACTAAATTTAAATCCAAGCTTAAGTGAAATAGAAGTTAGAAAAGTATTAAACGATTTAGCTAAGAGTAATGGAAATGATTTAGTTTGCTTCTTAGGAGCAGGTAGCTACGATCACTACATTCCATCTATTATAAATCATATTACAAGTCGCTCTGAGTTCTATACCGCTTATACACCATATCAACCAGAGGTTGCTCAAGGAACTCTGCAATATATTTTTGAATTTCAATCTTTGCTTACAGAATTAACCGGCATGGAAGTTAGTAATGCATCAATGTACGATGGAGCTACAAGTTGCGCCGAAGCTATTATGATGGCTGTTCATCAAACTAAGAGAAAAAAAGTTTTAGTTTCAAGTAGCATGCATCCAAATACAATTGAGGTTATTAAAACTTATGGACATTTCAATGGTTTTGAAATTATCTTGTTAGAAAATGAATCAGGAATTTTATGTGAAGAAAATTTGCATGAGAAATTAGATAAAGAGGTAGCTTGCGTAGTTGTTAGTAATCCTAACTTCTATGGATTACTTGAAAATCCTGCAAGCTATGTAGATAAAATTCACCAAAATAAAAGTTTACTTATTATGTCTGTAAATCCGATAACTTTGTCAATATTAAAAACGCCGGGTGAAATTGGTGCTGATATTGTTTGTGGTGATGCTCAAAGTTTAGGTATTCCTCTAAGTTATGGAGGACCTTACTTAGGATTTTTATGTACAAGCAAGAAATTAATGCGAAAATTGCCGGGAAGAATTGTTGGACAGACTGTTGATGTTGATGGTAAAAGAGCTTTTGTTTTAACACTTCAAGCACGCGAGCAACATATTCGCCGTGAAAGAGCAAATTCCAACATTTGTTCAAATCAGTCTTTAATGGCTTTAGTAGCGACAGTTTATATGGCTACTATGGGTAAACAAGGAATTGTTGAAGTGGCAGAACAAAACATCCAAAAGGCACATTATGCTTATGAACAAATGATAGCTTTAAAACAATTTGAACCAGTATTTACAGCGCCATTCTTTAATGAATTTGTTGTAAAAACAAATGTCAATTACAAGGTTATTAATGAAGCTTTAAAAGCTGTAAATATTATTGGTGGTCTTCATTTAGGTCAATTTGATAAATCTTTAAATAATCACATTTTATTTTGCGTTACAGAAAAACGCACTAAAGATGAAATTGACAAGTTAATAAGTGTGCTAGGAGGATTAAAATAATGAGAAATTATAATAAGTTAATTTTTGAATTATCAAAGAAAAATCGAAAAGGTTACTCGCTTCCTCCAATTGATGTAGAATCTAAAGCACTTTCTAGTTATATTCCCGATGAATATGTTAGAAAAAGTGAAAATAATTTTCCTGAAGTTAGTGAAAATGATATTGTACGTCATTATGTTAATATATCAAATAAAAATTATGGTGTTGATACAGGTTTCTACCCATTAGGGTCTTGTACTATGAAATACAATCCAAAAATCAACGAAGATATGGCACAGTTATTTACAACAATTCATCCATTACAAGATGAGTCTTTATCACAAGGTGCACTTAAATTAATGTATAATTTAAGTAGTAGCTTGGCTGAAGTTACAGGAATGGAAAAAGTAACACTAACACCATTTGCTGGGGCACATGGTGAATTGACAGGTATGATGATCATGAAGGCTTATCATGAAAAAAACAAAGATTATAAAAGAACAAAGGTTATTATACCTGATTCAGCTCATGGAACTAATCCAGCAAGTGCAAATGTGGCTGGTTTTGATATTATTGAAATTAAATCAAACGAAGATGGAACAGTAAATATTGAATCTTTAAAAGCTGCTCTAAATGATGAAATTGCAGGTATTATGTTAACTAACCCAAATACATTAGGAATCTTCGAAAAAGATATTGCCCAAATAACTAAATTAGTCCATGAAGCTGGTGGATTATTATACTATGATGGGGCAAATTTTAACGCTGCCATGGGAGAAGTAAGGCCTGGTGATATGGGATTTGATATTATTCATTTGAATATACATAAAACTTTCTCAACACCTCATGGTGGAGGCGGACCTGGTAGTGGACCTGTTGGGGTTTGTAAAAAACTTATTGATTTTTTACCAAAGCCAGAAGTTATTTGTAAAGATGGAGTCTATTCGCTAAAAGAAGATCTTCCAGATTCAATTGGACGATTAGGGAATTTTTATGGTAATTTTGGGGTAATGGTGAAAGCGTACACGTATATATTATCGATGGGAAAAGAAGGCTTAAAAAAAGCGAGCCAAATGGCAGTTTTAAACGCAAACTATTTACAGAAAAGACTAAAAAATCATTACTTGTTACCAATTGAAGGTGTTTGTAAACATGAATTTGTTTTAAGTGGATTAGTCGATAAATCAACTGGTGTAACAGCATTAGATATTGCCAAAGCACTTTTAGAAATGGGATATCATGCTCCAACAATTTATTTCCCATTAATTGTTGATCAAGCTTTGATGATAGAGCCAACTGAAACTGAAAGTTTAGAAACATTAAATCAATTTGTTGAAGCGATGATTAAAATAGCAGACTTAGCAAAAACTGATCCTGAATATTTAAAACATGCTCCTTATAATACCCCGGTCAGAAGACTTGATGAAGCAACTGCTGCTAGAAACCCAATTTTAAGGTATATTAATGAAGACAATAACTAAAGATTTAGTTATCATAGGAGCAGGTCCTGGCGGGTATGAAGTAGCTGTTAAGGCAGCAATGGCTGGTTTAAACGTAGCACTTGTTGAAAAAGAATTGGTGGGAGGCACTTGTTTAAACCATGGCTGTATTCCTACTAAAGCCTTATACAAAAATGCTGAAGTAATGCATTTATTAAAAAACACTCAAGAATTTGGAGTAGAAAATTTAAAATATGATTTTGATTTTTCTACCGTCCAAAATAGAAAAAATTCTATCTTAGACCAATTAAGAAATAATATAATATTAATGCTTAAAAAAGCTAATGTGGAAGTAATTCAAGGGATTGCCTCATTCGTTGATGAAAACAAAGTAAATGTAAAACAAAACGATAGTGAAATCGAGCTAATAGCTGAATATTTTATTATTGCGACTGGTTCAAATGAAAAAGTTATTCCAATTGATGGGCATAATTTACCAAATGTTTTAACAAGTAAAGAAATGCTAGATATAAATATAGTGCCAAAAAAATTAGTAATTATCGGTGGCGGTGTTATTGGAGTTGAGATGGCAACGATATTTAAAGAGTTTGGCGCAGAAGTTGTAATATTAGAGTATTTTGATAAATTAATTCCAACGATGGATAAAGATATATCATCAAGATTAAAAGTTTACCTAAAGAAATTAGGGGTTGAAGTAACAAATGACGCATTAGTAGAAAAAATATCTAATGATAATAATAAATTAGTTATCAACGGAAAAACAAAAAAAGGCAAAGAGTTTTCAATTGACGCCGAATTTGTCTTAATGGCAACAGGAAGAATTGCCAATGTTGATAACTTGAACTTAGATTCTATTGATATAGTATGTGATAAAACCGGTATAGTTGTAAATGAAAATATGCAAACCTCATTACCTCATATTTATGCAGTTGGTGATGTGACTGGAAAAACAATGTTAGCGCATGTGGCAACATATCAAAGTTTTAAAGCATTAGATCATATTTTAGGAAAAGAAAACTATACAAAATTTAATGTTGTTCCGGCTTGTGTTTTTACACTCCCTGAAATTGCTTCTGTTGGTTTAACCGAAGAAGAAGCAAAACAACGTTATGGTGAGATAAAATCAAGTAAATTTATGTTTAGAGCTAATGGAAAAGCACTCACTATGTCTGAGGTCGAAGGATTTGTTAAAGTAATTAGTTATAATGATAAACTAGTCGGTGTACATATTATAGGACCACAAGCATCAAGTCTAATTCATGAGGCTGCAGTGTTGGTTGAAAAAGAAATTTTAGTTAAAGATGCAATTAACGTTATTCACGCTCATCCAACCTTATCAGAAACTTTGCTTGAGGCTTTAAGAAAATTAGTACACTAATTAGTGGTTTTACCATCCTATGTTTTCTTTAACTGAGAGGAGAAATTTAAATGACGAACAATGATGAATATATGACGGTTGTTATTAAAGAAAAGCCCCAAAAAGGTCTAAAAGTATCAAAAAAGGTAATTCCACAATCAATCGGGAAAGATGAAGTGTTAGTAAAAGTTTTAGCTACTAGTGTATGTGGAACTGATTTTCATGTCTATAATTGGGATGAATGGAGTCAGAACCGCATTAAACCCCCAATTACAATGGGGCATGAATTTGCTGGACGTGTAATTAAAGTCGGTGAAAATGTAAATAGAATTAAACTTAATGATATAGTTTCTGCTGAAACACATATCGTTTGTGATGAATGTGAATTTTGTCGCTCAGGAAAAGGGCATATTTGTCAAAATACAAAAATCATTGGTGTAGATACAGATGGAAGTTTTGCAGAATATGTTAAAATTCCGGCGAAAAATTGTTTAATTAATGATCCTGATGTTGATCCAAGATTTTTGGCAATCCAAGAACCATTAGGCAATGCTGTACATACGATCCTTCATTTTGATGTAATAGGAAAAACTGTAGCGATTGTAGGATGCGGACCAATTGGCTTGCTCGCAGTTAATGTTGCTAAAGCAGTTGGAGCTGGTAAAATTATTGCAATTGAAATTAATGAATACCGTCGTAATTTGGCTAAAGAATTAGGCGCAGATGTCGTTATAAACCCTTTAAAAGAAGATGTTGTTGGAAGGGTTTTAGAAGAAACTAATAATATCGGTATTGATGTTGTTGGTGAGTTTTCTGGTAATAAAATGGCAATTGAACAAGCGTTTAAATATGTTAAATTAGGTGGGAAAATGAGTTTCTTAGGCATTCCTAATGGAAAAGTTGAGATTGACCTAACAAATGATGTTGTATTTAAAGGTATTACCATGTATGGAGTTACAGGAAGAATAATGTATGAAACATGGCACCAAGTTAAAGGGTTAATTAAGCATCTTGATCTAGATAAAGTTATTACCCATACATTAAAATTGGAAGAAGTAGATAAAGCAATGGAGATTATGGCAAGTGGCAATAGTGGGAAAATAGCTTTAATTCCTTAAAAAAAAATATAGGAGGTAATGATTTGAACAATGTACACGAATTAACATATTTAAAGGAAAATATTCAAGAACTAAAAAATAGTGGCGTCTATAGAACTTTACCAGTAAATACTGGTCCTTGTGGAGCAGAAATAATGCTAGATGGTAAAAAGGTAATTAATTTATCATCTAATAATTATTTAGGTTTAGCTAATCATGAGAGAGTTAAAAAAGCTGCAATTTCTGCAGTTGAAAAGTATGGAGCAGGAGCTGGGGCTGTAAGAACGATTGTTGGAAATATGGATATTCATGAAAAATTAGAAGTTAAATTAGCTGATTTTAAACGTGAAGAAGCTGTAGTAGTATTTCAATCTGGATTTGCTTGTAACGCAGGAACAATTCAGGCTATTACAGGAAAAGGCGATTTAATTATTTCCGATGAATTAAATCACGCATCAATTATAGATGGTGTTCGCTTATCTAGAGCAGATAAAGCTGTGTTCCGTCATAGTGATATGGCCCATTTAGAAGAAATAGTTAAAGCCAAAAGAAATGATTATCAGAACGTGCTTATTATAACAGATGGTGTATTTTCTATGGATGGTGATATCGCTAAATTACCTGAAATGGTAAAAATAGCAGAAAAATATAGTTGCCTAACTTATGTAGATGATGCTCATGGTTCTGGTGTATTAGGTGAAAATGGTAGAGGTACTGTAGATCATTTTAATTTACACGGTAAAATAGACTTTTCAATTGGTACCTTATCTAAAGCAATAGGTGTTGTAGGTGGATATGTAGCTGGTAGTAGAACGATGAAAGAATGGTTACTTCATCGTGGTCGCCCAATTCTATTTTCAACAGCTCTACCACCGGCTGCAGTAGGTGCTATTACTGAGAGTGTAACGATGTTAATGGAATCAAGCGAATATACTGATAAATTATGGGGTAATGCTAAATATTTTAAAGAAAGATTAGCAAAACTAGGTTATAATATCGGTAAAAGTGAAACCCCTATTACACCAATTATTATTGGGGATGAGGCAAAAACAATGGAATTTTCAAAAAAACTATTGGAAAATGGTGTTTTTGTATCCGGAATTGTATTTCCAACAGTACCTAAAGGTTTAGGAAGAGTTCGTTGTATGATTTCTAGTGATCATACATATGAACAATTAGATAAAGCCATTAATATAATTGAAAATGTTGGGAAACAATTAGCCATAATTTAATTTTGGGATATAAACGTAATGTAGCTATAACTACATTACGTTTGTTAATTAATAAAACAATAATAAATATTTTTCTTTACATAATAGTAAATTTATAATAAATTTATAATATAATAGTAATGAGTAGTAAGAAAGATGAGGTGATATTGTGAATATACCTAACATATTTACCATAATTCGTTTGTGTATGGTTCCTGTTTTTGTTTTTGTTTTTTTTTCACAGATAACTGACCATTTTCTTTATGCTAGTTTAATTTTTGTTTTTGCAGGTATCACAGACGTTTTAGATGGCTACATTGCTAGGCGTTATCATCTTATTACTAAATTGGGACAAATAATGGATCCTTTAGCTGATAAACTAATGCAACTAGTTGTTTTGGCCTGCTTAACGTATGAAGGAATGATTCCCCTTTGGATTATTATTATCTATGGAATAAAAGAATCAACTATGATTTTTGGGGGATTATTTTTATATACACAGAAAGAAAAAACGGTTATTCCAGCTAATTTGTATGGCAAAATCGCTACATTATTGTTTTATCTAGCAGTTTTATCTCTAGTAATCCAATTTATTTATAGTTATCATATATTTATAATCGCTGTTTCATTTTCAGTTTTAGCTTTATTTCAATATTTTGTAATCGGTTCTAAAAAAATTAATGTCCTAAAAAATGAACATAATAACTAATAAATAAACCATGGTACATTAGATACCATGGTTTATTTGTTAATTATTATGAATAACGTTTAAAATAAGGTTTTTTTCTTGTAACTCTTATTTCATCGTAGGAAACACCTAATTTATCTTTGCAAAACTTTTCTATTTCCTTAACAAAATTAGCTTTTGCCTTTTGTTTTTCTTCCGGTGTTTTAGAATCCCAGTCCTTAAAATAATGTTTTTTTAATTCTATCTTTTTAGCTTCTAATAAGGCTTTTTGTTTTTCTGTTAGATTGTTTTGGATTTTATTGGTTGTTGTTAAATTTGTGGCTGTAGCTTTTGTAAAATTTGAAAATAACATTACCGAACCCCAAAATAAGATTAAGGCAAAACATAGTTTCTTTAACACTTTTTCACCTCCTTCATATATAGTATCTAATAAATTTTATTTTTATTGTATAGTAATGAAAATTACATAAATTAACATAATTATCCCACAATATTATGATAAAATTTTATTTATATAAATGTTTGTTTGTAATTGAGTTATAATTAGGGAAATATTTTTTTTAGAGGTGTTTTATGGAATATGTAATATATTTAGTTGAAGGTGAGATTAATTATTTACCATATGGCGTTGGAACTAATAGTCATTTTGGATTAGGACTAGCTATAGCTTAAAAAATTGTTAATATGTATGGCTATGGTATTTATACTCAAAACATTGAAGAGGGTGTTTCATTTATAATTGAAAAAATGGATAATTTATCCATTTCATCACAAAAATATCACAATTAATAATTATAATAAAAATATACGGTAAAAATTATTTAATTATTCAAACAACAAACCATCACTTAATCTGGATAGTTAAACCGTAAAGCCCTCACAAAAAAACTCTCTGTAGTAGAGAGTTTTTTGTTTGTTCTTGTTGAGTAAGATATAAGATGATATAATATATTAAGTATTAATTACCTTGGAGGAAGAAATGGCTAATAAATATCGGACTTATAAAAAGGATTTAGATTATTCATATACTTTAGGGATTTTTTTAACAATTGAGTTATTACTACACCAACCCGAAAGAGTTCAATGTGTCTTTATTAGTTCTAAAACGCTTAATTCAGAAGGTGTAAATAAAGTAATTGAATTATGTCAGAAACAAAATATTAGTTATGAAACAAATGACAAAATTATTAGTATCTTATCTCCAAAAGAAAATTGTTATGTGGTGGGCATATTTACAAAATATACCCAGAATTTAGAAAAAAGTAAGAGCCATGTTGTTTTAGTTAATCCTAGTGACTCAGGTAACTTAGGAACAATTATAAGAACAAGTTTAGGCTTTGGTGTTAGCGAAATCGCGATAATTAAACCAGGAGTTGATATTTTTGACCCAAAAACAGTAAGAGCTTCAATGGGAGCATTGTTTAATATCCACTTTACCTATTTTGATACATTTTTTGATTATTTAGAAAATTATCAAAATCATGAAATTTTTACTTTTATGCTAAATGCGAAATTTAAGTTGAGTGAAATAAACTATCAATTCACAAACCCATTTTCTTTAGTTTTTGGAAATGAAGCTAAGGGATTAGGCAAAGCATTTGAAAGTATAGGAACAAGCATTATTATTCCACACCAAAAAACAATAGATTCATTAAATTTATCCATCGCTGCTGGAATTGCTTTGTATGAATTTACAAAGCAAATTGTGAGTTAACAGTTTTTGAGATTGATATTCGAAACCACAAAAAATATAAGAGATTGAAAAGTAAAAACCGACATTCTTTAAAAAATGTCGGTTTTCTATTAGGATCTAATTACATCTCCTTAAAAGAGTTTATGTGATTTGCCTTTATTTCCACAAGGTTATAACGATTAAATGATTTTGTCACCTCTTTTTCATTTGGTCTAATCATTTTTAAAACCTTGTTTTTTCATATCTATTTTTATATTTCTAGTATTTAATTCTTTATAATTTTCGGAAATCATTTTAGACCAATTTCTATGACTTTTTCCATGAGTTCTTTGTTCCATATATTTTGAAATAATTTCGTCATATTGGTCTATTAATGGCATTTGTTGATGATTATACATTTCATAATGTAGTACAGCTTCAAGTGGTAATCTTGGTTTAATATTAGATAAATTAGCGATATACCCAACACAGAGTCCGCACAACGGAAATACATATTCAGGTAAATTTAATAATTTTATGATTTCACTTGGGTTACTTCTTATACCTCCTATTGGGACGACTCCGAGACCAAGTGATTCAGCAGCTGTAATCGCATTTTGCATTGCTAAACCAACATCAATACTGCCTATAATTGTTGCCTCTAAATCATTAATGATATTGAAATTAACCTTGTTTTTTTCAGATGCTAACTTTGCTCGATAAAAATCTAAGCAATACACTAAAAATACCGGGGCTTCTTTTATCCATGGTTGGTTTCCAGATAGTTCAGAGATTTTAGCTTTTTTATCTTTATCTCGAACTAAAATAATCGAGACGTGTTGCCCGTTATTTGATGTTGGAGCAGCAAGCGAAGATTTGATAATAATCTCAATAAAATCTTGGCTGATTTCATCACTTAAATAACTTCTTATTGATCGATGACTAAGTATAGACTCAATAATGTGATTCATAAAATCATCCTCCTTATTATTATATTATATTCATTATAACACGCTTAGTTATCAAGTTAATTACTAGGCGCATATAATATTAAATAAAGTATTAGAAAGGTGCGGATAGTATGGAATTAGAAAAAAGATTAAGCGAATTGCAAGATCTTATTTATAGGAAGAATTCATTAGAAAAAAAACTTGAAGAAAACATGGAGGTTTTCATTTATTTAAAGGAAAAGAAAAAAGAGTTAGCTTATATGTTAGAAAAAAAGGATATAAATACACATAAATTTGAAAATGAATCTATTATCTATTTATGGTTTGATTTATTTACATCTAAAGGTAAAAAAGTTACTAAAATGGAACATGACTACAAAATCTATTTTGACCTAAGTGAATTAATAAATTCTGAGGTGATTGAATTAAAACAAAAAATAGCGAAAATTCATGAGTTTGAAGAAGAATATTTACGTTTAAAGAAAGAACAAGCAACCTTAATTTTAGAAAGCGAAGTGGAGAAATATGATAAATTAAATTCAATGAGCATTGAATCATCAAAATATAAAAATCGGATTAGGGATATTAATGATGCAATTAATGCAGGAAATCATTTGAATATTACTTTAAAATATCTTTTAGATTTGCTTGAAAAATCGAAAAAATGGGATACCTTTGATATATTTGGGCAAGGCTTATTCATGACAATTACCAAAACTTCACTTTTTAAACATACTGAGGAAAAAATTAAAAATCTACATTATTTAACAAGTAAATTTGCTAGAGAATTAAAAGTTGTAAATTATTATATGAACCCTAATATTGATTTCAGTTCTATTACTAAACTGGCTGATTATTATGTGAATGAGTTATATTATGATATTGCAGATAAAAAGAGAATATTAAATACTATTGATTATGTTAAACAAAGTTATAATACTACAAATGAAATGGTTAAACAACTAAGTTCCTATAAAGAAAATTATCTTAAGGACTTAATAAATATTGAAGAGAAAAAACAAAAAATATTGTTCAGTACTTAAAGCCGTTAATAATATGGGGGTGGTTAGTTGCGAGTTAATCTCGTTTTTGAAGGCGGAGGAGTTTTAGGAATTAGTTTTGTTGGAGCATATGAAGCATTACATAATAATGGTTATGAAGTTGTAAAGTGTGCAGGAACAAGTGCTGGTTCAATCATTGCATCTTTAATTACTGCTAATTATACAGCAAAAGAAATGATAGAAACATTAAACTCAACAGATTTTAAGCAATTTTTATCAAATACAAAACTCTCCAAAATTTTTCTGTTAGGAAAACCATTATCATTAATTTTTAATAATGGGATATATGGTAGTGAATGCATAGAGAAATGGATGACTAGTTTATTAAATAAAAAAGGGATAAATACATTTAAAGACATTATGACTAATGGCAAAAGTCCATTAAAAATAATTGTAGCTGATATAACTACAAGAAGGATGTTAATTTTGCCCGACGATTTAGTTTTATATGGTATAAAACCAGAAGATTTTAGTATCGCAAAAGCTGTAAGGATGAGTTGTACTATACCTTATTTTTATACACCTGTAAAAGTAAAATATGGAAACAAAGTAAGTTACATTGTTGATGGAGGGTTATTGAGTACTTATCCAATTTGGGTATTTGATCTTGAAGGAGAGCCTAAAAGACCGACATTTGGCTTGAAAATAAAAGATGAATGTAGTTATACATCATTAGGCAAAAAAAACATAATTGCTTTTACAAAGGATATAATTAATGCTCCAATAAATATGGATGAAATGTTTTTTGTGCGAGATAAAAATTTAATTCGCACAATAATTATTAATAATAATCATGAAATAAAATCAACTAATTTTAAATTGAAAAAGGACTCTGTGAAACATTTGTATAAATCAGGTTTTGATTCTGTTAATGAATTTTTAAATAAATGGAATTTTTCTGATTATATAAAACATTTCATTTAATAATTTTTTACTTTTTGTTACAAATTTTAGATATTTATAGTTAATTCAGACGTAGCTTATGCATAGAATAGATTATACATTTTTAAAATATATAAAGGTAAAGGAGAAAAAATTGAAAAAATTGTTAAACAGTGTCAAAAATGGATTGAAATATTTATGGGAATTGATTGTTAAAGTAGTTAAACACTTGTGGCCACGAATTAAAAAATTGGTTAAAATGCTTGCTAATACAACTGTAAAAATTACTCAATACTTATGGCCTAAGATAAAAAAAGTAGCTAAAACAGCTTGGGTAAATGTTGTTAAAATCACTAAATTAATAGGGGCAAAAATAAAATTGGAATTTATTAAAATTATACAACGGTTAAGAAAAATAACAGCTAAAAGAAAGTATAATAACAATAATGGGCCTGCAAAGAAATGAGTAAACTTAATCATTTCTATATCAGTCCATGACCTTCTTCAATACGTAAAAAATTACTTGCAAAAGGATGAACCTCTAAACTCATTTCTTCATCAACATTGGTATTCATTAAGGTAAATTGTAAATGACTTCCTGTTTACATATATTTAGGTAATAAAGAAAAATAAAGATTATCAAAATTGATTATTTAAAATTTATGTAATTTACAAACTATTTAATCAATTAACCAGCCCAATAATAAATATATTAATTGAGAAGTATTGATTTACAAAAAAGACAATGTAGCTTTTAAAAAGTTAGAGTTGATATGTATTCAATTTCTAGCTTTTTTGATTGAAAACAAAAGTTATACGATTGTAAATTTTATAAAATACATACTGGATATGCAGAATTACTATAGATTTTCTGCTTAAACTATAAAAAAGCGATATTATAAAAAAAGGAGTAAATTGCCAATGATGTACGGTTATGACGATGGATATGGGATGTTTGTTGTTTGGGGTTTTATTATCCACATAATACTTATAGGGATAATTGTTTTTGTAGTATATAAATTATTTGCTTCAAATCATTTACAAAAAAATAAGAATTCTGCAATAGATGAGTTAAATACAAAGTTTGTTAATGGAGAATTAACAGAAAAGGAATATTTACGTAAAAAAGAATTAATTAATAAAAAATAATGTTGAGGAACCTACATGGATATCAACTACCAAGTAGAAACCAATAAAAACTTTGATCAAGCAGTTGAAGATTTAAAAAATAATTTAAGTAAGCGAAAGTTTGGAGTTTTATGGGAACTAAATTTTAAAGATAAGTTAAAAGAAAAGGGTTAGATTTTGAAAATGAATTTAAGATACTGGAAGTATGTAATCCTCATCAAGCCAAACAAGTTTTAGAAAAACATCTAGAAGTTGGGTTTTTTTTACCATGTAAAATGGTTGTGTATGGATAGAAAGGTCATGTATTTATAGGGATGTCGAAACCAACTAAGTTAATTGGTATGATGGCAAATGAAGAACTAGTAGACATTGCATCAGTTGTTGAAAAAGAATTAACATCAGTAATTGATGAAACAAGACAGTAAATAATCCATTAATATGAAAGTAATTGTAAATGAGAAGTAATTTATATTTGCTTCTTTTTTAATTTTAATTAAATAATTACAAATGAAAAAAGAACCCGAGATGGATTCTTTGAGCATCGTTTACTAGGTCATTTTTCTACATAAATCAGCACATTTCTTACAAATTTCAGCACACTCTTTATGCATATAATTAGTTGGAACTATCAAATTTGTTTAGAACATATATTGATGTTATAATTGTAATGTGAAAGTGAGAGTGTTTATTTGAATAAAAGATTGGTTGTTTTGGTGCTAGTATACTTATTTTAACATTAGGTATTATAATAAATAGGTTGGTTTATAATCAATAAATAAAAATAGGATAGAGCCTAGAATTTGAAGATGATTCTAAAATTGAAAATTAATTAGAAATATTGTGTTATTATTGTTCAAAATTATATCATTTATTTGCAGTCCGTATATCTTTAATGATTTACTTGATAATGGAATTCATCAAGTTTATGATTAAGTTTTATTTTTAACTTATATAAATCATTTGTTCGAAAGTCTTCAATCTCTTGAAATAAATCTTTTACGGAATCGAATAAATAATAAGCAGCAATTTCGATGTCGTTTTCATATTGATTAGTTTTTGAATATAATGTTATTTGATAACCATTATCATAATCTCTTAATACATCACCAATTAACTCGTCAAAATATTCTAAACTGTCTTCTAATTGTAGATACATATCATCGCCTATATCAATGATATTTGAATATAAAATTGTTCCGTCCTCTGCAATGGCATAATTACTCGATTGGGTATAAAAGGCGATTAGATTTAACAAACCTTTAAAAGACATGGTTTCAGCACTTTTTGTTAACAAATTTTTTTCTGAGTTGTTTATAAATACGTTGGCAATGTGACTATTTTGAATGTAATGGATAAATAAATTTTCTGATATTTTAATATCAAGTTCATATAATTGATCCATTTAATCACTCCTTTTATTAATATTATGCAACTTTTAATTAAATATATGTGAAAAAAGCGCCTATATTAATTACTAAAAATATATATTTATACTTTTAAATTTGGAAATTACGGAGAGAAAAATGTCAGAATTTATTAAAATAATTGTTAATGTCATTATCCCAATTTTTTTACAAATCGTTGTTGGATTTTTACTGCAAAAGAAATTTCATTTAAACACTAGTACACTTGCAAAGTTGCAGTTTTATATCTTTTTGCCAGCATTATTATTTACAAACATCTTCAAAGCTTCTATAAATGCTTCTATATTTATGAAAATTATTTTTCTTATATTGATTTTATTTTTTATACTGTTAATTCTGAGTCATATCGTAAGTATTATATTTAAGTTTCCAAAAAGAACGAGAAGTGCATTTGTGAACTCAGTTGTCTTTTTTAATAGTGGAAATTATTGTATTCCGTTATTATTACTTTTGTATAAAGATAACGAAGTTATTGTTCTAACTGCTTTATCAGTTCAAGTAGTTATAATGCTTTCTCAAAGTATATTATTAAATACCTTTGGAATTTATAATGCAAATGCAGGTGAAAAACAAGTAATTCACTCATTAATTGAAACATTAAAAATGCCGATAATCTATGCAGTAGTATTTGCAATATTATTTCGTTCACTTAATCTTTCAGTTATTGCTCCAATATGGAATTCTTTGGATAGCTTAAGTAAAGGATTAGTACCACTTGCTTTAGTTACACTAGGCGCACAATTAGCCGAAACAAAAATTAAGTTTAAAGTTCCTAAATTATATCTTTCAAATTTTATGAGATTAATAATTAGTCCTCTTTTAGCTTTTTTGTTAGTAAAATTATTTCAAATTGAAAAACTTGACCCTGTCATTAGTCAAGTGATTATAATAATTTCTGGTGCTCCTAGTGCAGTTAATAATGTCCTATTAGCAATCGAATATGATATTGAACCAGATTTATCATCACAAATTGTGTTTTCTTCCACAGTGATGAGTGTTTTAACTATAAGTTTTATAATTGGTATTGTTAGTGTATTATTTCCAATATAGTTTTTATCAAGGCTTCTATTTTGAAGCTTTTATATTTTTTTCCTTACTAAAAAATAAATGAAAATGTAGAATAAAACAAGTGTTACTCCTGCTAATAAACCTGAACCTTGTCCTTTCACAAATGGCATACTAATCATAAATAATACAAGTCCAATAATACTTATCCAAGATGAATAGGGATAAAATGGTAATTGGCAACTCCCTTTTTGTGGGCAGCCAGTTTTTTTTCTAAATTTTTTATGAGTTAATAAGATAATTAAATAGATAAATAAGAATGTAAAACCACTTGAGCTAACTAAGAAAATATAAATTTGTTCTGGTAATACAAATGATAAACTAAAGAAAACTAAAATCGCACTTCCAGAAAAAATAATGCCGCGATAGGGGATGTCACCAATGTCTTTTAGGAATGATGGTGCGAATCCATCAATAGCTAAGGCTCTAAGCATTCTTGCTAAACTAAAAGTAGCGGCAAGCATAGTTGACAAAATGGCGCTTACCATTATGAAGTTTATTACTTTACCAAACCAGGTTATATTATGATAATCAAAAGCTGCGACCAGTGGAGAAATATTAGCTGTAATTTCATTTGTAGGGATTAATAATATAATTGCTAGTGATGATAATGTATATAAACTAATCAATATTATTATTGTTGACAAAATTGCTTTGGGAATAACTTTATTGGGATTTGCTGTTTCAGAAGCCGCTAAACCTATTATTTCAAAACCAGCATAAGTAAAGATTACAATTAACATGCTTCCGGATAAACCTTTAAATCCATTGGGCATAAAGGCTTGGTTTTTAATATCTACTAGATCGATTTGATTTCCAAAAATTAGTAAATAAGCAAAAACGATAAAGCCAAATATCGTAAGAACCTTAATAACAGCTAAACAACTTTCTAGAAAACTTAATTTTTCTGTTCCTAGTAAATTAATGATTGTGACTAATACAATTATAACTAAACCAATAATAGGAATCGCTAAATTTGGGAACCAAATTTTTATAAATGTTGATACAGCAACAGCTTCACTACTTAAAGCTAAAACTAAACCGGTCCAATAAATCCAACCAATTATAAATCCCATCCCTTTTCCAAATTCTCTTCTAGCAAATTTTTGAAATGATCCAGGGGTAGGGTCGGCAACTGTTAATTCTGATAAAGCAAATAAAATAAAACAAATAATTATTCCTGCTAGGATATAAGCTAAAACAATACTAGGTCCGGCGTTTTTTAAAGAAATTGCTGAACCTAAAAAGAATGAACCACCAATGACACTTCCTAACGCCATCATGGTTAAACTAAAAACTGAAAGTCCTTTTGCGGTTTTTTTCATGTTTCCACCTCACGTTTTTATTATTTTCATAATAAAGCATTATATGAAATGAACTTGAATATATCTTGTTTTCGAGTATAAAATAAGATAATGAGTAGGTGATATAATGAAAAAAATAATGTTATTTTTTATTTTATGTTTTTTTGGCTGTAGTAAGATTGAATTGGATTCATCAAGGGTGGTAAGCAATGATGAAAATTATCAAGCCTCTTTAGTCGCAGTAGGTGATAATCTAATTCATGACTCTATCTATAATTCTAGTTATCATGATGGATTTTATGATTTTAAACTAATTTATCAAGATATTAAACCATATATTAAAAGTCATGATATTGCTTTTGTTAATCAGGAAACAATTCTTGGAGGTAGTGAAATAGGACTATCAAGCTATCCTCGTTTTAACAGTCCTTATGAAATTGGTGATGCGCTTATAGATAGTGGTTTTAATTTAATATCGCTAGCTAATAATCATTCATTAGATAGGGGCGAAGAAGCAATTAAAAATTCACTTGATTATTGGAATAAGCAAAAAATAATATATTCAGGAACAGATTTTAGTGTAAAAAACAGAGTTAAAGTATTTGTTAGAAATAATATTAAGTTTGCATTTGTTGCTTATACATATGGTACTAATGGAATACCTGTTCCAAAAGGTAAAGAATATTTAGTTAATTTATATTCACCTAAAATTGCAAAAAAGGATATCGAATCAGTAAAGGATAGGGTTGATATTATTATTGTTTCAATGCATTGGGGGAATGAATATGAGCAATATCCTTCTAAGTTACAAAATGAACAGGCAGAATATTTATCAACTTTAGGTGTTGATTTGATACTAGGACATCATCCACATGTAATACAACCGATTGAAGTAATTGAAAATGATAAACAGAAGACATTTGTTGTTTATTCACTGGGTAATTTTTTATCCGATCAAGTTGGTATAGAACGTTTAATAGGGATGGCTTTTTCAATCAATATAACAAAGTCCATCGGAAAAAATCAATTAGATATAGATTTAATTAATCCGAAAGCAAAACTTCTATACCGTTATAAAGACCCAGTAGATAAAACTTTTTCATTATATTTTTTTAAACAATTAGATGATAAGTTATTATATAATCATGAGAAATATTTTAACGAGACTAAAGAAATAATTGTATCGTTAAATTCAACTATTGAAGTTATATGATTGATATAGCGTTACTTGGTAGCGGTGGAAGCATGCCAATTCCTGAGCGGTTTCTAACTTCTACTTTGATAAATTATCAGGAAAAAAAATCTTAATTGATTGTGGTGAAGGTTGTCAAGTAAGTATGAAACTACTTGGGTAGGGATTTAAGTCAATTGATATAATTTGTCTAACCCATTTTCATGGAGATCATTTATTTGGCTTACCTGGTCTTTTATCAACAATTGGCAATAGCGGTCGCAAAGATTCACTTACAATCATTGGTCCAACTGGTCTCGATCAACTTTTAAAAGGATTAAAAGTATTATTACCATATTTACCTTATGAATTAATAGCCTATGAGAATCCCGGATGTTATGCATTTGGACAAGTAGAAATTAAAACAATAAACTTGGACCATTCTACGATTTGCTTAGGATATCAATTCATAATTAAAAGAAGACCTAAATTTGATATTTTAAAAGCAGAAAGAAATAAAGTACCTAAATTATTATTTAATAAACTCCAAAAAGGAGAAAAGATAGATTTTGAAAAGCAAACATATACACCAGATATGGTATTAGGAGAAGTAAGGAAAGGACTTAAAATTTGTATTATTACTGATACAAGACCAATAAGTACAATATCACAATTTATAAAGGATAGTGATTTATTCATTTGTGAGGGTTCTTATGGTGATAATGCAGATATTGAAAAAGCAATAAAATATAAACACATGACCTTTAGTGAAGCAGCAAATCTGGCTAAAGCAGGTAATGTTCGAGAATTAATATTAACTCATTTTAGTCCGGCGATGTTTGATCCTAATCTTTATATAAAAAATGCGACAAATATTTTTCCAAATACAGTGATAGGTTTTGATCGTTTGCAAAAACAATTGAATTTTAAGAAATAATTAAATTTAACTGGATAATTTCATTATTATTAGATACAATTATTATAGAATTTTAAATATAAATAGTATGAGGGTGATAAAGTTGAAAAAAAAATTTGTTAAAGAGAATAAAGTTATTATTATTATCTTAGCTGCATCTATCATTTTAGGGATAATAACCTATTTCTCAATTCCTAATCAGGTTCCAGTTCATTGGAGTGGAGGGAAAGTGGACCGCTATGCTGGAAAATTAACAGTATCAGTGCTATTCCCGGGGATATTAATTTTGATGTATTTTATTGATAAAATAAGTGTTAGTAATCCTAATGTAAAAAAAGTTTACTTTGGTTTTTATTTAGTTTTGGCAATACAAATAGTTTTATCAATATTTTATATTACATCATATTAGGTAATGATATGAGTAACTTAATTGATTTAACACATGTCATGGAAAATGAAATGCCAATTTTTCCTGGTGATGATAATTTTATTTTAAAACAAGATAAATTTTTTGATGAAAACAAATATAATAATTTTATGTTAAAGACAAGTATGCATGTAGGTACACATCTTGATTCTCCTATGCATATGACAAAATCTACAATGACAATAGATCAATATTCAATAGATAAATTTTGCGGTAAAGCTATAGTTTTAAATGTCTTAGGTGAAGACATTATTGATTATAAAGAAGAATATGAAAAAATGATTAAAAATAATGATATAGTTTTATTTTATACTGGTTTTGATAAATATTTTAAAGCAAAAGAATACTTTCTAAAATATCCTGTCATCACAACTAATTTAGCTGAGTTTTTAATTAGTAAAAATGTAAAATTGGTTGGTTTTGACACACCATCCCCTGATTATTATCCATTTTCAATTCATAAAATGTTACTTAGTAATAATATTTTTATAATTGAAAATTTATGCAATTTAAATTTATTATTAAATAAAACATGTGAAGTCTTTTGTTTTCCATTAAAGATTAAAGCTGATGCATCACTTTTAAGAGTGGTTGCTAAGTGTTAATGGAAAAAATTATTATAATAAAGAAATCAGTTTAGGGTCCCAAACTATAATATACCCTTGTAGGATAGACAATTTAAAAAAAGAGTTTATCTTACCGGGTATTTTTATGTATAATAAGGATTAATATAAATTTTAAGAGAAATAATGAGTAATAAAATATTATGAATATCTTTGGTTTTATATTATTTTGGGGTACGTTAAAGTCTAAAATGTATTACAAAAGCAATAGTCAATTATATTGTTTGTTACAGAAGTCAAAGATTTCAAGTGAAATTAAAGGCTTAACTCCGATTGAATATCGTAATCAAGCCTTAGCAAAACTTAAATATTTATTTTTTAACACTGTCTACTTGACAAATTCAGTACTTTAAACTTAAGCTTTATATTTACAGGTTCTAAATTTGCCCTCAATCCAAAAAGTTGCTTCATTAGTACTAAATTTTAACACATAACACTTAGGATCTTGAATTCCTTTTTTGAAAAAATTTTTGTCACAATCATTTTCAAACTTTCTTTTTTCATCCATATTCTCAATAATTTCAATATTTCCTATAAGTGTTACGCTGTCTCCGTCAAGATAATAGCAAACACTAGCCTTTGTATTATTTTCAAAGTGTGTTGCTTTTCCGTTCAAATGAGACCTTTTCGATGTCATAAAATAGATTTCTAAAAAGCCGTTAGACCTAATTTTTGATATTGCACATATTCGAGGATACCCATTCTCATTAACAGATGCAAGCGTTAAAACATTGCATTTTTCTAATAATACCTTCGCTTTTTCTTCCAATTCCTTAATTCTTTCTTTTTGAATTTCACTAACTGTTTTTACCATACTCTCATCTCTTTTATTTTAATATTATTTTAACTAAATAGTTTATAAATACTATTTAAGTATATCATATTTCTCCATATTTGTATGAATAACAGATTGATATAAATGTAATTTACTATAAACTCACATTATTTAAAAATAATAAAAAAGTGAACTGATGGCTTAATCAGTTCACCTTCTATTTGTAAGTTTAGTTTCCATTTATTATTTTTTTATTCTTCAAAACAATTTTCTTTATACTATCTTCACTTAAACAGTATTTTAATGCCAAATCTTTAATGCTTTTCCCTTGTTTATAAGAATTAAAGATGTTTAAATTACGATTAGTAATTAATCTTTTAGAGCCACTATATTCACCCCAAGCAGCCCTAGAATTTTTTTCTTTAGGGATGTAAATTAACTCACCTTGAATATGTTTTTGCAATTCATGTAATAATTTAGGTGGTAAAATATCTCCCCCATTTTTGTATGACAATGATGAAAACCTCCTTGATATTAGAATGATTATTATTTAAAATAATCGTTTTCATCAAACCACCTCCTATCTAATAAATGTAAATAGACTCTAGTATTATCAATTTATTGATAATACTAGAGCTTATTAAGGAACTTGATTGCGGTTATGCTAAATAACCACTTAAATTAGTTATTTAACTAACCACCCTAGCAATTTAATCATTTGACCATCCCCTTTCTACTAGTAAGTCATTAATATTATATCATTATATTTATTCGTATAGAAGAGAAAGAATAATTATAGTTATTTTTTCATGAATATGACACTCTTAATAAGAGGTGATATTAATGATAAAAGGGAAGTTAGTTTATAAAAAGATGTAGGAGGTAAAAAAGTGAATCTCTTCACCTTTTATTTGTCATCATCTATTGGAAATAAAACATTAAAAAAATGATATTTCTGTGTATCTTTATCCTCTTTATCTTTATCACAAAATTTGTGAATTAGTTTCGCAAATTCATCAAGATCCTTTTTAGTTAAGTAAACTGTTGAAGATGAGATAGATTCAACAACATCATCGTCATCATCATTAGTTATTTTAGGTAAATCAGCGTTTGCGATCTCGTTAAAAATAATCTCTTTACTATCTTCGTAGATATTAAAAATTGCTCGTTGTGTTTCTCCCAACATAATTTTAGATAATTCTTTATCATTTTCAGTATGCTTAATAATAAATTTATCAAATGTAGGCCTATAGTATTTAGCTATTATTCCATTTATTTCTTTAGTATCTACTAGTTTTAAAATATTAACTTTTTCTAATTTTTTTACATGATAATGCACTTTAGCGGGTGTTTCATTTAATTTATCCGCTATTTCTTTAACTGTTGCAGCTCTTTTAAATCGTCTAAATGTTGTAATAATTTTTAAACGATATGGGTCTGAAATAGCTTTAATTTCTTCTAATGTAGATAGAACTTTGTGATCTTTCATATTAACACCTCACATACATTATACAACATTTTTATTCTTTTCGAAACTCCTTGTTTAGAAGTGGCAAGAATGAAATAATTAAGATGATACATCCTAATGTAAAGTAAAGGATTCCTAATGATACTAGTGAAGCAATGACACCAGTTATAGCACCACCTATTGGAAGCGTACTTAATGTAAACATTGATAATAATGCAAATACTCTACCGATAATCTCTTTAGGAGTGTTTTGAAGTAAATAGGTTTGTAAAGGTGCAGTCATAAAAATCATACTAAACCCGATAAAGAAGAATGCTAGTGTTGATATATATATTGGTTCAATAAATGTAATTATATGAAAGGCAGGTAGACTTAATAAAATAATCATTAATGCAAACCAGACATTTCCTGATACAATCATAAAGCTTTTTTTCAATTTTTTATCGAGTAAAGATACAACAAACCCTCCTAATATTGTACCAATAGATAGGCCAACACTGATTATACTTAATCCAATTGCTCCTTTTTCTAACACTTTTTCAACATACACAGGCATTAATACACTTATTGGTGATAAGAACAGATTAAGTGATGCTAAAAGCAGTATTGAAATGACAATTATTTTTTTCCCTTTCACAAATATAAAACCTGCTTTTAAATCTCCTAAATAGTTTTGTAAATTAAGTTTTTTCTCTCCTTTTATATCTTCAAATTTTATGAAAAGAAAAATTATACTTGATGTGAAAAAAGTAGCACCATCTATTAGTATAGCTCCACTCACTCCAATTGTGGCGATTAAGATTCCAGCAACACCAGCTCCTATTAGTCCAGCTATTGAGTTAGCGGATTGAGAAATTGAACTTCCTTTAAGATATTCGTCATCTTTTAAAATTAAAGAAAATACTGAGGTTTTAGACGGGTTAACAAATGTTTCCACAGTAGAAATACAGAATGTAAAAATAAATAAATGGTAAACTTCTAAAAGGTTATAGAAAAATAATACAGCTGTTAAACTGACGATTAACCCTCTTAAGATATCACCAACAACGATTAATTTACGTTTGGAAAAATGATCAACTAATACTCCAATAAAAGGACTGAAGATAATATTTGGAATCGCATTAACCATAAAAATTGTTCCAAGTAATAATTCCGAACCAGTTAGTTGGTATACCATCCAACTATAAGCGATCATATCTATTGAATCACCAAATCTTGAAATTACACTAGCAAATAACAATTTTACATAAGCTTTAATTTTAAACATGCTAATCAAGGTTATTTCTTTGTTTTCTAAAACTTCATCCATAGTTACTCCTCCATAAAATAAATTAAACAATAAAATTATTTTAACGTATAATTTATTTTAACGAAAGAGCTTCTTTTTGTCAACTCCTTTTGTTATTTAAAAATACTTTTTTTATGTGAAATACCGAAATAAATTAACATCCGATGGGTAAATTATATTAAATAATTCTTTTTTGATAGCGTATTGAACCGATTACCGACTCGATTACTGATTTTAAAAAATTATAATAATGTTTTTATTATTCTTAAAGCATTATTATGAGAGATATTATTTATTTCTTCAACTGAATAATTTCTATTAAGCATTGCTTCTTCTAATCGATATGTAAATTCAGCTGATGCTAAATCAGATAAATTCCCGTTTTTTGGACTAAGATAGTCCATGAAATCAAAACCAAATGCGGTTTGATTTAACAAATTCAAATCCTTTAAATAATCAAGATGGTTTAGGAAATTACTAATTGTTGGTTCATTAGGATTAACAAAACCCTTTACTGCGGTTAATCCTATTAAACCATTTTTTTTTGTTATTTCTATGATTTGTTCTTCAGATAAATTACGAACATGATTACATAATTGGTAGACATTTGAATGAGATGCGATAACGGGTTTATTTGATACTTTTAGGATATCGAAAAAAGTCTTCTTATTTGCATGGCTTACATCAATAATCATGTTATTTTTATTCATAAATTCTATAATTTCTATGCCTGATTCAGATAAACCGCGGTTTTCACTACCTAAGACCCCCGTCGCAAATTTATTTTGCTCATTCCAGGTTAACATGGCATGCCGGAAACCCAAATCATATAGATTACGTAAATGATTTAAACCATTTACTTGTTTTAAACTTTCTAAACCTAAGATAATATTTAACTTATTACTAATAATATCATTTTTTTGTACTAAATGAACGTAGTCTTTCGCATCTTCTAATTCTTCTAAAATTAAACCTATAGCTTGATCAAAATTGCATAATGGGGTTATATCACTATAATAATTCCAAATACCCCCTATTATTTTTCCCTTTAGTAATTGTGGCAAATGAAAATCTTTTACGATGTGTTTTTTATTATCTAATTTTTTTATCACTATGTCATATAAAATATCAGAATGCATATCGAAAAACATATTTATCTCCTCCTTCTTTTTATTATAACGTTAATTGTATATATGGACAATTTGTTTTTCCAAATTGATTATAATAACAGCCTATGATATAATTTTGATATGAGAAAAGAGGGATATAATGCAAATTTCTGTCAATTTTGATCTGATATTAGTAGCTATTTTTACAACGATTTTTATTACTGGTTATATTCGTGGCGGTGGAATCGAGTTACTTCGTGTTTTGAAAGTAGTAATCCCTTTTTTTGTATTATATTTTTATGGAGATAATATCACAAATTTATTATTTTCTAGTAACACAATTGTTAATTTTGTCTATACCATTTTACCAAATATACCTTATCGTAATTCTATCGCCTCTTTATCAACTTCAATAGGAGTTTATATTGTTGTATATTTTTTTCTTGCCATCTTTTTATGGCGATTAGGAAAGTATGTTTTAGATGAGAGGATCGAATATATGTTTGGTAGGTTTAATTCAATATTTGGTGGCGTCTTTTCTGTAATAAGGATGTATATAATTATTTCGGTTTTTATTATCCCTTTTTATGCTTTGAATTTTACAAATAATAACGATATTTTAACTAGCTTTATTTTAAATCATCCACCAAAGTTTTCTCGTTTTGGAATTTTGCTTGAAGAAACCAAGCCAACAATAGATAAATTTAATGAAGTAAGTAGATCACTAAAAATAATGGATATTAAAAGTTTAGAGAAATATACTGATTTACTAAGTGATGTTGATGTATTCATGGAAGAAAATGAAAACGAAAGTTATGAAATATATTTGTATTTGCAACAAAAAGACAAAATATCTGGTAACTATGAAAAGGATGAATTTTTGTATTATTACGTTAAACATTTAAAATATTTTGAAGAAATGGATTTTGAAGACTTAGAGATAAAAAAAATAAATGAGGATTTATTAAAAACTGCATCTGAATATGAGCAAATATTTATCTGGGCTTACGAAAATAAAATTAAAGATATGGATTCAATCGATCAAGTGATTAATAGTTTTATTGAAAATTATCCAAAAATTGCTGCAAATACTGATGACCAATTAACTCTTGAAGTTCTAAAAAAAATGCAGTTAAATACTCAAGTTTATTTAGTGATGAAAAATTGGTTAATGGATTCTTACCAAATTGAATTAAAATCAAATTTTGATTTATTAAATGATGATAATTTAGAATTGATCTTAAATGATTTTAGCTCTCATAAGGAAAATTTAATTAATGAAATAAAGAAAATTGATGCTAAGGAAAGTGAAAAAGCATTAATAATTAAGCAAGTAGAAAGATTTTCTCACTTTCAAGAAGATTATTTACTTAATTTAAAACCACAAATTGAACTATATGAGCCCTTATTAGATCGGGTCTCATTTAAATACAAATTAGTTTTTTCAATTATGAAGGAAGAAGGCTTGAACAAAGTAGTTGATGAAAATGTGAATAATGACCCTATCATGTACCTACTGTTTTTAGATAGTTTAAGTTTCATTGATTACTTTAATGATGATGATGTAGATATTTATTATCAAGTTGGTCAAATATATTTTGCCTTATTTATGCTGGATATAAATACTTTTGATAAAATTATAACTTATGATGAAATTATTACCCATATTAACCGCTTTACTTATAATGAAGAATTATATAAGCGAACTAGTAATGATATTAACAAAGTATTAAAGGCTTTGTTAATTGAAAGAAATGACGAAAAATCTTACCTAGAATATATTGTTGAAAGTAATTATGCTGAAGGCGATCTAATAGAAAAACTAACAAATTCTAAGGATATTCAAGAAGCACTTAATTATGAAAATACGCTGTTATTAAAATCAATAAATCGCAAATTATTATCGAATTGAGTTGGTTAAAATGAAATTTAAAATATTAGACATTTTTCACTTTCGTAAAAAAATGCATGAACTTGCACTTGAAAAGATAAAAAGTCAAGAATATCGGATAATACAAAGTAAACAAAAAGAATTTGTAGATATAGAAAATTCATATCATCAGATTAGTTATAATCTTAATCCGTTCTTATATGTTGGTTCAAGCAAATTAGGAAAAAAATATATTGAAGATATAGAGATAACTTATGATGATTTTTTTGAAGGTACTCAAACTGTAAGTTATATTGTTAGAAATCCTTATACAAAGCTATTTCAAAGAAAACAGTTTGTTGATGAAATTATTAAAAAATGGGAATATGATTATTATAAAAATATTGATTTGCAGTTAAAAAGGATTCTTCTTCAAGCGTCTTTTAACCCTGTTAAACGGATTGAAAAAATTAAAAATAAAAGAATTAATACTTATGTTTTGATTGCGCTATTGTTTTTGATTCTATTAAGGCAATATTCTGTTATGCAAATGATTCCTTATCTTGGACCTGTATTTACAAAAATTAATCGACTATTAATTTATCGAAGGTATTATAATATTGCTTCAGTAATTGTTTATTTATCGATTATTATTTCAATGTACTTAATAATTGTTAAAGTATATTTTGACAAGGTTTTAAAATTTGGTCTATCTGCTAAAGGATTTCTAATAAAAGAAAGAGATAGAATGTTAAAGAAGTTTAGACCAGATATTAAAAATATAAAGCATCATTTATATAATTTAGCAAAAAACAAAAAAATGGAGCAAAAATATGAAATTAGTAACCTATATAATTCTAAATTAGTAGTAAGAAAAATACAAAATTATGGTAGAACTGTTATCCATAGAGTGGGGATTTTCACTTCTTACTATAAGCAAATCTTATCTATAAGCAAAATACTTAGGTTAATTAATACAGGTCTTATTATTTACTTAATTATTTCCTTATTATTAGTTAATGAAATTATATTATGGTAAAAAAGTCTAGAAAAACAATAGATTTCTAGACTTTTTTAGCTTATATTTCAAAATTAAAATGGATTTAAACTAATATTACTATCACTTTTTAATCTATTGCGATACTTAGAATAATCAGCTGAAATTGAAAACGAATCATATTCTATGTAATCATCTATTTGAGAATAAACTTTAACTTCTTCTTGATATGGACCTACATATAATGTGGTATGTTCTGTTCCTTTTGTACCAACTATTCGGTATTCAATTGCTCCTAAATTACTATATATGCCATTTCGGTAACCATTCCAAGTAGAATAACCCCTTAATTCACTAATTTCTCCATTATTTAAAATATTAATGTCTTTCCCATTTAATAAGATACTAATTTCATAATTTTTAAGCCCTTCGAGTAAAGATAAATGAAGATTTAAAGATTGAATCTTTGTAATAGGACATAAATTAGCTTTTTTACTACTTGATTTACAGTAGTTGTAATTAGTGGCTTTCACTCTTTGTTCATTTAAATAGGATGGATTAAAGACACTAGATTGATAATACTCTTTTTGCGTTTTATTTTTATAATAATCATAATAATTACTTATTTTATGCACTCTTTCCATAATTTCAAAGTCAGCTAAAGAATAATCGTTATTATATTTATCCCATTTAAAAACTATGTTTTCATTAATACCATCATAGTAAACAACAAAATTTCTGGGCATTTTTAGAGGATTAAAACGACTTGAAACGGAAGATGGCTCAGTTCCTTTAATAAATAAATCTTTTTTTCGATACATATCAGGTGTATATTCATTTGGTAGGTTTAGTGGTGTAGAATTAGTTTCTACTTCTACTTCAATTATATTGTCTGGTCTAGTAAAGGGTTTACTAGAAAACCTATCCTTGTGAATTATGTCCATTGTCTTTTTGAAAATTTCTAAAGATTTTTTGGCTTCAGCTGGAGTTAAATAAGCGTCTTCTTCAATTTTGTCATATCCTAACCAAGCAGCTGTTGTGTATTTAGTTGTGTAACCAATAAACCAAGAATCTCTTACACTATTACTTGGAAAACCAAATTTCTTTCTAGTGAATTCATTATAATTTGTTTGACCTGTTTTTCCGGCTATAATGAGATCAGATACATTTGCTCGTATAGCTGTTCCTGAAACCATATTATCCCGTAATATGTCTGTCATTAAATATGCGGTATCTTTTCGCATAGCTTGCCTTGTAATTGGTTCCACTTTTAACTTTTCACCATTTTTTTGAATAAAATCAATTGTAGTTGGCTCATGATAATAGCCACCATTACCAAATGGTGCATAAGCAGCTGCCATTTGCATAACAGTAAAACCATATTGATAACCACCAATTGCATGGGCTTCAGTTATACGTTCATCAGTTTTAATTCCTAAACGGTTAGCAAATTGATATGCTCTTTCCGCACCAACTTCTCTGAAAGCTTTAACTGCAGTTACATTTCTTGAATCAATAATCGCATCCCGCATTGTTAAATAGCCTTTATATTTATTGTCATAATTTTCAATTGGAACAAAACGGCTACCATATGTATTAAAATAAATTTCTTCATCTAAAAAAGGTTGGGCGGGTGAGTATTTTAAATATTCGATTGCAGGACCATAATCAAGGATTGGTTTAATTGTTGACCCAGGTTGTCTTTTGGCGTCTGTAGCGAAATTAAAGGACATAGAACCTTCGTGTCCTCTACCACCACCGATTCCTCTAATTATGCCCGTTTTTGTTTCTAAAACAACAATACCAGTTTGGGTTCTATCATTTGGATGAAGATTATCATCATTTTCGATTTCGTATATATAGTCTTGAATGCTAGTGTCTAAATGAGTGTAAATTCGCAAACTTTCGTTAAAAGGATTTAAATTATACTTATTTTGAATCTCATATATTACTAGGTCAATGTATTCATAATATTTTTCATGTTCATTACTTTCCAATTGTTCGACTATTAACTCTTCAATTGGCTTATTTATGGCGTTATCTAAATCAATTTTAGAAATAAATTGTTGATTATATAAAGCCTTCAAGACTAAAATTTGTCTTGATTTAGTTTCTTCAGGATTAACATAAGGATTGTATCTATTAGGGCTTTGAATAATTCCTGCTAGAAGCGCTGATTCTTCATAATTCAATGCTTTTGCTGATTTATTAAAGTAATATTTACTAGCTTTTTCAATTCCATATATTCTTCCGCCAAAAAGAACTCTGTTTAAATATGCTTCAATAATTATCTCTTTAGAAATTTGTTTTTCTAACTCGAGGCTAATAAACATTTCTTTTATTTTTCGCTCTAATGTTTTATCGTTAGTCAAATATGATAATTTTACAAGTTGTTGTGTTAAAGTACTGGCACCTTCACTGTAACTAATAGATTTAATATTTTCAACGATTGCGCCAAATATTCGTTTGTAATCAATCCCATCATGGTCATAAAAACGCATGTCTTCAATTGAAATTAAAGCATTGACCATTTCATGAGATATGTTTTCATATTTAACAATATCGCGTTTTTCAACTCCTAATTCTACCATCAAAACCTGGTTTTTATCAAAAACCTTAGTTGACTCATTAACATGTATTTTATTTATATCTAAATAGGGGAGTTCATTTATAATACCGCTAACTTTATAGTATGTATAACCAAATATAAAACTAAGGATCAATACTACAAATACCGCAAAAGTTTTTAAAACTTCAAAAATTGTTTTTTTAGACATTTTATAAATATACTTTATCGACTACTTTTAAATAGTCAATAGTATATATACACTTTTCATTAATTTCATGCCCTTTTTCCATAAAAAATTTCATACTTAAGGATTTTGGACCATCCTTCTTAAAATTCTCATATGCCTTAACAGTGTCCATGCCATCTAATAAAAAAACTTTATTTAAATTTGTAAATTTGACAATTATGAAGGCAATTCCTCCTAATTCAATTACACCTCTAATATGATCTATTTGATGTGCATGTATATTTTGAAGTGGAAATGCTGTTTTACTCGTAATTTCTTTTGCTTCAAAATCAATATATTTTCCTTTATAAATCCCATTATAATCAGTAGTTGAAGGAGACTGGAAGTAAGCTTCTTTTATAACAGCTTTTTGTCTTTTTGGATAATCGACCTTAACAATTTGAATTGGTGTCGGTTTTTTATAAATTAAAGCAATTTGATGTGTTTTATAATATTGATTCGATTCATTTAATTCTTTTTCGAGATTAATACCTCGATGAGAATAGATTGTATCTCGATTTAAAACAGTGCTTTTTTTAATTGGATAATTGATACTCATATAAATCACCACCTATTTTATATTAGCAAATTTTATCGGAAAAAGGTTAGTTTTCATAAAAAAAATTGTTTTTTTCAATTGCGATATTTCTTTTTTAGTATTTGTCTATTGAAATCAAATTATTTTTTAATAAAATTCTAAAATAGTAAGAAAATATCTATATAATACAAAAACTTTTTTTTGGATATAATTACATAATGATATTAATTAAGTTTTATTGACTAATTTAAAAATTATAGTATAATATATTAATGTAGTATTCGGGTAATCGCATTAAAGCTTGCTTTAATGAGGAAAGTCCATGCTCGCACAGGCTGAGATGCTTGTAGTGATCGCGCCTAATGAAACAATAAGTTAGGGAAGCAGTAATGCTTACGGCTGGGAAAATATCTAACCTTTTTTAAGTATGGTATGAATACCTATAAAAGTGCCACAGAGACGAAACTAAAAAGAAATTTATAGTGTGGAACGTTGGTAAACCCCACGAGCGAGAAACCCAAATTTTGGTAGGGGAACTTTTGTTGAGGAAATGAACTTAAACAAGAGACAGATTTCTGTAGATAAATGATTACCGCCGGAGTACAAGGAGGCATCCGTTTTAGTACAAAGGTACAGAACATGGCTTACATGAATACTATACATGCATAATGTATATACTCATTTGAAATGAGTATTACTCTCTTTTAAGGGAGTTTTTTTTATAAGGAGAATTTTTATGCGGCTTAAAAGAGTGTTTTTTGAATAAGAAGCTTATATTTTAGCGTAAACTTTATTAGGTAAAATTATATGCATCAGAAAAGATGAATACATCAAAAAATATCGTATTGTTGAAACTAAGCTTATGGTGGAGCATTTGATAGATCTTGTCATTATAATTATAGACGAACTAATAGAACTAAGGCTTTGTATTTACCAGGGGGACATGTCTATATTTATTTAATATATGGAATGCATTTTATGTTAAATATTACTGCTAATATAAAAGACATACCAGAAGCTGTACTAATTAGGGCAGTAGAACCGATTCTTTTTAGTGGTGAGAATTTAACAACAAATGACCCAGGGAAGTTATGCAAGTATTTAGGTATTGATAAAAGTTTTAATACATTAGATTTAGTAACAAGTAAGCAGTTATATCTTGAGGAAGATGATTATAAAATAACTGAAATCATTAGTACTAAAAGGATAAACATTGATTATGCACAAGAGGATAAGGACCGTTTATGGCGCTTTTATATAAAGGAAAGTAATCATGTTTCAAAAAAATAAATAAGCTATGTTGAAACATGATATTTTGTGTTATAATTGATAATGATATAAATTAAGGATGTGAAATATATGAATTTACCTAATAAGTTAACTTTATTAAGAATAGCAATGATTCCATTATTTGTAGTTGTTTTTTATATACCTGCTTTAACAAAAAAAATAGTAATGATAAATTTTGAGATATCACTAGCGAATCTGTTGGGATTAATAGTTTTTATTATTGCTGCTTATACTGATAGATTAGATGGAAAAATCGCAAGAAAGCATAACCTTATCACAACATTCGGGAAATTTATGGACCCATTAGCTGATAAATTGTTAGTTACTTCTGCCCTTTTAATTGCGGTTGAACTACGCTTATTACCAGCATTTATTCCAATTTTAATAATTTCCCGCGAGTTTATGGTGACTGGAATACGATTACTGGCTGTTTCTGAAGGAAAAGTTATTGCGGCAAGTCCATTAGGAAAAGCGAAAACAGTTGTTCAAATTGTTTTAATCATTGTTCTATTTGTTTTTGATTTAAAAGCTGAAAACTATTATTCATTGTTTACTGCTTATGATTGGAAACATCTTGTAGTAGATAGCTTAATGTCATTAGCAACATTGCTGACTGTTATTTCTGGCTATGATTATTTAAAGAAAAATACGCAAATTATCTTTGCAAGTAAATAAATCGAACAAATGTTTGAAAAATAGTTGCTAAAAAAATGAATATAATGTAAAATAAAGGATGAAAAAGAAATTAGATATCGTATAAATAGATGACCTTATAATTAGGAGGAAATATTAATGGGTAATAATAATCGCCAAGCAGCTTTAGATAGTGCATTAAAACAAATTGAAAAACAATTTGGTAAAGGTGCTATAATGAAACTAGGTGCTGATGTTAATTTTGCTGTAGAAGCAATTTCATCAGGGTCTATAACTTTGGATTCCGCATTAGGAATAGGTGGTTTTCCACGTGGAAGAATAATAGAAATATATGGAGCAGAAAGTTCAGGGAAAACAACTTTTGCCTTACACGCTATTGCTGAAGCTCAAAAAATGGGTGGTAGCGCAGCTTTTATAGACGCTGAACACGCATTAGATCCAGCATATGCTAAAAAACTAGGCGTTGATATTGAAAATCTATTGTTATCCCAACCAGATACAGGAGAGCAAGGCTTAGAAATTGCTGAAGCTTTAGTAAGAAGCAATGCAGTAGATATTGTAATAGTGGATTCAGTAGCTGCTCTTGTTCCAGAAGCAGAAATTGAAGGCGAGATGGGAGATAGCCATGTTGGTCTTCAAGCAAGATTGATGTCTCAAGCAATGAGAAAATTAGCTGGAGCTATTAGTAAGTCTAAATGTATTGCAATCTTCATAAATCAAATTCGCGAAAAAGTTGGAGTTATGTTTGGTAATCCAGAAACAACTCCAGGTGGGAGAGCGTTAAAATTTTATTCGACTGTACGCTTAGAAATCCGTCGTGCTGAACAATTAAAGTTAGGAACTGATATTGTTGGAAACCGGACAAAAGTAAAAGTAGTTAAAAATAAAGTTGCTCCACCATTTAAAGTAGCTGAAGTTGATATTATGTATGGTGAAGGTATATCTAAAGAAGGAGAAGTTTTAGATTTAGGGGTTGAACTTGATTTAGTTGGCAAAAGCGGTGCTTGGTACTCTTATAATAATGAGAAAATTGGCCAAGGTAGAGAAAATTCTAAACAGTTTTTACGTGATAATCCATTGATTTGCCAAGATATCGAATTAAAGATTCGTGAAAATTTGAATATTAATTCTGCTATATTAGCGTCTGATGAAGATTTCGGCGAAGTTAAATAGTTTATGCCACATTTTAATGTGGCTTTTTTATATATTAACTTAAATAGGGATATACTATGTAAAAAGGCTAAAAAGGAGTAAGGAATGAAAAAATACACGCAACTATTTACTAGTACCTGCTTTTTCAATCTTATTTTCTGGGCAATTCTCTTTGGCATTTATTATTTCATTAATCGTAATTATTTAATATGGGGTTTAGTTTTTGTTTTTTCAATTGCTATTATTACTGCATTATTAGACACTATAATTGAATATTTTAAAAAGAGAAAAAACAATTTAATTCATTTATTTAAAGGAGTACTTGGTATTATTTATTTAGTTTTAACAAGTGGAGCATTAGTGCTTACTATTCGCAACACAATGGTTAAAAAACCAATATTAATAGCTTTATATTTGTTTTTTACAATCATCTTTTTTAATTTGTTTAAAAAACTATTTACAAAAACAAAAAAATAATAAAACATTTTGAGACCAAATCTAGAAAATGGTCTCACTTTTCTGGTTGAAATTGGGCGATTTAACTCATAATAAATATATATCTTTTTAAAAAAACTGGAAAAATTTGTGTTTCTTTTTGTAGAAACAGATTTTTAACTTGACTTGAAGTTTAAAAAAATGTAAGATATTATTGTATGGAGTATACATTTTGTCCAACTGTGCTTAACTTTCAAACAAATGATGGAGGTGTATTATGAGTCTTATTGAAACTATCATCTCTATTTTGTTAGCAGCAATAGTTGGAACGTTAATTGGATATTTTATTAGAAGTTATGTTTACGAAAATAAAATAGCTCGTTCGAAGGAAAAAGCCCAACAAATTATTGATGAAGCAATTAAAGTATCGGAAACGAAGAAACGTCAGACTTTAATTGAAATTAAAGAAGAACATCATAAACTTAAATTAGAAACAGAACGTGAATTAAAGGAAAGAAAGACAATTGTATTAGAACTAGAAACTAGAGTTTCTAGTCGTGAAGAAAATTTGGATAATCGCCAAAGGACAATTACAAGACGTGAAGAACAATTGTCATTTAAAGAAGAAAAACTTGAAAACAAAAGTTACGAATTAAAAAGCAAAGAAGAAACTATTATTGAGAAGTTACTTGAACAAGATAAACTATTACAAGAAATCTCAGGTTATACAAAAAATCAAGCAAAAGAGATCTTGATGAAAAAAGTTCAAGAAGAAATTTCTTTAGAGGTCGCTCAGTATATTAAAGACGAAGAAGAAAAAGCTAAGTTTGAGGCTGATAAAAAAGCCAAAAGCTATATTTCGTTAGCCATTCAAAAGTACGCTGCTGAAATGGCAAGTGAAAAAACCGTATCAGTTGTAAGTTTACCTGATGATGATATGAAAGGTCGGATTATTGGACGCGAAGGTAGAAATATTAGGACGATTGAAACCTTAACTGGAGTTGATTTAATTATTGATGATACACCAGAGGCAGTCGTTTTATCTTGTTTTGATCCTATAAGACGTGAAGTTGCAAAAAATGCGCTTGAAACGTTAGTCCAGGATGGTAGAATACATCCTGCGCGTATTGAAGAAGTTGTTGAGAAATCAAGACGTGATATTGAAGAGCACATTAGAGAGTTTGGGGAAGAAGCCGTTTTTGAGACAACTATTGGAAGATTACATCCAGATTTAGTAAAATTATTAGGTCGCTTAAATTATCGCACGAGTTATGGGCAAAATGTATTAAGACATTCAATTGAAACAGCATTTATAGCAGGTAAGTTAGCTGCTGAGATAGGAGAAGATGAGGTACTTGCTCGTAGAGCTGGTTTGTTACATGATATTGGAAAAGCGGTAGACCATGAGGTTGAAGGAAGTCATGTGGAAATTGGTTTAAAAATAATACAAAAATACAGAGAACATAAAGACGTATTAGATGCGATTGCATCTCATCATGGTGATGTTGAACCAAAATCGATTATCGCTTCTTTAGTTGCAGCCGCTGATGCCTTATCTGCAGCAAGACCTGGGGCAAGAAGTGAATCTTTAGAAAATTATGTTAACCGACTTGAAAAATTAGAAGAAATCTCTAATTCATTTGAGGGAGTCGATAAATCTTTTGCGATTCAAGCAGGTCGCGAGGTACGGGTACTAGTGAAACCGGAAAACATAAATGACATTGAAATTCACCGTTTAGCAAGAGATGTAAAGAAAAAAATTGAAGAGCAACTAAATTATCCAGGAACTATAAAGATTACTGTTGTTCGTGAAACAAGAGCTGTTGAAGTTGCTAAGTAAAGTGGGATAAACCCCACTTTATTTTTATAATTTTAAGAAAGAAGATGGTAGAATGAACATTCTATTTATTGGTGATATATACGGATCACTAGGAAGAGAAATAGTCAAAAAAAATTTAATGAAATTAAAAAATGAATATAATATTAATTTCGTAATTGCTAATGGTGAAAATTCTGCCCATGGAAGAGGGATAACTGAACAAATTTATAAAACTTTTTTAGAACAGGGAATTCAAGTTATTACTATGGGAAATCACACATTTGATAACCGTGAAATTTTTAATTTTATTGATAATGCCAAAAATATAATCAGACCAGCCAATATGGATAGAAGTGTTCCTGGTAAAGGGTATGATATTTATAATTATAACGATCTGAAAATTGCTGTGATTAATTTAAATGGAAGAACATTTATGAATTCATGTAATTGTCCTTTTAGGATATTTGATGAAATTTATGAAGAAGTGAGTAAAATTACACCAATTATTATAGTCGATTTTCATGCTGAGGCAACTAGCGAAAAAATTGCATTTGGTTATTACGTTGATGGGAGAGCAAGTGGCGTTATTGGTACACATACACATGTCCCTACTGCTGATAACCGCATTTTACCCAATAAAACCGCCTATATAACAGATGTGGGGATGTGTGGACCATTAAATGGTGTTATTGGTGTAGAAAAAGAAAGCGTCATTAACCGATTCATAAATGGCTTACCAATCAGATTTACACCTGTTGAAGAAGGAGACTCTCAACTAAATGCCGTTTTAATGATAATAAACAACCAAACTGGAAAAGCTACTAAAATTGAAAGGATAAATATAATCGAAAATTATGTAAATTTATTAAAAATATAATAATAATTTTAAAATAATAAAATTTTCGACAAAATTCGCTATAAATTCGCTGTATAATATGGTTAAATTATGATAATACTACTAAGTTAAGGAAAAATTGCTTGTATGTCATAATAATATATAGCATTGAATATACTTTCAGTGTAATAAAAATTATAGGAGGTCATAGACTATGGATGTATTAAAAGTTTCATCAAAATCTAATCCAAACTCTGTAGCAGGAGCTTTAGCGAACTGTTTCCGCGAACGTGGTGTAGTTGAAATTCAATCTATAGGTGCTGGTGCACTGAATCAAGCTGTAAAAGCTATCGCTATCGCACGTGGGTACGTTGCTCCAACGGGTAAAGATCTTATTTGTGTTCCAGCATTTGCTGACATCATGATTGACGGTGAAGAACGAACAGCAATAAAATTAATAGTCGAAGCTCGCTAAGTATATTCACGAAAGAAAGTTCCACCTTTTTGGCGGAATTTTTTTTGTTGAATTATGGATTTACGTTTTCTTTTACTATATAATAATAGATAGAATAAATATTTAAGGAGAAATAAATGAATAAACTAGAAGAACTTCAGAAAGTAATTCATGATTTTTCTGAAGAAAGAAATTGGATAAAATATCATAATGGTAAAGATATGGCATTATCAATTTGCTTAGAAGCAGCAGAGTTATTAGAAAATTTTCAGTGGAAAAATTATGAAGAAGCTTTTGAAAAAAATATTCAAAATATTAAAGATGAATTAGCTGACGTATTAATCTATTGTTTTCGATTCGCTGATGAAAACCATTTTGATATTGAAGAGATAATATTAAATAAAATGGAAAAAAATGCGGTAAAACATCCAAAAAAACAAGGAAACAATTAGTTTCCTTGTTTTTATAAATTTAAATCCATAAGGATTATATCATCAAAAACACCATTTGCGTTAAAGAAATTTCGATGTTCGCCAATCTTCTTGAAGTCAAATTTTTCATATAATCTAATCGCGTTTACATTACTTTTCTTTACACCAAGACTTATATTCATGATTTCTTGATCTTTTGCAAAACTTATAAGTTCTGCTAACATTGCACTACCAACACCAATATGCCAATATGCTTTTTTTACTGACAAGGCAATTTCACTATTGTGAGCAATTCTTTTTCTAGAAGATCTACTAATTTGTGCTATACTGACAATGTTATTATTTATAATACCTAAAATCATGTATTTATTATTTCCTAAATTATCTATATATTCTTTTTCTTGTTCAACTGTTAGGTGAAATTCTCCTTTCCCAAACAACAAGTTATCACTTTCTCCACCGATAATATTAAGGTATTCTACCATGCCTAAAGCGTCGTTTGTAGTTGGTGTTTTTAGGATTAATTTGTATTTATTCTTTAAGATTATTTCTTTAATAAACCCCTGCATATTAAACTCTCCTTTTCTTCTTATTCCTTAGGTTATAAAAACAAAAAATAATAACTAAAAATATCATTTGTTTCAAATATAACACTTCTTTGATAATTATAACAAATTTCTTTTATATATAATATATATTTGTAAAAAAATAAAAAAGAATTAATAAATTTGAATTTATTAATTCTTTAAATATTTATAGTGATAATTTATAAATATTTAATACATCTTCTTCATGAAGTTTTACAAAATTACCTACTGTTCCTTTTTCCGTAGCTTTTTTGGACATTGCTTCTAACTGTTTACCATCAATTTTTGCTTCGCTTAATGAGGTAGGTAGACCGATTTCATTAAAATAGAGTTTTAATTTCTTTATTCCTTCTTTTGCTGTTCTTTCTAGATTTTTAAAATCAATTTCAACATTAAAAACTTTATTTGCGAATCGCACGAAACGATTTATATCATGTTTATATACATATTTCATCCAATTGGGGAAGATTATTGCAAGTCCTGCACCATGTGCAATATCATATACTGCGCTTAGTTCGTGTTCGATACTATGACTTGCCCAATCTTCGATTCTTCCTGTACCTAATAGTCCATTGTGTGCGATTGACCCAGCCCACATTATTTCTGCACGAGACGCGTAGTTTTTTGGTTCTTTCATCAAAATTTTACTATGCTTAATTATGGTCCGGATTGTTCCTTCGCATAATTCATCAGTAAATTCGACATTCGGAACGTTTGTAAAATAACGTTCTAAAACGTGAGATATCATGTCAGTTGCACCACAAGCTGTTTGATAATTTGGAAGAGTGTAAGTTAGTTCTGGATTCATAACTGCAAACTTTGGTCTAATAAGAAGACTACCTGCGCTTCTTTTATACCATCCATCTTCCTTAGTCACAACAGTCCCAGTACTTGATTCACTACCTGCAGCTGGAATTGTTAAAATTACTCCAAGAGGAATAGTGCCAGTTATTTGCGTCTTTCCTTCAAAAAAATCCCAAACATCACCATCATATTTAGCCCCTATACCAATAGCTTTTGCTGAATCAATTACACTTCCACCACCGACTGCTAATATAAAATCAATACTTTCTTTTCTGCAAAGATTGATTCCATCTTTGACTAGTGATAGCCTCGGATTAGGTTTAACACCACCTAATTCAAATATTTCTAGTTTTTCCTTTTCTAAAGATTTGATGATTCTTTCATATAATCCACTTTTTTTGATGCTTCCTCCACCATAATGAACTAGAATCTTTTTACCAATTGGTTTAATTAATTGACCAATTTTTAATTCAGTATCTTTCCCAAAAATAATTTTTGTTTGATTATCATAAATAAAATTTTCCATTTTACTCACCTCTCACTTATTCTATACTCTACATTTTATCTTAAAGCAGTTATTTATATTTGTCTAGTAAAAAGTTCCCTATTGTTTTTAGTAATAGGGAACTAATTTTTATTCAATACTAATATTTCTTTTTGGAAGCGTTTGAGGTGTTGCTTTAGGCAGAGTCACTGATAGGACCCCATTATCATAATTCGCTTTAATATTTTCTGAATCAATATTTGGTATCGAAAATGAACGTGAATAAGAACCATGTTTTCTTTCCTTACGAATGTATTTTGGATCTTCCTCACTAGTTTGTTCAGAAATATTAACACTAATAGTTAATATATCATCGGCAATACTTAAATCAATTGCTTCTTTTTTTACTCCAGGTAACTCTACATCAAAGACATAAGATGTTGAATATTCTTTAATATCTAATTTCATCATTCTGTCATTATTTGAGAAGATTTCATCTGGAAAAAACTCAGAGAAGAAATTATTTAAATTAAACAAACTACTATTTCTTTTTCGATTTGGTATTATATCCAACATAGTAAACCTCCATTTTATTATTCTATTCTATTATGTGTTTATATCATAAAATTATTTATATTTTATATTAACCTACAAACAATATTAATGACATTAGGAGGATATGGATGACTAATTTTTTAAACTTATTTATTATCGTAATTACCCCAGGTATTGCTTTAAGTATATTAATATATTATTTAATTAAAGATGTTAAAAAAAGATTTTATCTATTGCTAAAGGTGCTAGTTTATGGATTTTTAGTTGCTATTCCGGTAGTGTATTTTGAAAAAATTTTAATGAGTTTCGATTTTTTTCCTCAATATATATCGCAATTATACAAAGCACTTATTGTTGCAGGATTTACTGAGGAATTTTTTAAACGTTATGTGATCGTGTCTTTAGCTTATAAAAGTAAATATTTCAACAAAAAATGTGATGGTATAATTTTAGCTGTTGTCACTGCTCTCGGATTTGCTACAGCAGAAAACATAATGTACATAGCTTTCAAAATTCAAAGTTATACTATAGAATTTCCTCGAGCTGTAATAAGTGTGCCAGGACACATAATATTTGCGATAACTATGGGTTATTATCTTTCAATGGCTAAATTCACTATTCATAAAATTAAAACACAATATTATTTTGTATTATCTTTAGTTGCACCTATTGTAATGCATGGTATTTTTGATTTTCTTATCTACGTTGAAGCGCATGTATTTATTCCTGTATTTTTACTTTTTCTTATTTTACTTTTTATTATAAACATTAAAAAACTAACGGAAATTTTTAATTCTTACAAAAAAAACTTTAACTGACATTTTTATTGAAAATTCACAGAATTAAAATGATAGTATATGGATAATCAACTCTAGGGGGATTAAATGATTATTTATCTTGACCTTATTATTTTAGCTAATTTTCTGCTAGATTATTGTTTAATAACTTACACGGGTTTAATATCTGGTGAGAGAATTAAGTATTTTCGCATATTTCTAGCTGCAATATTTGCTGCATCAGGACTAATTCTTTTTTATATCCAAATTAAGTTCTTATTTATTGTTTTACGTATTGTATATAGCCTTATTATAATATTAATTGCTTTTCAGTTTAAAACAGTAAAAAAATATCTTAAAAATATATGTCTATTTTATTTACTTAATTATGTAACAGCAGGAATAATAATAAGTTATGATTTTCGATTTTCTAGTAATATATTGTTTGTTAATTTAAATATTTTAACAACTTGGTATTTATTAATTTTTTCATTTCTATTTTCGTTACTATTAACATATATTTATAAAGTAATAGAAGAAAATCATGCAAACATCGATTATAGATGTTTGGATGTAGTCATTAGTTTCTTAAACACTAAATATAAACTTAAAGGATTAATTGACACTGGTAATACTGTTACAACCTATGGAGATAATCTCCCGGTCGTTTTTATTGAAAAAAATTTACTAAAAGACGATATTAATGAACAATTTTTAATGAAAAATAATATTCAATTTACTTATATAAGTACAGACACCATTAGTAGTAAAAATTTAATCTTAGCTTTTAAACCTGATTTTTTTGGGTTAATTATAAATAATGAGTTATGCAAAAAGGAAGTATATGTATCCTTATCTCAAAGTATTAAAGGGAAGTCATTTAATGTAATTTTGAATTCAAAAATTCTTGTTTAGAATGGGAGGTGGATTGTGTGCTAAAAAAATTTTTGAAGCTAATTGAGAGGTTTTTCAAGGAATGTTTTGTCTTTTTTGTTAATAGTAGTGAGGTTTTACCAGAACCATTAACATCTGAAAAGGAGATGTTTTATATTGATTCCTTTTATAATGGAGATATGATCGCAAGAGATAAATTAATTGAGCATAATCTTCGTTTAGTAGTATATATAGCGAAAAAATTTGAAAATTCTGGCGTTTATATAGAAGATTTAATAAGCATTGGTTCAATAGGCTTAATCAAAAGCGTAATGACCTATAAAAAAGACAAAAATATTAAATTAGCAACTTATGCTTCTAGGTGTATTGAAAATGAAATCTTAATGTTTTTAAGAAAAAATGGAAGAATGCGCACGGAAGTCTCTTTTGATGAACCGCTTAACGTTGATTGGGATGGTAATGAATTACTACTTTCTGATATCTTAGGAACAGAAAGTAACATTATTATGAAAGATTTGGAAAGTAACGAAGAAAAACAAATATTATATCAAGCAGTTAATAAATTAAATAAACGTGAAAAAGATATTATAGTTTTAAGGTTCGGATTATTCGGGCAAGAGGAATTAACCCAGAAAGAAGTAGCTGAAATGATGGGAATATCACAGTCATACATTTCTCGATTAGAAAAGAAAATTATCGACAAAATGAAACAACAAATCAAAAAAGGTATTAATTAATGTTCTAATTTTATCCAACATTATGCATACATCTCGTAAAAAAAAGCCAAACTTTATGTGAGAAGGAGGCTTTTGATATGAGCAAGTATAAGGTAGACATAAACGGCTTGGATACAAGTAAAATTAAAGTCTTAAAAAATGGTGAAATGGTGGAATTGTTTAAAAAATACCAAGCTGGAAATAAAGCCGCGCGTGATAAATTGATTTTTGGCAACTTAAGATTAGTATTAAGTGTTCTAAAAAGATTTAATCAACGAGGAGAAAATATGGATGATCTTTTCCAAGTTGGTTGTTTAGGATTAATAAAGGCCATTGATAATTTTGATCTTAATCATGAAGTAAAGTTTTCTACATACGCTGTTCCGATGATAATTGGTGAAATTAGAAGATATTTAAGAGATAATAGTTCAATTAGAGTATCAAGATCATTAAAAGATATTGCATATAAAGTATTACAAGTAAGAGATAGTTATACACTTGAACATCATAAAGAGCCGTCGGAAGAAGAGGTGGCTGAAATTCTCGGAGTTGACCCAATAGATGTAATTATATCCCTTGAAGCAATACAAGATCCAATATCCATTTATACTCCTATATACAGTGACGGCGGGGATACTATTCATTTAATTGACCAGATTCAAGATGAAGCTGATGACTTTGAAACATGGAGTAAAAACTTAATGATTGAAACAGGTTTAAAAATGTTGGAAAAGCGGGAAAAGCGAATAATATACGAAAGATACTTTATGGGTAAGACACAAATGGAGATAGCTGAGGAAATTGGAATTTCCCAAGCTCAAGTATCACGTTTAGAAAAAAATGCTTTAAAGCAGATGCATGATTACCTAGATTAAATTATATTAATAATATCGAGCATTAAGTTGTTGGCCTTATTTACTTATTGCTCGTTTTTTATTACCAGTTTTTGCATATAATATTAATAGTTAATAGGAGGTGTAAGATATGTTATTAAGTGAAATGGAGTTAAAAGAAGTTATTAATGTTGTTGATGGGGTTATTATTGGTTTTATAGTTGATTTAGAGATAGAACCAAATAGTGGTCAAATATTTGCGATATTTATTCAAGCACGTTTGGGACTAGGTAATTTTTTTAGTAAACGTGAATGTATTCGAATACCATGGGACCAAATAGTTAAAATTGGAGAAAATGTTATAATTGTAAATTATCCTGTTAAAAATTTGAGATAGTATTAGTAAAATATGGATTTTATGTTATAATATAGAAAAATATATCTTACGAGGTTTCCATGAATATTAAAGAAAATGTCGAAAATTTACGAACTGAAATTGAAAAGCTTAAACTTGAAAACAATATTAAAAAGGATATAATTATTTGTGCTGCAACGAAATATGTTGGAGTTAACGAAATGAGAGAGATAATTAGTTGCGGCATTAATAATCTCGGCGAAAATCGTGTTGATTCTTTTTTGCAAAAGTATGAGCAGTTGAAGGATGAATCAATCGTTTGGCACTTTATTGGTAGTTTACAAACAAATAAAGTAAAAAAAATAATTAATAAAATTGACTATCTACATTCTTTAGATAGAGAATCTTTAGCTAGAGAAATTGAGAAGTATCGCGAGAATCCACTTGATTGTTTTGTTGAAGTTAATTGTTCTGGTGAAAGTAGCAAACATGGACTAAGCGAAAGTGAAGTTATTCCATTTATTAATTCTTTAAAAAACTATAAATCAATCCGCATTATTGGTCTTATGACTATGGCTGAAAATACCCAAGATTTTGAGTCTATTAAAGGAAATTTTAGAAGATTAAAAATGATTCAAGAAGAAATTATTTCAATAAATCTCGATTATGCCCCATGCAGTTATTTATCAATGGGAATGAGTAATGACTTTAAAGAAGCAATTATAGAAGGTGCAACATTAGTTAGAATAGGGTCAAGGTTATTTAAGTAATTGGAGGAATTTTATGGCTGGTTTTAAAAAAATCTTTAAGAAATTTTTAGGTTTTGAAGAGGATGTTGATGATATATTAACATATGAAGAATTTGAAGAGACTGAGGATTTTATCGATAGTGATGTAAAAATAGGAACAGCAGTAACACCAAAGGAAATCACCCTTTATCCAAAAACTTTTGGTGATGCTTGTGAAGTTGTTGAACAAATTGAAATCGGTAATATCGTAACAGTTGATATGGAAGATGTTGATATTGATACTTGTAAAAGAATTTCTGATTTTGTTTTAGGAGCAATATATGCATTAGAAGGCGATGTAGAAAAATTATCAAAAAAAGTGTTTCGTTTTTGGACAAATAAATAGACTAGGAGTTGGTTTATATGTATGAAATAATAAATGCATTAGGGTACTTAATTAATGCCTATACTTATATATTAATAGCGTATATTTTAGTTGGTTATTTTCCAGAAGCAAGAAGCTCTGGTTTTTACCGGCTATTAGAGCGAATTTGTGATCCTTTACTAAATGTGTTTAGATTTGCACAATTTTCTGGCATTAGCTTTGCACCTATGCTCGCTATCTTGTTTTTACAATTAATATATAAAATAATAATTATTCTTTATTTAAGTTGATAATAGATGTTAAACATATTAACAGAAGAAAAAGAATTTTATGCTAAGATTAAGGAACAGATTAAAAAGGTAGAAAAAAACGAAAAAGTTATTCTTACAAAATTTTTAACTCTGAGAGAACAGAGTATACTAATTGAATGTTCAAAATTTAGTTTAATACAAGTTTCATTTTATGGAGGATATGAGTTTGCTGAAAGGAAAAAAGCATTACTATATCCTAAAACATTTACAATTATACCTGAATTTAATATAACTTGTTATAATATTAAATATAATAAACGTTACTTAAAATTAACCCATCAATCTGTCTTAGGCACATTAATGAGTTTAAAACTGGATCGATCACTATTTGGTGATATTGTATTTATTGATGATTGTTGTTACTTTTTTGTAACAAAAGATATAGAATCAATTTTAGTTAATGAATTTAAAGTGATAAATAGAGTTCCAATTGTCATTGAGAAAAATGACAAAGATTTTATTGCAAGCGTCAATTATAAATATAAAGAAATTATTATTTCTTCAATGCGTATTGATAATTTGATTAGTCATGTATATAATTTATCTAGAGATAGTGCTAAAGCAAATGTATTATCAAAATTTGTTTATAAAAATGATCAAGTAGTTACTAATCCAGCATTAAAATGTGAAGTAAATGATATTATCTCAGTTAGAAAAAAAGGTCGATTTATTATTTCTAACTTATTAAGGAATACAAAAACAAATAAAATCGTTTTAGAGATAAAAATGCCTATTACTTAGCTTTTTCGGAGGGATATTTATGGATTTTAAGACTTTGCGAGAACAAATATTACCAAATATTGAAAATTATACAGCTCAAGAAACAAAAATAGTAATGACAAAATTACTTGATTTATTAATTGATATCGATGAGAAGCATGTAAAAATAAAAAATGAGAATGATTTACTTGAAACAAAAATTTCTGAATTAAAAAACAATAAAACAGAAATAGATAACTTATCAGATGAAAAAACTCTTAGTAACCAAATTGAAGCCAATAATATAATTGAAAAAGCACGTGAAGAAGCTAATGTTATTACCTCTGAAGCAGAAGAAAGTGCCAAAATACTGGTAACTGATACTGAGATTAAACTTGAAGAAATGAAGGAAGCTGCTTTTAATCAAATAAGTTTAGCTATCGATGAATTAAGAGAAAAAGATAAGGAATCACAACTTTATCGCTCGCATATTTTAACAGTATTTAGAAAAGCGATTTTCCGTTTTTCTGATAGTAATTATTATATAATTCGATCTGACAATCAAGATTTTCAGGAGTTACTCCAATTTTTTGAAACTGATAATCAATTGCAACAAATATGCGATAATAACATAGCTGCGTTAATTAACGATCCAAAATATATTAAAATTACAAAAGAAGTAAAAGACAAATCACAATTAACTGAATTTGATGATGTAAATAATATTTTTTTTGATAATAAAATAACTATTGATAATAATAACGTCGAAAATGGTGAAATTACCCAAATAGAAGAAGAAATAGAACAAGTGGTAAATTTGCCAGAAATTGTAGAAGAAAGAGCAAAACCCAAAAAAAATTTAAGTTTTCTTGAAGTCATTAATCAATATAAAAATCATTAATAATTTAATTGACACAAGTAAAGAGTGTGTTATAATAATAATAAAATTAGGCGATGAATTGGACAGTACTTTTTAGATATCTTATTTAAGCGAGTGAGAGTTGGTGCAAGTCTCATATAAGTCTATAAAGGAATATCACCTTGGAGCCGCATGCTGAAATATTATAGTAAGCATGACGATAACCCGCGTTAAAGGTTTTTGAGGTATATTTATATACAAATTAAGGTGGTACCACGGTATTTTATCGTCCTTTGTAAGGGCGTTTTTTTTATTTAATTAAAAGGAGGAAATTTTATGACAAAAGATTATAAAGATACATTATTGATGCCGAAAACTGCATTTGAAATGAGAGGTAATTTGCCTAAAAAAGAACCAGTTATTCAAGAAAAATGGGCCGAAATGAATTTATATGAAAAAATAATGAGAAAAAATGAATTAAAGGAATATTATTTATTACATGATGGTCCGCCTTATGCAAATGGGAACATTCATATTGGCCATGCCTTAAATAAAATTTTAAAGGATTTTGTTGTTCGTTATAAAAACATGTCTGGCTTTAGATCACCTTATATTCCAGGTTGGGATACACATGGATTACCAATAGAAACAGCAATCGCAAAGCTTGGTGTAGATAGAAAGACTTTATCACCAGCAGCATATAGGGAAAAATGTCTTGAATATGCGAAAAAACAAGTAGCAAATCAAAAAGAACAGTTCAAACGTTTAGGTGTCATGGGTGATTGGGATCATCCGTATATTACTTATCAAAAAGAATATGAAGCAAGGCAATTAAAGGTATTTGCTAAAATGGTCTCTCGTGGCTTAATATATAAAGGAGTTCGTCCTGTTTATTGGTCATGGTCAAGTGAGTCAGCTCTAGCTGAAGCTGAAATTGAGTATCATGATAAAAAATCGCCTTCGATTTATGTTGCTTTTAATGTTGTTGACCCTAAAGATGTACTTAATGGAGATGAAAAATTCATAATTTGGACAACAACACCTTGGACGATTCCAGGTAATCTAGCAATATCAGTTCATCCAGATTTAGAGTACGCAGTAGTAAATACTAATAAAGGTAAATACGTTGTAGCTAATGACTTGGTGAGTAAATTAACAGAAGAATTAAAGTGGGAAAATGTTGAAGTCACTAAAGTTATTAAGGGCAATAAGCTAGAATTTATAAAATGTATTCACCCATTATATGATAGAGAATCTCTTGTTGTATTAGGTGAACACGTTACCGCTGAAGCTACAGGTTGTGTTCATACAGCACCAGGTCACGGTGAAGACGATTTCATTATTGGGAAAAAATATGGCTTAGAGGCATTGTGTATCGCTGATGAGCAAGGAAAATTAACTAAAGACACAATCTATTTTGAAGGACTTCACGTTGATAAAGCGAATAAAGCTGTTGGTGAAATGTTAGAAGAAAAAGGTGCTTTATTAAAACTTTCTTTTATTACCCACTCTTATCCTCATGATTGGCGCACAAAAAAACCAATTATTTTCCGTGTCACACCACAATGGTTTGCTTCAATTGATGGCTTAAAAGAAAGAATGTTATCAGAAATTAATAATATAAATTGGTATCCTAAATGGGGAGATACTCGATTAGGAAATATGATTAAAGACCGTAAAGACTGGTGTATTTCTCGTCAACGTCTATGGGGAATTCCAATTCCAGTGTTTTATGCGGAAAATGGTGAAGAAATTCTCGATGAAAAAGTAATTAACCATATTTCTGATTTGTTTAAAGAACATGGATCTAATATTTGGTTTGAATGGAATGCAGACGCTTTACTACCTGCAGGCTTTACTCATCCAGGTAGTCCAAACAACAAATTTAGAAAAGAAACTGATATTATGGATGTCTGGTTTGATTCAGGAAGTAGTCATCATTCAGTACTAGTTGAGAGGAATTTACCTTATCCTGCTGATTTATATTTAGAAGGTAGTGACCAATATCGTGGTTGGTTCAATTCTTCATTATCTACAGGTGTAGCAATGAAAGATATTGCTCCATACAAAAACGTGGTAACTCATGGTTTCGTACTAGATGGTAATGGTCGTAAGATGAGCAAATCTTTAGGAAATGTTATTGATCCATTAAAAATAATGAAACAGTCAGGTACTGATATATTACGGCTTTGGGTAGCTAGTGTCGATTATCAAGCAGATGTTAGAATTTCAAACGATTTAATGAAGCAAGTTAGTGAATCTTATCGTAAAATTCGTAATACATTCCGTTTCTTGTTAGGAAACTTAACAGATTTTGATGTATTGAAAAATAGTGTAGATTATCAAGAAATGAATGAAGTCGATCGTTTTGTACTTGTAAAATTAGATGAGTTAACTGAAAAAGTTTTAACAGCTTATGATGAGTTTCAATTTGATGTTGTGTATCGTTATATTAATAATTATATTTCACAATTTTTATCATCCTTTTATCTCGATTTTACAAAAGATGTACTGTATATAGAAAAAGAAAATTCTGTATCACGTCGCTCTATTCAAACTGTACTATATGAAAATTTTATACGGCTAATTAAACTTTTAGCACCGATTATTCCTCATACAGCAGATGAAGCATATTCTCACTTAAACAATAAAACTGAAGAATCTATTCACTTAACGGATATGCCTAGAGTAACTGGTTATAATGATGCTGTGGAAATAAAAACAAAATATGAGAAATTTCTTGATTTAAGAGATGAAGTATTAAAAGCATTAGAAACTGCTAGAAATGATAAAATAATTGGTAAATCATTTAATGCGAAATTAACTATTTTTCCAAATGAACTTACTTTAAAATATTTAAAAACAATTGATGCAAACTTACAGCAAATCTTTATCGTATCACAATTTGAAATAAGCGAAGGTATAGCTCCTGATAATGCTATAAAATTTGAAAATATGTCAGTTTTAGTTGAAAACGCAAAAGGACATACTTGTGCAAGATGTTGGCAAGTAGTTGAAACAATTAATGAAGATGAATTATGTGAGCGTTGTAATAGTGTCATAAAAGATTAGTTTTAAAAGACATATGGATTTAGTTCATATGTCTTTTTTATGACTATTACATTATTCATTTGAAATTGTAAAATTAGCCTTGAATTCAATAATAATTGTGAAGGCAGTATCATAAATGGGTAAGTTTATTAGAGGTAGTGGTAGGAAAAATGACGAATTTTAAATCAAAGTATAGAAAGTATAAAATCTTTAGTTTATAATAAAATTAAGGATTTCATTATAACTAGAATTGAATTATTTAGACACAACTGTTAGAAAATAAAAATAGTCATAAGTAAACCTAAATGATTGGAGGAAATATTTTGTGAGAATCTTATGGGTATATTTTAATGTTATTTTATATGTTTTGTTTCATATCATACCTATTAGAAAAAGATATAAACATCCTGAAAAATATAGTATTGAAGAACGTTATAAACATATAGGTAAAGTTTGTAATATAATTGTTAAGAAAACGGGTATTAAAGTTACAGTTGAAGGTAGAGAACATTTAACTGAAGGAGCAGTCTTATATACCGCAAATCATCCAAGTATGATTGATCCCTATTTTGTAAGTTTCGCAGTGCAAAGACAACTAGGAGCAGTAATTGCTGGGGATCTATGGTTTGATAGAATCCCAGTTGTAGCACCTTGGTTTAAGTCTTTTGGAAGTGTTTTTGTTGATAGATTGAATCCTCGAGAAGGTATTAAAGGAATAAATAAAGCAATAGAAAACGTTAAGAAAGGACATTCATTAGTAATCTTTCCCGAAGGAGAAATAACTAAGTTTATTACAGAAAAAAAGGTTGGAAAATATAATTCAGGAGGTCTTAAAATTGCGATAAAAGCGCAGGTGCCAATAATTCCAATGGCGATAATTGGAACTGACAAATCATATTCAGCACATGAGGTTATTGGTAAATTAAAAAAAGGAAAGGTAACAATTAAGATTTTGCCACCTTATATAAAACATTTAACAGATAATGTCTCTGTATATGATGTAGCTGATGAAATTCAGGCGTTGACTGAAACAGCTGTTATGAATACAGTTACAAACTGATTTTTTATAAATTGAGCTATCCATAATTATGAAATTAAGGGTAACTCTTTTTGATAATTTATAAATTGGTAATACTAGTAAAAGGAAGAAGTAAAAAAAGCCTTATATTTTCATACAAGACTTTTGTTGGTTTTAATCTTGTCTTATATTTAAGACATTTTCAATTCGACGAATATGTCGTGATAATGTGTTTAAACGGCGATTTATTTCTATTATTTCACGTTCAATTCGATCTAATCTTGCTTCTACATTATATGATGGTTCGCCAATACCAAAACCTGGAGTTTGTGGGAATTGACTTTGTGGTTGGCCAGGTCCAGGAAAACTTTGTTGTGGCGGAAACATTCCACCTTGTTGATACATTTCTTGTCCATATGGAGGTCTACCCATGAAGTTATCTCCTTCAAATTGTTGTTGTGGATACATTATTTCACTCCTTTAACATGTATTTCAATAGTATAGTATGTTTTAATTATAATTATGTGCCTATAAAACTTCTTTGAATATTGAATTTATGATATAATATTTTAATGAATAGGGAAAATAATGGGAGTAAAGTTATGCCCTTAGAGAAACTCTTAGCTAATTTAAAATACGGATTAGAAGGGAATTTAAAAAGATAATTAAACAAAAATTTGTTTTAGTAAATAATAAAGTTGTAAAAGATGGAAGTATTCATGTTGACCCTAATAAGGATGTTATTTCTATATATAATGAAGTTATTGAATATAAAGAATTTATATATTTGATGATTAATAAAATCTGTGGTTATATTTCTCAACTTCAGATAATTTACATAAAACAGTAATAGAATTGTTAAATGAGCACTTACTTCTTTACAATCTTTTTCCTTGTGGTAGATTTGATATCGATACTGAAGGGTTAATTATTTTAACTAATGATGGATTGTTCGTTAATCAATTTTTGCACCCTAAAAAAAATTACAAGAAATATTATGTTGAAGTGAGTGGAGTTTTAGAAGTTGAGGATATAAACTTCTTTAAATTTGGTTTAGTAATTTATGACGGGAATAATCAATTATATACAACTAAAAAGGCATTGCTTGAAATTATCGCTAAAGATAAAGCATGAGTTTATATTTGCGAAGGTAAATTTCATCAAGTTAAGCGGATGTTTCAAAAATAGGGGAAGAAAGTAACTTATCTAAAAAATGGATATTGGAAAACTGGTATTAGATGAAAACCTAAAATAAGGTGAATTTAAAGATTTAAATGAGGGAAGAAATTAGATTATTATTTGTAAATGATTATAAATTGGAGGAATTATAATGAAAAATTATTACGAAAGTTTTAAAAAATATCAAGATGATTTTATTAAAGATTTACAAGGTTTACTAAAAATACCGAGTGTTTTAACAGAATTTTCTGAAAATGCTACACACCCATTTGGTGACGCAATTCATGAAGCATATGAATATATGTTGAATTTAGGTAAACGTGATGGTTTTGTTGTAAAAAATGTTGACAATTATTCAGGACATCTAGAAATAGGAGAAGGAACTGAAACCTTAGGTATTTTATGTCATTTAGATGTTGTGCCTACTGGTGATGGATGGCGATTTGCTCCTTTTAGTGCGACAATCGAAGATGGTAAAATTTATGCGCGTGGTGCTTTAGATGATAAGGGACCAACAATCGCCGCCTACTATGCTGTTAAAATGTTAATGGATATGAATGTTAAGTTTAATAAGCGAATTAGAATAATTTTAGGTTTAGACGAGGAATCAGAATGGCGTGGAGTTAAACGCTATTTTGAAAAAGAAAAAATGCCAGAGGTTGGATTTGCACCTGATGCTTCATTCCCATTAATATATGGTGAAAAAGGAATTATGGATGGTACTTTTACAGGTAAGTGTGATGGTAACGGTTTATATGAATTACAATATGGAGAAAGAACTAATGTTGTTCCTGATAAAGCAATAGCAATTGTTGACAACAAATTAACTGAATCATTTAATCAATATCTAGTTAAAAATAATTACACAGGTGAAACTAAATCACTTGAAGATGGGAAAGTACAATTAATAGCATTTGGTAAGAATGCACACGCTATGGAGCCAGATGATGGTTTAAACGCAGGGTTTATTTTGCTTGCATTCTTAAATGAACATTTAAACAATAAATTTGTCGAATTCTGTTGTAAATACTTCACCTTTGATTCAAGGATGAAAAAAACTGGTGTTAATTATGAAAATGAGATAATGGGAGAATTAACCTGCAATGTTGGTGTTGGAAATTATAAAAATAATGTATTTAGTTTAGTATTAAATTACCGTTATCCAATTAATACTGACACAAAATCAATGACAAATAAGCTAATCGATATAGCTGGAGAATATGGTTTTGATTATGCGGTTTCAAGAGATAAAGGTCCACATTTTGTTGATCCTAATAGTGATTTAGTTAAAACTCTACATCAAGCATACATTAAGTATACTAATGATTTTACTTCACCGCTTCTTACAATAGGAGGGGGTACTTATGCAAGAAGTTTAAAAAATGCTGTGGCGTTTGGGCCAGAGTTTCCTAATAAGGAAGCCTTAGTACATCAACCAAATGAATATGTTGAATTGGAAGATTTATTTAAGGCGGTCGCAATTTATGCAGATGCAATTTATAATTTAACAAGATAGGTGATTATATGCGTTTAAGAAAAATCGCTAACGCGGAAAATATTTTAAAAAACAATTCACAGTATGTAAAACTAGTTCCTCAAGAATTTAAAGGGAAATGGAAAGCTTTTTTTAATAATTCAAACCCAATTCATATAGAAGTAGGTATGGGAAAAGGACAATTCATTATTAATATGGCTAAAAATTATCCTGAAATAAATTATATCGGGATTGAGGTAGTTCAAAGTGTGATGGTAAGGTCAGTTGAAAAATTGAAAGAAGCAAAATTACAAAATGTTATTTTAGTATGTATAGATGCCAATTTTTTGAATGATGTATTTGAAAACGGTGAAGTAGAAAGAATTTATTTAAATTTTTCTGACCCGTGGCCAAAAAAACGTCATGAAAAAAGAAGATTGACACATCATACTTTTCTGTCTATTTTCAAGGAAATATTGCTTGTTGATGGGGAAATACATTTTAAAACAGATAACCAAAAGCTGTTTGAATATTCAATTATTAGTATGTCACATTTTAACATGGAGTTTAATTATATAAGTTTAGATCTTCATAAATCAAATTTTGAAAAAAACATTATGACTGAATATGAAGAGAGATTCCATAGCCAAGGTCAAAGAATATATCGAATGGAAGCTAATTTTAAATAACAAATTGAAAGTCTCAACTGGGTATAAAATTATATGTATAGTGAGACTTTTTTAATTGAACAATTCGACAAAATATGCTAAAATATGACATATATTAAAAAAACATTGAATTTAGAGGGGTATGGATATGAGAACTAAATTTACTAGGTTATTTATTAAGTTTTTTATACAGCCAAGGGGAATAAATCAATCTTTGAATGTTTTATTATTAACTGTTTTTATGTTATTAGTTTATTTTTTTGTCTATCAGTTTGGGGGAACAAAGTACGTTTACACGCATACCATGTATATCCCAATTATTATGGCTAGTATCTCATTTGGTGTTACTGGTGGAGTAATCGTTGGTATTATTTCAGGTTTACTATTAGGTCCACTTATGCCACTGGATACAATTAATAACGAACCTCAGTTATTGCTTAATTGGCTTTACAGGATGGTTATTTTTTTTATAATAGGCCTAATAAGTGGCATATCTTCTTATTTTTTCAGAAAAAATAACGAAAGGATTATTAATTTATTAACTCATAATCAAGAAACAGGATTGCCAAATATAAATATTATTGATTCGATAACTCTAAATAAAGTTAATAGCGACAATGTGAATTTAGTTATGACTGTTTTGGTTAATAATTATGAAAATATAATAAGCCTATTAGGAAGAACTTTGTATGTTAATCTTATAAAAGATATTAATTTTAGAATAAAGAAAATTGTTACGAGGGATACAAAAATAATTCATGCAGATAATAATAAATTATGGATTTATTTGAATAATGAGAATAATAAGTCCGTGTCAGGGCAGATACTAGCTTCGCTTAATAAAACTTTTTTTATCGACGATATACCCCTCTATGTAGAGTTTACCTTTGGATCGATTTATTGTAATGAAAATCTTAATCTAATTGATTGTTTTAATAGATCTGATGCAGCAGCTAAATATGCGCAAAAAATTAATATTCAGCATTTAGTTTATAATCGAAACTACATTAAAAATAATAGTAACATTGAGTTACTAGGCATGTTTCGTGAAGCATTAAATTCTGATCAATTAAGTCTTTATTATCAACCTAAAATGGATTTGCGGACAAATAAACCGATTGGATTAGAAGCGCTTATTCGTTGGAAAAATTCAAACAGAGGCGTGATTAGTCCAACGGAATTCGTTCCCCTAGTTGAAAAGACTCAACTAATTACACCATTAACCGAATGGGTATTAAAGAAAGCCTTAAATACCTTGAAAAAATTTCAGGAAAAACAAATACATACTACAATTTCAATTAATATATCAACTAAAGATTTACATTATTCTAAATTTTTTGATAATGTTATAAAGATAATTAATGACCATGGAATTGAGCCCAAAAACGTTGAATTAGAAATAACAGAATCGGCCTTGATGGAAAACCCTGAGATCAGTATTTATCTTCTACAGAAATTAAAAGATCATCAGATCGGTTTATCGATAGATGATTATGGTAAAGGATATTCGTCTTTATCTTATTTGAGCAATTTTCCAGTCAATACCGTTAAAATAGATCAATATTTTATTAAAGAGATGTTAGAAGATAAGGGAGTTAATCACATTGTAAAATCGACCATTGATTTAGTCCACAATCTTGGAATAAAGGTTTTGGCTGAGGGAGTGGAGACTGAAGAAATAGCAAAATCTTTAATTGAAATGGGTTGTGATATGGCACAAGGTTATTATTTTGCTAAACCAATGAAAACAACAGAAGTTATGGAATGGTATCAAAGTAATATATAAAGAAAAAATCGCTTCAAAGTGAAGCAATTTTTTTTTATTGAATATTATAGGCACCAACACTTTTTAAATAATTATATATTTCTTCACCATGTTCTTGTTCTTCTTTTTGGATATGGTTTAAAGCTAATCTAATATTGTGATCATTGAACTCAAATATTGCGATATTATAAGTAGAAGAAACATACTTTTCTGTTGCTAATAAATCATAACAGAAATCAATATCTTGTTGATTACTCATCCCTGATTTAATCATAGTTTGTGTTTGAGAGTTCTGTTGTTGAGGTTGTTGATTTGTGTTAGGAATTTGTCCTCCAAGTATTTGGTTTATTGTATTTAAATGTTGTTGTTCTTGTTGCGCATGTCTTTCAAACATATTTTTTAATTGCAGATCTTTAACTTGAGTAGCATAATTTGTATATTTCTTAATGCATAATTCTTCAGTACCCTTTTGATCGTTTAATAAATATATTTCCTTTTGAGTTAAATTCATATTTTAAGCCTCCTTTATTTATATCATTTGACTTATTAATGAAATTATTCTTAGTTAAAAGTTATTTTTAGAATAAAAAACTAGACATTAAAGTCTAGTTTTTACAATTCTACACCAAGTTTATTTGCTGCAAAGAAATTAACAGCTCTACCCACCATACTTTTCCATGACTCAAAACTTGTATATTTTTTAACATGTTCTTCAAATTCTGGTTTAGCTACTAATGCGTCAAATTCTTCTTGTGTATTATAATTAAAATTACCTATTTCAATAAAATTGTCAAAACTGTTACAACTTGTATATTTGTACATGAAATGTGGTGGAAATAATTTATGAATACTCAAAGTATTCCCTATTTTGAAGTCATTTTGTGTTTCAGTTAGAAAATCAAGATCTTCAAAGCATTCAATAGTTTTAATATCTTCATCATTATTTTTGCTCATAATTGTCCTCGCTTTCTTATTTAATCGTTCAAAAACCATCACTTAATTTTATAATACAACATTTTTTGTACAAAAACAAACAAAATTTTTGTTTTGTTAATTTAATCACAATATTTTATCACTAATTTATTATCTACTTTTGATGCTTAATAGAGGCAATAATAAAATGGGAAATTTAATCTTGTCTGCAATTGTATAATACTAATTATATTAGTGAAATTAATGTAATTTTAGTATAAAGGTTTGGTAAAAATAATTATTTATTTCATAGAAGATATAATATAAAATAAAGTTATATTATTATTGAAACGTTTTGATTATGCATATATCATGCAGATAGAGGACTATGCGCTGATAAATAATAAATTACTGAATTAAAAACAAATATAATTGATTTGTATGTATATGTAGATAAATAGAAAAGGCTAACTAAAAAATTCTAGAGTTAGTCCTTTTGATTTGATATATTCTTAGCATGTAGTTAATAAATTTCATCATTAAATGCAGGTAGTACATTATTGCTTAAATAGCAGTTTTTTGCTCAATATCCTCTAAATTATCAAAGTTTAGGAGTATAGCACGACTTCAACTAGCATAATTTGTCTTATTTTATTATAAATAAAACTTTTTTATGTGTCGAAATATGTTATAATTTACCTATTAATAAAGCATTTGAGGTGAAAAGATGAAGAAACGGTTTTATTTACTTATATTAATATTTGCATCACTTTTACCTAACTTATTATTTATGAAATTTGATGTTAAAGCTGTAATAAGTGGTGATTTTATCAATGGGCAGTTAAGTAGTAATATGAGACTTGAATACATTGATAATACTAGTCAATTTCTTTTTGTACCTACAGATAATGGTATGAACTTAATTGACCCGGAGTCATTTAAAATTGAGAAGCAAATTAATTTAAATGCAAAAATATTAGATTATGCCGTTATTGATAATATTGAATCTGATGAACTCCCAAATAAGGATTTAATATTATTTTTAGAGTCTGAAAATATGCCTAGTGTGGTTGTTTATAGTCTTGACAGTTTGGGAAAAATCTGGACTTTTACTACTTATACAACAGGTTATAATGATCAAAGTATAAAGATGGAAAAAAAGACACCTATTTTTGATTATGATATTAATCAATCTAGTGTTTTGCTAGTATCGGGATATCTACTTTACAATTTAGATTTGAAATCAGGTTTAGAAAACTGGCATTATGAATATCAGGATAATATATGGGCGGCAACCTTTATCGGAGATCCAAATAATGATCAAATAGATGATGTCGCAATCAGTGTTCAGCCAACAAACGTTATCGGACTTGATGGATTAAATGGTAAAGTTATTTGGGAAAAACAAATAGCCAAACCATATCAAGTAAAAATTGATAATAAAGTACTTGGAGATATTAAAACAAATATCTGGGATTTACATTACCTTAACAATAATTTAATCGCAACTGGTGAAGATGGTTATATTACCAAATTGTCTCCAGCTGATGGGTCGAAAATTAGTGAACGAAAAATTTTAGATGAAATCCCTAATTTATTGGTTTATCAATCATATTTAGAAGGAAATAAATTAAAAGAAATTAGCGGGATTTCTAATGATGGTGTAAATACTTATAAAATTATTAATACACGTATCGTTTCAGAATACATATTAGTAACAGTTTTTGAATCGAATAGATTAGCTAATTTTACTGCTTTGACCCCTAAAATGTATTTAATAAATAGTTCGACGTTTAATGTAATTTGGGAAATGGATATTAATAAAGAAATTATCGATTTAACAGTTAATGAAAGCGGTGATATTAGTTATTTTGATGGAACTAAAGCATTTGTATTTAATCTAGAAGATAATGAAAGTGTGAGTGAAATACTGCTTAGCAATCCTATAGGTAATGATGGAACTACTCCTAGTTATTCAGTAAATCCAATATTATATAAGGGAAATTTAATAGTTAATTATAATACTATATATAAATTAAATATTGATGATCCCTTAAATCCAAGTGTTATAAATACGATTGGTTATTTTGATGGCTATGACACGATTATTGAAGCTAACAATTTTTATAAATTGTTTTATAAACTAGGTCGAGATGATCTTAAAACTTATTATGCTATAGAATGTTTCAATGAAATTAATAATTTGTTGTGGAATTATGAATTAGGTAATTCTAGTTTTACAAAATATTTAATAATTGAGGGCATGTTTGCTTTTATTAATGATGAAAACAAATTAATAACAATTAATATTAATGATAGCAATGATGTTAATCAATATTTACTGCCATATGAAGAAACTAGCAAATTTAATGTATTTACTAAAGCACCAGACTTTAATAATGATGGTGTTTTAGATGTGCTAATCAACTCTGAAGATGCTAACTTTATAATTTTAAATGGAGCGAATCTAAATGAGGTCTTAATTGATGCCAATTTAAATGATTTGGTTGAAAATAATGATGAATATTACAATTTTATTATTCCAGCTTTTGTTGAAGATAAAAAAGAAATGTACATATTAAGTAGTAATATAATCACAGTAGTTTCCTTTGATGATACTCTTAATGTTGAAGTTGTCGATGAAATTTCATTAGGAAATTTTAGCTTTTGGTTTAATAATCAAAACATATCAAAAAATGATGATTTTGATAATGATGGGTATAATGACACCGTTTTAAGATTAGATTCTGAATCTAAAAACAAGGTCATAATTTTTTATTCAAGTGAAAGTGTTGTTGGAAGTATAGATGCTAATTGGGATTTTTCATTATATCCTATTTATGAAGATTTGAACGATGATGGTAAATACGAAATAATTGTGACAACTAGTGGTGAAGATGAGTTTGGAGAATGGCATACTAGAAGCGAAATTGTTAATCCTTATGTTGATTTTAATAGTTCAGACATTCTTTTTGTTAAGAAGTTTTATGAAGGTAATGAACTAACTTATAATTCGCAATTTAAACCATTGACAATTATTGATGATGTCACAGGTGATGGGAAAAAAGATGTTTTAGTTTTAGTTGATAGATGGGGAGAAACGTACCTTCAATTTTACAGTTTAGATGACAGCATTACAGTTAAGAAAGTTGTTCCCCTTAATATTAGTTATATCAATAAAAATGATATGCAAAATAGTAAAATTGGTTCACCAGGAGGATATATTGATACTTTTAAACATGATGAAGATATGTATGGGATTTTTACGATAATAAATCATGGAACTGTTACTACTAAAATAATGCGTATGAATAATTTTGTTAATATGGAAAATGTGATTAATATAAATGGAGTAATTCATAGTTTTGAAATACATGATGATAAATTGTTTTATGAGCTTTTTAACAAGAAGAATGAAGCAAATTTTATAACTAATACTCTAGAGCTAGATCACTTAATGACTTTAAATAATTATGAAAAAGACAAAAGATACAAATCTGCAAATTTATTAATAAAATGGGATAAATTCCCAGATGTGAGCACTTATCGAATCTATGTTGATGGAAAGCTAGTAGAAATTACATCCTCTTGCCAAATTAACTTACTCTTAAGTGATGGAATCAATAATATAAGTATCGGTGAAGTTTTTGAAAATGGTGTTGAACAAATAACCTATTTTGAAATTACTGCAGATATTGATGACAGTAATTATAATTATATTATTTATACAGTATTGTTGCTAATAGGTGTTTTTATACTCCCAATGAAAATAATTAAATATCGTAGGAGGGAGTTGTAAAATGAATAATTATATAATTGAAACTAATAATTTAACGAAAAAATTTGGCAACTTTGTAGCCGTTAAAGATTTAAACCTTAAAATTTCTCGAAATAAAATACATGGGTTTATTGGTCCCAATGGAGCTGGTAAAACAACTACAATTAAAATGCTTACAGGAGCGATTCATCCATCAAATGGAATTGGTACAATAGATAATTTTAAAATTGGATCCAAGAAAGGGCGTTCTTCTATTGGATATGCTCCTGCAGAATCATTATTCTATCAGAATATGACAACTATTGATTACCTGGTATATATCGGTCAAATTAAAGGATTATCACAGAAAGAAGCTGTTGAAAAGGCATTTTCACTTATCGAATATTTTGAACTTGATGATAATGCTTATCGAAAACCATTTAATTTTTCCTCGGGTATGAAAAAGAAAGTTATAGTTGCTCAAGCTCTTATAAATGATCCAAAAGTTTTAATTCTTGATGAACCGACAGCAAACTTAGACCCAACAGCTAGAATTAATATTATTGAAATTTTAAAAAAATTAATTTCTGAAAGAGATTTAAGTATTTTTATTAGTTCTCACATTTTATCAGAATTAGAATCATTAGTTGATGAGGTTACTTTAGTAAGAAGTGGGGAAATTGTTTTAAATGGTAGTTTACATAAGGTTAAAAATATTTTTAATAAAGGACAATATCAAATTGATACATCAAATAATAACTTTTTGAAAAAATATTTAGAAAAAAATTGTAATGAGTTTATTACTTCTATTGAGGAAAATAATAAAGGACTAATAATTGTCAATGTTGAAAATGAAAATAGATATAAATTAGAAAGTGTAATCTCACCAATTCTTTCTCACTTTAAAATAAGATTGTTAAAGTTTGTTGAAGAGGAAACTTCTCTTGATGAAATTTACAAAAAAATATATGACTCTAAGCAAAATATGAGGTGATTTTTTGGTTATTTTAATTAATAATTTTAGAAATTTATTAAATTGGAAATCAACATTAATATATATATTTGTTATATCTATAGTACCTACAATAATTGGTTTTGTTTTAAAATCAGAAATATATGATGGAAGTATGTCTATTTCTAGTCAAACTGACTTTACTATCGGCATCTATTATATTTTAGTTTTTATGTGGGTTTTAGGAATTCCATTTTTAATTGTGGCATCAGCCAAGGGAATTGGTTTAATAGCGAATGAAATGTCTGAAGGTACTTTAGGATTATTAGTATCAATGAAAATTTCTCGTTATCAAATTTTAATATATAAATGGATTGCATTATATATAGTTATGTTGTTGTTGGGAACTTTAGGAATATTTACTAACATTACAATCATTACAACAATTTCAAATATGGATAACAATATAAAGACTTTATTAATTGAATCTATTCCAAATCTTATTAAGTATTTAATTTTAATTGGATTTATATTCTCATCTTTATCAATTTTACTTTCTTTATTAATCAAATCAAAGGTTGTAGCAATTATCTCGATAACTTTTTATATTGTCATTATCTTTTTAATTATTCCTTTATTCAAAACACTTTTGCTTTCCTATTATGAACAATATTATCTTTATTACATAGATTTAAACTATCATTTTAGTTTAATTTATTATTATTTTATTGATGCTAATAATAATACATTTAGCCCAGCCATCCAATCTGTAGTGGGTAACTTTATTGGTGTTTTTGACTTAAACAAGGGAGTGGATAAAGATTTATCAGTTATTACAGGTATAACTTTAATGAAAGCAGCTCCAGTTTATTCATATTTAGCTGCGACTAATTTAATTATCTATTGGATGCTATTTGGAATTATTGGTTTGATTGTATCAATAAGAATACTTACAAAACGTGATATAACATAGAGAAAATCTTAAATTTTTAAGCAACTCAGTTATCTCGATTTTTGGAAAAGAGAATTGATGCAGATTGACTAATCTTAATAAATAGTTTAATACTATACAATAGTAAAATAGAAGGAGATAATGTATATGATAAAACACATTGTTATGTGGAAGTTAAAAGATGAGTATGAAGGAAAAATTAAGTCTGAGATAGCTAAAGAAATTAAATTTAGACTAGAAAATTTAAATGATATTGTTAATGAAATTGATAAAATTGAAGTTGGAATAAACTTTATGGAATCTGATCAAGCATTTGATATAGTATTATATTCTGTATTTAATGATAAAGAAGCCCTAGATATTTATCAATTTCATCCTAAACACCAATTAGTAGTAGAATTTATCAAAAAAGTAATTGACAAGAGAGTTGTAGTTGATTACGAAGTATAAATAAATATGAATTATAAAAAGGATTAGTAGATTTTCATTTACTAATCCCATTTTTTTATATATAAAATTGCCTCTCTAAGATTACACGGATTGAATGTTAGGATTTGTGTTACCTAACCATAGTGATTGCTTTAATATGTCTTTATAAGTATTAGGGTAGGAACCACCGAAATCTAGGCCAGGGATTTTAAAGATAGAAGAATTTTGTGAGTGAATATTCTGTTTTTTCTTAATTATATAAAGAAAACATTGTAAAATGATAGGAGATATTGTAAAATAAGAGTACTAATGAGGGTTTTATGTTTTAAAGAATCTAAAAGAATTATTAGCATGATTTTATAATTACTTAGGAATTAGTTATTAACTGAAATAATTAATCATCCAAGATAAGACAACTTTCAGTTATAAAATGAATGTAAATAACGGGGAGGTCATATTTTGAATTTAGTAATTGATGGAAAAAAAGAGATTAAAAGACATGATATTATTAATTTTATCTCATTTGTAGCAATTATTCTAGTTATCGTTCTATTAGAGAGTATACAAATATTTTTAGATATGCCATTACGAATAATATTTTTATTAACAAATTTTCAAATACTAGTTTTATTGATTACTGTATATAAATTTTTATACAAAGGATTGTTTTTTTCTTTGTTTGTTAATATCGCTAGCAGTATTCAATTTTTATTAAAATATTTATCCACTGATGAATTTCTTTACCTTGAAATGGTTTATTATCGTTTATTCACTATTATAATCGCGATTTTTATTTGCTCGATTTCAATAAAACAAAAAAAATATTCAAACAAGATAGAAAACAACAATTTTATTGATTCAGTTACCGATACTTTTAATCATCGTTATTTTCAAGAACGATTAGACCTTGAAGTAAAAAGAGCCAATCGTATAAGAAATGCCTTAGGAATTATTATGATAGATATTGATCGATTTAAAACATTTAATGAAACTTTTGGTCATAGGGAAGGTGACGCTTACTTAAGCTATACTGCAAATGTTATTAAATCATCATTAAGAATCCAAGATATTCTTTGTCGATATGGTGGTGATGAATTCGCGATAATTTTGCCTGATCTTAAGAAAAATAAAATCGAAGCACTTATTGAAAAAATTCAAAAAAATTATGAGACTCAATTAAATAATTATTCTACAAGAAAAGGTAAGTCGATTAGAATTACCATTTCAATGGGTTACTCAATTTACCCTGATTTAGCAACTACGCCAGATGAATTGATATCTCAAGCTGATAACGCCTTATATCATGCTAAGCAGACTGGTCGTAATAATATCAAAATTTATAAAGATGTATTTAATAATATAAAGGGATTTTTAAATGAAACAGAAACCCAATTGTTAACTAGTTTAAAAACATTATTAGGAACGATATCAGCTAAAGATCACTACACTCTTGGCCATTCTGAGCGTGTTATGGAATATTCTAGCAAAATTGGTGAAGCCATGAAATTATCTAAGGAAGATTTAAAAGTATTGCAAATAGCCGCGTTAATTCATGATATTGGAAAAATCGAAGTTCCACAGGAAATATTAAATAAGCGAGAAAAATTAACGGATGAAGAGTTTAAACTTCTCCGAATGCATCCTGTTTATAGTGCTGAAATAATTGAACCCTTTACGAACTTAAGTAAATTGCACCATATAGTTAAACATCATCATGAACGCTATGATGGATTTGGTTATCCAGATAAAATAAAAGGGGAAGAAATCCTTTTAGAGGCAAGGATATTAACTGTTGCCGATTCATTTGACGCTATGATGTCAAATAGGCCATATAAAAATGCTTTATCAATTGATGATGCAATAGAAGAAATGAAATTATGTTCTGGAACACAATTTGATGGGAGCATCATTAATTTATTTATCGATATAATAAAAAATGAAAATAGGAGGGCTAAATAATGCTTAACTTAAGCAATTTTATATCTAACGGATCTAATGTAATATTTTTAGAAAAAATTGTCCCACTTACAATCCTGTATACTATAATATTGTTGTTATATATTTTTAAAGAAAAGCTTAATGAATCAACAATAGTAGCTAACTACTTCTTGAATCTAGCTGGAGTTATAATGGGTGTTCTACTTGTGTGTGATCTAGTAATAAGATGGCGAGATGGTATAAACATTGATAACTTGTTACTTGATTTCTTAACAATTAATATTACATTAACGGTTTTATTTATATTTACTAAAATTAAATATATATTTAACCTAATTATCTTTAGCGGAGTAATTGGGGGGATGATAGGTATGTTTATTAATTTTGAATATTCTATAAATCATATTCAGTATTATTATTATTATTTAGGAAATATATTTATAATTATAGTTCCGTTAATTATTTTTGTTGTTCAAGATTTAAAACCAAATTTAAAAGAAACCTTGCTTTCTTTCGTAACTATCCAGGTATTTTCTATCTTGATGGTTTTTATAAATAACCTTGCAAATACTAATTATTTTTATCTTGTTATTGATGAAGTTCCAAAACAGCTTCAATTTTTGACAGATACCTTCGGAGATTTATATTTAATTATTATTGATATAATATTAACAGGTCTTATTTTTATTTGGTATGTTTTATTAAAATCATTTAAAGTGAGGACAAACATACCTACTCATGTTACTAGCACTAATTCAGCCTATATTTCCAAGAAAAAAAACGATCGATTTTCTAGTAATTAATTTTTTATTAATTGTTTAAAGGTTATCATATTATGACAACCTTTTTTTGTTTCAGTAATTTTGACAATATCTTATTTTTAATGTTAATTTATATAATTATTAACGAAATAATATAAAACTTAACTAGAAAATTATAAAAAAATAATAAAAATTTTAACTTCTGATTAAATTAGACAAATTATAATTCTTAGTTGTGTTAAAAAAAGTAATAAATGATGTGTAGAACATAAGAAGAATTGAGGGAGAAGATGCTAGAGACACTGATATTAATTACTGCAATTTTATTTGGTTACCAGTTATGCAGACATAAAAATAGGAAGTTGTATGAATTGAATAGTAATCTATATAAGCAAAATAAAAAGTTTTATAAATTATATTTGCAAACCGAAGAACAACATAAAATTGCTACTTTAACATTAAAAGTAAAAGAGATCACTATTAAGCAACTAGAGAAGGAAAATGAAAAACTAAAAAATGGTGATATTTTAAATGTTTAGTGAAAATATAAGTTGTATTTTTCAAATTTATCCATATCTAAATAAAGATATGGATTTTTTTCTTTCTGGTTTAGCTTTGGAACAAAATTTGACAAATTGCGGCACTAAATGTAAAAAAATGTGTGGAATTTGGAATAAATTGTATTTTTTTGACAATGTATTTTCAGAAAACATTGCTTTATTATTCTTATTATGCTAAAATTTGGATATAAAATACATATCTAGAGGTGAGATGATGGTTAAAAAAGGATATAAAATAGGGGTCGATTTAGGCACTGTTAACACTTTAGTTTATATTAATGGACACGGTCTTATTTTCAATGAACCGTCTTGTGTTGCTTTTGATAGAAGAACTAATAATTGTATTGCTATAGGCCATAACGCTTATGCAATGATGGGAAAAGAACATCATTTGGTTAAAATATCAAAGCCGCTTGAAGGTGGAGTAATCGCTGATTTAGATGGAGCCAAGGAATTAATGAAACATGTGTTTACTAAATTAGTCGATATAAATGTTGATTTTAAGAATTCTACATTACTAATTTGTTGTCCTTCTGAGGTCTCTAGTATCGAGCGTGCTGCAATAAGAGATTTATCTAATAACCTAGGAATCAAAGATGTATTTGTTGAAGAAGAAGTAAAAGCAGGTGCTATTGGTGCGGGTCTAGATATTTTTGCTCCTATTGGTTCAATGATAATAGATATTGGTGGAGGATCTACCGATATTGGTGTATTAGCATTAGGAGATTTAGTAGTTTCAGAGTCAATTAGAGTAGCAGGTAGATATTTAGATAATCAAATTATTAAATATTGTAAAATGAGACATGGTATGGCAATAGGAAGCAGATCAGCTGAAAAAGTTAAATTAGAAATAGGGACTTTAAGAAGAGACCTTCCCAATGAAAAAGAATATACTGTTTCAGGAAGAAATATTAAAACAGGATTGCCTGGTCGACTTGTTCTAAAACAATCAGAAATTAGAGACATTTTTGTAAAAGCTTTTGAAGGAATAACGATTACTACATTTAAGGTGTTACAACAGACACCTCCAGAATTAGCAGCTGATATCTTTGAAAATGGTATCATGATTAATGGTGGTGGTGCATTAATTGATGGAATTAAAGAATACTTTGAAGAAGCAATCGGATTAAAAATGAAAATTTCTTTAAACCCCTTAACTGCGATAGTTGATGGGACAAAATATTTATTGAAAAATAGAGGGAATTATTTAATAAAACCATTAGATTAATAATTAATATTTAGAAGTTGATAGGAGGAATGAAAAATGGAAAAGAAACTAGGTATAGGTATAGACCTAGGAACAACTAATTTACTTGTTTACGTGCAAGGTAATGGGATTATCTTTAATGAACCTTCAGTAGTTGCATTTGATATCGAAACTGGAGAGGTGATTGCTGCTGGAGAAGATGCGTTTTCTATGATTGGGAAAACTCATAAAAAAATTAGAGTAAGCCGTCCATTGCGTGAAGGAGTAATATCTGACATGGATGCTGCAAAAGCATTATTAAGACATGTTTTCGAACGTGTTCAAAACATGAGAGATTTTAAAAACTCTAAATGTTTAATTTGTTGTCCATCTGAAATCACACAAATTGAGCGTGAAGCTATGAAACAATTAGCAATTGAAATGGGTATTAACGATGTATTTATCGAAGAAGAAATTAAAGCTGGTGCTATCGGATCAGGTGTAGATATTTATACCGCTAATGCAACAATGGTAATTGATATTGGTGGAGGAACTACTGATGTTGGTGTATTATCACTAGGAGATGTTGTGTTATCTCAATCAATTCGTGTTGCAGGTAACTACATTGATCAAGAAATTGTTAAGTATGTTCACAAAACACATAACTTAGTTATCGGTCAAAGAACTGCTGAAAGAGTAAAAATGGAAATTTCTACTTTGCTAGATGAAGAAGAAGAAAAATTCATAAGAGTATCTGGTAGAGATTTAGTTTCTGGTCTACCTTCAGCAACAAAAATATCATCTAAAGAAGTGCGTAAAATTTTATTACCAGTTTTTGATGAGATCGTAAATGTAGTTTATTCTGTTTTAGAAATTACACCACCAGAACTATCGGCAGATATCGTTGATAATGGAATAATTGTTAACGGTGGTGGGGCTTTAATTCCTGGAATTAAAGATTATATTGAAGATATGGTACATTTACCTGTTAAAATCTCTGAATCTCCACTAACAGACGTCGTTGAAGGAACTAAAGTTCTGCTTAAAAATCGCGGTAATTATTTAATTAATCCTACTGATTAGTTATAACTAAATTTAAAAGAGGTGGAAATATGACTAAAAATGAGACAAAAATTGGGATAGATTTGGGTACTGCAAACACACTAGTATATTCTAGTGGAAGAGGTGTCATTTTTAATGAACCTAGTGTAGTAGCATTTGATAAAGACACTGACCAAATTATCGCTATTGGAAGTAACGCTAAAAGCATGTTAGGAAAACAACATGATAAAATAAGAGTTGTTAGGCCAATAGAACAGGGCGTTGTTGCTGATAAAGATGCAACAATTAAAATGCTTGAATATATTTTAAATAATCATTTAATTAATTTTGAAAATGTAAAATTAAAAAATGCTTTAGTATTGATTTGTTGTCACTCAGATTTATCAGGTATTGAGAGACAAGCATTAAAAGATATTATGCTAAATTTTGGAATTCAAAATGTTATTGTACAAGAAGAAGTTAAAGCTGGTGCGATTGGAGCTGGAATCGATATTTACAATCCATCTGGTTCTATGGTAATTGATATTGGTGGAGGTTCTACTGATGTTGGGGTATTAGCTTTAGGTGATATTGTCGTTTCTAAATCAATAAAAACTGCTGGAAATGCTTTCGATGAAGAAATAAGAAAATTCATTAAGAAAAAATATAATTTTGAAATTGGAGCACTTTCTGCAGAAAAAGTAAAAATTAGTTTAGCAACATTACGTGATGACTTACCTAACGAAAAAGAAATTACTATTGCTGGTAGAGATTTAAAGAGTGGTCTTCCATCAAAAATTACAATCAGACAAACTGAAATTCGTGATGTATTAAAAAACTCATTTAAGACTATTGCAAATGTAATTTTAAAAGTTTTAGAAGTTACACCACCTGAAATTGCTGCTGATATTATTGATAACGGAGTTGTGCTTAACGGTGGTGGCGCATTAATTGATGGGCTAGATGCATATTTAGAAGATTTGGTTCAACTTAAAATACGAGTATCACCAGACCCACTTACTTCAATAATTCAGGGAACTAAGGACCTTCTTAAAAATAAAGGTGATTACTTAGTAGCTCCTAATGATTAAATTTAATTTGAAAGGTCGTCTGAATGGCGACCTTTACTATTAAAATTATCTATACCATTAAAACTGACAAGATAAATCTTTAGAAATAGTTTGATATTTCTAAAACCATATATAAATAATTTGAAAGAACTAGTTTTATTAAAGGGGGGAATTAAGTGAAAAATACTTTGTTAAGAAAGTTTACAGTTGCTCTAGAAGTTGCCAACAATGTTTGTTATGTGAAATATTTTGATAAAAGCGGAAACAATTTAATAGATCAAATGAGTGATGAATTATACAGTTTATTTAAAAGAAGCGATGTAACAAAAGTGGAAATTAAAAGGCATATAAATTTATATTCAAAAATATTTATGCCTAATATGTTGAAAGAAGAAAAATTTGATTACATTATAAATGTTATAACGGATCAATTTATAAGTGATAGTTCGAATTTATTTAACACTTATGAATGTCCGTTTGTGATAAAAATTGATAATCAATTAAAAAGAGAATTTAAAAAAGAAGAAATAATGAATTATTTCGCAGATTTATATAAAGATTCTTTATATTTATTTGATGTGAGGTATTATCAACTTGAAAAATTGTATTATAATTTAAATTTTGAATTGCATCTTATTAATTCTAAGCTAGTTATTAAATCAGAAAATGAATTATATACAAATGCTCTTTTAAAGCAATATTCTTTTAAAGAAATATTATCTAATTTAGGTATTGATGCTGAAGTTGATTTTCAGGCTAATTTAATCACTCCAAAAACAATTGATTATATTGATAATGTATATCCTGTCGATAAAGCAATTATTATGGAGTATTTAGTTGATTATTATAAAAATAGCAATTGTTTATTCATAAATGATATGTTTTTAAAAAAGATAGACATCGATATTGATGATTTAACTGAGAAACAAAGCGAACCTAAATTCCTAATTTTATTACAACATAGTGATAAACAATATTTTAGTAATTTTAACAATAGTGATGATAGAATTGAAAAACAAGGGAATATAATTATTCTTTATATAAGTGAAAATTTATTTAGAGAATCATGTGGAATGAATAATTATATTATTTTAATGAATGATAAGTATAATCTGTCTTTAAACAAGTTAGGACCAGATTATGAAGATTTTAAATTCTTAGCTAAAGGCAAAAACAGTAATATAAATTATGTAAAGCAAATATTAAACACTTTTTTTAATCGTAGTAATTCTTTTTCAACTCTAGATAATTTGTTCTTATATATGTATACAATGAAGGTTGAAGAGCTTAATAATCAATTGAATCAATTTTTATCTAGTGTTTTAAAAGCTAATTCATTTACATCTCATAATTTTAATCAAATTGGGAGAGCAGTATTTAATTTTGATTCATTAAAATTAATGATTAAATTAAGCGAACTAGGAGTTAAATTAGGGAAAAAACTTTGTTTATCTGATGAGAACATTTTGTTATTGTTAAAAGAATTAGAAGTATTTATTAAAAGTTGTAAAAATGAACTTATGTTAAGCGATTATGAGAATTTATACAAAAACTTTATAGAAAGTTATAATCTAAATACTGATTATTATAAAGATTACATTGAAAAAAGTTTATATTTAATGAATGTTAAGCGAATCATTTTGCAAAATGAACGTGAAGTAAGTTTTATATTAGATACAAGCGCACTATTAGAAGAACCTGACATTTTATTCAAATATTTTGAAGAGAGAAAAATTGTTATCCATTCTCTTATAACAAAAGAATTGGAAAATAATAGATCATCTAATTTTAATGCTATGCGCGCTATTAGAAATATTAAAATGTACAAAGGCGATTCTAAAATGAAGTTGGACTATATACAAGGTCCTGAATTATCTGATAAAGAAAATATTAACATAAAAAAAGCAAATGAATTTAATTGCTTGGTTGATAAAATTACCCGTGAGGGAGTTCTGCCAATTATTGTTTCAAATGAAAAATATAATAATTCTATGAACAGAAATGTGTTTAAAATAAAACAGGTTTCATTATTATTTAATTAATGAACAAATAAGATTAAGAATTTTTTTTCATTTATTGTAAAAAAACATTTATTTTTGTCTTGTTTTAGTTTATTATATAGATATACCACTTCCATAATTTGTATGCTTGACTACAAGTAATAATTTGAATATTACTTTGTTTCAAAAAGTTTATCTTAAATTTAAAATTTAACAAAGAAGGTGGAAAAATGGCAAAAAAAAGTCATAAAATTGGTGTTGATTTAGGTACAGCTAATATCTTGGTTTATATTAACGGTAGTGGTGTAGTTTATAATGAACCATCAGTAGTTGCATTTGATAAAGGCACTAATAAATGCATAGCCGTTGGTAAAAGAGCATCTGAAATGCTTGGTAAAGAACATAAACATATACGTTTAGCAAAGCCAATGGAAGGTGGAGTAATAGCAGATTTAGAAGCTACAAAAGTTTACCTTCAATATGTATTTGAAAAATTAGAGAATATTAGTGTAGATTTAAAAAACTCAACAATATTATTATGTTGTCCTTCTGAAGTATCAGATATTGAAAAAGTAGCTTTACTTGAATTAGCGAATAAGATAGGTGTCGGAGATGCTTTTGTTGAACAAGAGTTAAAAGCTGGTGCTATTGGAGCTGGAATTGATATCTTTGAGGCTTCTGGGTCAATGGTAGTTGATATAGGTGGAGGTACAACTGATATAGGAGTTCTATCATTAGGTGATCTTGTTATTTCTGATTCTAGCAAAATCGCTGGAAATTATTTAGATAAAGAAATTTCTAAATATGTTAAATACAAATATGGGATTATTATTGGGAATAATACTTCTGAGCAAATTAAAATTCAATTAGGAACATTAAGTAAGGAATTAAGTGAGGATAAGGAATATACTTTTGCTGGTAGAAACCTAAGTAATGGTTTGCCATGCAAAGTTACAATGAAACAATCAGAAGTTAAGGAGATTTTCGTTAGAGCTTTTGAATCAATTGTTAATACAATAAGAAAAGTTCTTCAAAATACTCCACCAGAATTATCTTCAGATATTTTTGAAAATGGTATTGTAATAAATGGTGGTGGAGCTTTAATTCATGGAATAAAAGAGTTCTTAGAAGAAGAATTACAATTACAAGTTAAGATATCTGTTAATCCTTTAACTTCAATTGTAGAAGGTACTAAATTACTATTAAATAATAGAGGAAATTATTTAGTTAAACCTTATGATTACTAGAATACAATCTTAAAAATGGAGGAAGAATATGGCAATTAAGAAATTGGGCATAGGAATTGATTTAGGGACGACAAATTTATTAGTATACTATGAAGGACAAGGAATCATTTTTAATGAACCTTCAGTTGTAGCTTTTGATATTGAAACTGGTGAAGTAATTGCCGGTGGAAATGACGCGTTCTCTATGATTGGAAAAACACACAAGAAAATTCAGGTAAGCCGTCCATTACGTGAAGGTGTAATTTCTGATATGGACGCTGCTAAAGCATTATTAAAATACGTTTTCCAACGTGTTCAAAACATGAGAGATTTTAAAAACTCAAAATGTTTGATTTGTTGTCCATCTGAAGTAACTCAAATCGAGCGTGAGGCAATGCGCCAATTAGCGATTGAAATGGGTATTAACGATGTATTTATTGAAGAAGAAATTAAGTCTGGAGCAATTGGTTCTGGGGTTGATATCTATTCAGCAAACGCAACAATGGTTGTTGATATTGGTGGCGGAACTACTGACGTTGGTGTATTATCACTAGGTGATGTAGTATTATCTCAATCTATACGTGTAGCAGGAAATTATATTGACCAAGAAATTATTAAATATATACATAAAACACATAACTTGGTAATTGGTCAAATAACTGCTGAAAGAGTAAAAATAGAAGTTGCAACATTAATAGATGAAGAAGAAGAGAAATTTGTAAAGGTATCAGGTAGAGACTTAGTTTCTGGATTACCTTCAGCGACTAAGATTTCATCTAAAGAAGTTCGCAAAATAATTTTACCAATCTTTGATGAAATTATTAATGTTGTTTATTCTGTTTTAGAAGTTACACCACCAGAATTATCTGCAGATATTGTTGAAAACGGAATAATTGTTAATGGTGGAGGAGCAAACATTCCTGGTGTATGTGAATACATTGAAGAAATGGTTAACCTACCTGTTAGAGTGGTTGATAGCCCATTAACAGCTGTAGTTGAAGGTACTAAAGTTTTACTTAAAAATCGTGGTAACTACTTAATTAATCCAACTGATTAATTTATAGTACCTAGGGATATGAAATAATTATAGACTGTATGTAAAAACATACAGTCTATAATAATATAATTGTGAGATGAATTTAGAGTTATATTGGTGGTGGTAAACTATGTATGATTTTACTTATCATATGAAATTTAAAATTTTAGGTAATAAACTTAATATCAGCCTATTTTTATCAATAGAGGATTACTTTACTCCAGTTTATTCAAGAGTTATTGATAAAGAGATATTAAGTAATAAAAATATGTTTCGAAAAATCTATCGTGAAATAGAAGAATATTTGGAAAATAGTAATCTGATAATAAATACAGATGAATTAAAGTTACTTCATAATACTTTAACAGACTTTCACATTTCTTTGCCACAATTGTTAAATGTAACTTTAGATCAATATGATTCATTTTTAGATGATTATGAACATTTATTAACTCCAAAGCAGATTATTTTTTTAATATTTGCTGATGAATTAGCAGTAAATGATAAACGTTTTGCTAATTGGGAAAAAGAAAATCACTTAGATGTAGAATATCATCTAGATATGTTGGTAAGAAGGGGATATTTGACTACAGATAATTACTTAAAGAATATTAGAAAGTCAAATCGAGATCAGTTATTAAATGTAGTCAACAAGCATAGATTGGATGCTCGAGGGGATAACAACGATTTAATTAGAGAAATTTCTAAACAGTTAACTGATGAGCAATTATGCGAATCTTTTAAAGGTACTCATTATACATTAACTGAAAAAGGGAAAAAAATAGTTAAAAAATCGACTAAAATTGATGATTTTCATAGAAGTTACTACAAATACGCTAGTAATTTAAAAATTGAGGAATTTCATCTAATAACAATTAAAAAATCAGAATATGACTTTTTAGGTGTTTGTAAATTAATTATGGTAAATTCTAACAATAGTGTAGTTAAAGAGATGAAATATTTCGATTGGAAGAGTTTATTTGAAAAAAAGGCTGAATTAAAAAAAGATTTTGAAGAGGTCAATTCTAAGGTTGATACTAGTGATGAGGAATTTTTGGATTTAGTCTCTAGAGTTAGTGCTAATTTTAACCATGGTGACAAACAGAAGAGTTCTGAAGGTAACTTTAATGATCTATCTGAAATAAAACAAAATGAAATAATAGATGATTATGAAGTTGATGATTTAAGTGAGGAAGAAATTGAATCTGAACTTATTGAAGTACCATATGATATTGAAGAAAATTATAAAATATCGCAAAGTTTAAATTCGTACCAGAAGCGAAAAGCTCGTTTTGAAAAACAGGGTAGTATTAATTTTGAAAATGAATTTTTTAAAACTAAGCAAAGAAAAACTAAAAAAAATCTTTGGTTATTATTAGTTTTACTAGTTTTAGTAGTTTGTATAGGATCTCTAGTCTACTTTGAAATATTAGAATTTGAAGAAATAAAGGAACTGCTTAGTGCTGCTTATGAAAAAATAAAAGATACAGTAAATAATTTGTTTAAGAAATTGAAAAATTTATTTTAAGTATGCTAATAACATGGTGCAGGTTTGTACAAAACGTGCACTGTTTTAAATATAATTAATCAAACACAAGTCTTTCTATAATATTAATAAAGATTAATTAGTTGACAATAAATATAGAAAAGGTGTATATTTATACAAGGTAATAAGATAAGAAGTGAGGAAAATATGTTACATTATCGCATTTATTCAAATTCTAGTTCAGAAGAATGGGTAACATTTATTCATGGCGCTGGCGGAAGTTCAACAATCTGGTATAAGCAAATTAATTCCTTTAGAAAAAATTTTAATGTATTATGCATTGATTTACGCGGGCATGGTGAATCTAATAAAGTGTTATGGCGTAAAGGTGATACATTTTTGCAAGTATCAGAGGATGTAATTGAAGTTATTGACTATTTAAATATTCAATCATCTCATTTTGTTGGAATATCTTTAGGGACCATTATAATTCAGACATTAACTAGAAATCACCCTGAAAGAGTAAAATCAATGATTTTAGGTGGTGCAATAATTCAATTAGATATGCGAACTAAATTTTTAATTGCTGTTGGGAATTTATTTAAATACATTTTACCATACATCTGGATATATAAAATTTTTGCATGGATAATTATGCCGAAAGAAAGACATTTTGAATCAAGACATGCATTTGTTGAACAGGCGAAAAGAATGTGCCAAAAAGAATTTTTACGGTGGTTTAGATTGACAAAATCTTTAAATCCTTATTTACGAAATTTACAGATGGATACCAAGGGTGTACCAACCTTATTCGTAATGGGTGAAGAAGATCATCTATTTTTAACATCTATTCAAGAACTTGTCAAAAAACAACCTGAATTGAAACTTGAATGTATAAAAGACAGTGGTCATGTATGTAATATTGACCAACCAGTTCAATTTAATCGAGTTACTGTCGATTTTATAAAACAATTGACATAATTTAATTTGACTCTTTGTCAAATAATGTGGGTAGAAAAATATCCAATAAACTAAAATCTGAACTTATGCTGCTAGTAGATGGCTTCTGTATTATGGTATGATTCCCTTAAAGTAGACAGTACAAAAAAATAAATTGTACTTTTACAGAGAGGGGATTTTTCTTTATGGAAAAAAGAAGAAAGTTTGATAAAGAAATTAAATTGGAATGGCAACACTTTTTTAAACAATTCTTATATAGACATTCCTCTTCTATATTCAACTGGTGATAAATAATTTAAACTTCCATGGACTCTTATGTTATTGTACCAGTTAATATAATC
>NSKI01000070.1 GCA_003586005.1 Haloplasmatales bacterium 4B | reverse complement strand
ATGAAGAAGGCTGCAAAAGTTGCTGCAATTGTAGTAGTAACAGCAGTAATAGTAACAGCGGTTGTAGCATCAGCTGGTGTAGTAGCTGGAGCTTTAGTATCTACTTATGGTGGTTCAGCAGCGCTTGCAGGATTAGCAGCATCAGCTGTTACCGTAGGAACAGTAACAACAGGTGTTTTGATAGGTGCAACTGGTGCTAGTGATGCTGGAGAAGTTATTAGTGGTCATAATGTTATACGAGATGATATTCTTGGCGGTAATCAAGATAATTATGATGCTCTCAAAATAGGCTTATATACAGCCGGAGCTGCTTCAATGGCTCTTGGCGCTATGGATAGGACAAAGGGATCGGGTAAGGCTCGAAAAACTCCTGTTATAGGTAAAATGAGAGATTTAAAAAAACCAGTAGCAATAGGGGAAAATGAATATAAAGTTGCAGATTTATTACCGGATAAAGGAAATCCAAATGCTAATTGGAAACAAAATTCGAGTGTGTTAAGAAGTATTATGAGGGAAGGTAAACCAATTAGAGATGCCTCACCTTATCCGATGGATAACGCTGGTTTTTTAGGAATGGAAAGGAATTTATTACAAAACCATGGATGGAGATATGATAATGGTTATTGGATTCCACCTGGTAGATAGGGAGAGTATATGATTGAAAGAAAAAATCTTCATTTTAAAAAAGCAGTTATAAGTGCATTCAATAATATTCAAACAAGATTTAATTTTATAATTATTGAAGCAAATGATTATATAGTAGAATATACTAATAAGATTGTATATCTAAATGTATATCATGAAAAACTTTCATATGAAATATATTTTGAAATAGGTAAATGTCCAGAGATTATTAATAATAAGTATAATATTAATTTGAACGATATAATGGAAGTATATAATATTGATAATGGTAATAAGATATTTTTTGCTACAACTAATAATGAAGTTATTCAAACTGTAAATAAATTAGTAAAAATAGTAGAATCGTATTGTATTGATGGATTATTAGGAGATGAAAGTTTTTTTAATTATATACTAAAAGAAATAGAAAAAAAACATTATTATAAAAGAGAAAAACTTATCACAGATAATATAAATAAAAAATTAAATATTGCTTGGAGAAATAAAGAATATAAGTTATTTGTAAATTTATGCAATGAAGATGAGTATTTCTTAAATAATATACAAAAAAGAAGATATTTATACGCTGTAAAAATCATAGAAAAACTAAAATGAAGTTAAATTAATTATCAACATAGTGAATAGCCACTTACTAACCCAGCAAACCAATAATGCTGGAAAATGCTAGGTACAAACCTTTATTATTTAAACAGCAGATATTATAATCCTGAAATGGGAAGATTTATTAATGGTGATGGATTATTAGGAGAAACTGGTGA
>NSKI01000069.1 GCA_003586005.1 Haloplasmatales bacterium 4B | reverse complement strand
CCTTTTATAAATGGACATTATTTAGTTATCATTTCTATTTACTGACTAGCAAAACTACGCTCTCTACGTGTGTTTAGGTCGTAGTATTGCTAGTCTTAAACAAAATTCTTTTTAAAACAGAACATTAATTTAATGAATCACCATTTTCTATTTTAATAAATATATCTTTATTTTCTGTAGAGGTCTATTTTTTCTTTAATTTTTCTAAAAAAGATATTATTTTTTTATTCTTTACTACTAATAATAATCTATCTATTTCTTCTTGCTTATTAATTATTGAGTCATCATGAATATTAAATAATGTATTTAATATATCATAATAAAAGTCATAATGCTCACTGTATTTTTTATCAATAAAGAATGCAAACTGATTTTTGGCTTCTTCCCATTTATCTTCTATAATTAGTTCGATAGTCAGCCAATAATATTTTGCTGCGATAATTTTTCTATTTGTTATTTTATTTATATTTTTTTCAAACAACTCTTTGTTATTATTAGAAAAATATGCTATACCAAGCATCATAATAGTATATTCTCCTAATCCTCTTTTTGAAGATATTTTCAAAAACTTATTACTCATTTTAATTACTTTATCATAATCTCCATTAATGTATGATTTTAAAATTTTTTTATAAAATAACAAACAGTAAAATGCAAAGATTATCATAAGTAATGAAATACTAGCAAATTCTAAAAGAATAATTTCCCAATGATAAGTTGCTTTTGAAAGATATATTATTATTTGAATCAATACGAAGTATAGAATCAAGAAAGTAAGTAGAAATATTTTGTCTCTTTTCATTTAGTACATCTCCTTTTATTCAGGTATTAACCCTGATCCTCCACCTAGTGCAGCCAGATATGGCCAAGCATAATATACTACTACAGCAGTAACTGCGATTTCTGGAGTATTAAGTGAAAATTTAGAATAAGAATATGTTCCATCATCGTGTGATACGGCCGATTTGAAACTTATTCTTCCAATCATATTAAAAGAAATATCTAATGACTGGCCCCCTGAGTGAAGGTTTATTGAGTTTTCTCCACCAATATTAAATCCAGCTCCGTTTCCATTAACGTTTACATCTACGCCAACAGAATACTCCAAAAATTCCCACCAATTATCAGGTACGTTAGCAAAGAAGTTAATAGGTTTACCGTTGTCAAATGATTTTGAATAACCCAATCCAGTTTCAGTTTCACAAAGCCAGTAGTAGTTAAATGATGTAGCAGTTTCTTTACCAACATTAATACTTGCTCCAACATTGTCTTTAATCGTATCTCCTACATCTTCAAAGAAATCTCCTACACCTTTCCAAAAACTTTTCCATGAATAACCACTGGGATCTACTCTCATCACAGGATTATTCTGACAATAACTATATAAATTATGACCTAATATATCTCCAGTTTTACCAATTAATCCATCCGCATTTATAAATCTACTAATTTCAGGATTATAATAACGACTGTT
>NSKI01000007.1 GCA_003586005.1 Haloplasmatales bacterium 4B | reverse complement strand
TACTTATATCATAAAATCTATTATCATTTAAATTAATAGAATTATGCAAATAGTCACACCAATCAAATTTTAATTTAATTTTATTACACTTTATTTCGTTTAAGCTATTAAATCCAGTACCTTTAAGTAATAAAAAATTTGTAATTTTACATTTTTTAACCTTTAATAGTACTTCTCGGCTAAATGAAATATTTTTAATGTTTAAAAATATTAATGTATTTGATCCATGTTTAGCAATAATTTTATCTGGGTTTAAATTGTTAAAAAAATCTGGAAAATTATTTTCTTCATATATAAACGTTAATATATAATTATCCAATATTCCTTCTAAATCAACCGTTTTATTATCAATTCTAACTATTTTGATTAATTTTTCATTATTCATAAAAATACCCCTAACAAATATTATAAGACGAATTTTTATTTAATGATATCATATGTCAAGGTTTTGGGCAAAAAAACATATATATTTACCTAGATTTATCACTATTTTTTGAGTTCTTATTTTATTAAATGAATCTGTTAGTGAATGATGGTACTTAATAACATTTTATGTTTAACAAAATATATAAAAATACTTTTCTTAAATGTTCTTGTGTATTCCAAAAAAAAAGTTTATTTGCCTTTTCACATAATTATGTCTGGACACAACTACGTTAATATAATGTTTGGAATTGGTTCATTATACATAAACCATAGATACAAAAATTATAACTTATTTCTCAATCTTATATTACATTTCATCTTTAGTTATAGTTCCTTCAACACTTCCCATGTAATCCGTAAACTCTGGATACAATATTGTCGATGACGAAGTTCCAATGAACAAATAGTCAGCGAAAAATTTAAAATGATTATAAATGTTAGTTCCTGGAATTATCCATCTATTCTTAAGCGGCTTTCCTATATAAGGATACATCATCGTAACTTTATTATTATCATAATAAGCTAATATTCCATCCTCAATACTTAAGATAAGATTATGTCTATATCTATAATGTAAACCGCGTTCATATAACTGATTAATATCATTAATAATATTATTAAAATCAAAATCGAATTTTTGACATATTAAAAAAGTAAATAATTGATCATAAGGGTCACTAACAGGGTCATATTTATTCTTATTATCTTTTTTAATTATCACAGGATTTTTTATATTCTCTTTAATTTTTTTAACCTTAGATAATTTATTAATTGCTTCTTTAAATTGATGTTTAGTTAATTTAGATTTAATTTCTCCTATTGCAACAACTGTTTCTACAGGAAAAAATCTTTGTTTATCTATTGTTTCTAATAATGGGGTTTCTCTGGCATCATAAATAACTATATCACATTGTTGACTAACATCATCGTTTTTACTTATAATAAACCCTTGACCAATATTTAGTCTTTCAGGAATACAACTTTTTAGAAAATCTTTTACGACATTTTCTCTATAAATTCCAAATTCACCAGGATGTATTAGATTACCATCGCTATCTAAAAATATCTCTTTAGAAGTCCTTTCAAATGCTATTATAAAATTATCGATTTTTTGTTTAAGTAATTCTTCAAATATTTTCATAATTTCATCCTTTAAAACAAAAATATTTAATTGCAATAACCTTAAAAGTACTTATTTTCGATTTTCAAGAGATTCTGAGCTAAAATATTCCCTCAATTTAAAATATAACTTATTTAGCGAAAAAATACTACAAATTCAAATTAGTCAATTAAATTATATCTTATTCATTTGTTAAATTCTATAATTTCAACAAAATTCGAATGAATTTCGTATGATTTATAAGATTTAATCGTATTACATTAATTAATTTTTATCAAAACTCATCTCAAAATCAAAATTTGTTCAATCTTTTTTTGAACCTTACATGTTTGAAGTTTATAAAAAAATTAAGATTTTTATAAAAAAGACTGAACTAAATTGATTAAAATCACTTAAAGAAGTAAATTATATTTTTAGGTGATTTTTTCATATAATATGACTTTTTATTTGTTCTAAGATTTCCATTAGAGGTGATTTATTATGGCAAAGAGGAAAAGAATAGCGTTCTAAGAGAAGTTAGTTAATCAGACAGCTTCTATAAAGAAAGCAGAACGTATAAAAGAGGCCACAGAAAACAGCATCGGTATATCCGATAACGAATATAGTAGAAAAGAAATAATACGAGTTGTTAAGCGGCATGAAGTAATTAGCTTAGTTGCTGAGTGTGGCGATATTAATAATTATGATTACTACAAACAAATCGTAAAATTAGCTGGTCTATCATTAAAAGAAAATTCCAGTGGAATAAAAAAAGGAAAGCATCACATTTCCAAACGAGGTAGACCAGGTCTAAGAAAGACCTTTAGATCCATAGCAATTACACTCGTCAGATTTAACGAAGCTTTCCAATACTTACATAAATATAATACCACAGATAGAGAAAGAAATCTAACCAAAGAAGTTTCTTTAAACGCATTAACAAATAAATTTATCAGAATAATATTTCGGATAGTCAAATCTAATACTAAGGTCGGTATGACAAAAATGATAAATGAGAGTTTAATACTAAATTAAACATAGACTAAATATAAAAATGTGGCATTTGGTAATACGTCTCCATTAAGTCATAGGAAATACAATGGCTAAAGGTAAAGGTGTGTCTGGTCATACACATACCTAAGAGCAATTAGATCATTATTCAAGAATTATAATCCTATCGATAATTTATTTCAAGATTGTATGGACCATAATAGGGATATTAATAATCCAAATAATGATCAATATAATGCTAGGATTGAAAATCATAAAAAACAAATTCGTGATAATCAAAATTAGCAATTGAAATGGAAGAGTCTTACAAAAATGAGGCTCTTTTTCTGTTAATTTTAAAATTATATTTAAATAATTAAATAATTTGTTATAATTATATTATAAAGTTTATTATTTAGAAAATATAATTATAATTATTAAATATTGAACAATAAGGAGATTAATTATGAGTGACTTAAAATTATTTAAGATTGATGGAAACGTAGAGGAACTACCAGCCTTAACGGCTACTATTGAAAAAGAATTACAAAATTTAATTGAAAAAAATATGGAGATATTTTTTGGAGTAAAATTTCTAGATACTGAGTTTAGTACCACTAATGGTGGTAGAATTGATTCGTTAGGAATCGATGAGAATAATTGCCCTGTTATATTTGAATATAAACGAGCAACTAATGAAAATGTAATCAATCAAGGTTTGTTTTATTTAGATTGGTTACTGGACCATAAAGCAAATTTTGAGTTATTAGTCATGAAAAAAATGGGAAAAACAATATCTGATCAATTGGATTGGAGTATGCCTCGATTAATCTGTGTTGCTGGTGATTTCACTAAATATGATGAATATGCTGTAAAGCAGATAAATAGAAACATTGATTTAATAAGATATAAAAAATTTGGGCAGAATCTAATATTATTTGAATTAATTAATTCAAATATAGCAAAACCTATAAAAGAATCTAGTGTAAATTCAAATATAAAAAAATATATAGATAAAACTTTTGAAGAACATTTAGAAACTACAGAATCTAAATTAAGAGATTTATATTATACTATAAGAGACTATATCTTAGCCTTAGGTGATGATGTAACAGAAAATCAATTAAAATTATATGTAGCGTTTAAAAAAATAAAAAATATTGTGTGTGTAGAAATAAGAAGTAAGACAATTTTATTGTTTTTAAGATTAAATCCAGATGCAATTTTTTTGGAAAAAGATTTTACAAGAGATGTGAGAAATATAGGTCACTGGGGAACTGGTGATTTAGAAATAACCATTAAAAATCTTGAAGATTTTGAGAAATCAAAAGTATTAATAGAAAAGTGTTATAGTGAGAATTAGTAAGTATAAGTTTGATTATAAATAAAGCATTTTTTCAATCTCTGTGAGGGGTATGTAATATTTTTTACAAGAAAATTAAAAAAAATATTAAGATTATGTTGAACTATCAAAAAATGTTGAAGAAAATAATTTTCTTTATAATTTATATTATAGTAATAAGGATTTTATGGGAAATAATTTCTATAATTCTATTATAGCTAATTTAATAATATTATAAAAAATTTATCTCAAATTATGCTCATAATCTCGCATCAAATTTCATCAAAAATAGATGGATTTTATAATTTCAGTTTAAACTGAAATTACAGAAGAGGAAATTGATTATAATTTTGATTCAGAAATCGCTTTAAACGTATGCGAGCAATATTGTAATTATATGAATTATTAATTTAATCCAAAAGGATATTTATTAGGAGAACTTGACCCTATAGAAGATGAAGATTTAAATACAAGCTTTGTAAAAAGTGAAGTGAATGTAGGAAAAGCTACATTTTTATATTCCACTTTTTCTATATTCTTATTTTACCATTTACACAATAATAGATTTATATCATCATAATTCATACCCTTATTTCCAATCATATGTTTCATTGCTTACATTATATCAAACATTTCTTTGACGGTAAAAAACTGAATTAAGAGGATAATAATATTATAAAATACCTAAAAACCTTTATAAGGCATAAGATGATTACAAATATGGGATATTTGCCAACTAATCATAAATCAGTACTTATCTTGAACACAACAAATAAATAACACGACCTATTTTATTATTTTTCGTGCAATTGATTTAACTTTCTTTGTCAATAATTTGTCTAAATATGTTTTAAAAAATGGACATATGCCAATAATTTTTACATTAAATAATAACTTTTTCACGTTCTTTTCTTGTTTTAAGTTCCATCTCTGTAAATGTTTGGCTATAAATGTCGAAAAACCTCGATTATTATCTTAAATAATATATAATTATCTTTTCATACAATTAGGAGGGTAAAATGAATAAAGAATTTAATGTTATTGCTACTTTTGACAGCAATGGAAAACATATTCTCATGTGCAAGAGAAGAAAAAATCCATATAAAGGACTATATAATTTAGTCGGAGGAAAGATTGAAAATGGCGAAAATGGGTTGAATGCCGCCTATCGCGAATTGGAAGAAGAAACGGGTATTTCTAAAAATGATATTATATTAACACATTTAATGGATTTTACATATTATTTAGCCAATATTAAGGTTGAAGTGTATGTTGGGCGCTTAAATAAAGAGATTGCTGTATATGGAGAGGAGAATGACTTAGAGTGGATAGATTTAAATCAAAACTTCTTTGATATTTCAAGATTTGCAGGAGAAGGTAATATAGGGCATATTGTGGAACATATATGTTTATCTAAAGAGCTACTTTTAAAATAGATTCTAGGATATCAAAATGCAAGTAGTCTTTACTAAGTTAGCTCATACATTACTTACTTAATACATTAAAAAAAATGATTGATTTGCAATAACAGAGATTTATGACTTAACTTTTGAATGTAAATCAACTGCGTAGGAGCTGATAGGCAATAATTGAGGGGAGTTTACTCCGAGTAATCAAATAAACATGTAATTTGTACAAAAATAAAAATCAAGTTCCAAATAATAAATATATCGAACTATTAGAAACTGCACCATTAATTAAAATGAACTCTACATTACACTTTCTGATAACCAATTAATGAAATTTAAAATTTACCTATTGCTGTTTATGGCCTGTAGAAATTCTACAGGTCATTTCATATTATATGTCATACTTATAATCTAAAATGTTTTTTTATGTTATAATAATATTAATGATATTAAGGAGGTAACAGGATGTATAAGTGTTCAAAGGAAGAACATGAAACAGGTCAAATGAAAAGGGCTGATGGTTTTCTTTCTAAGATGTTTGACATTCAAAACAAGAAGTTTATTACTGTTTCTTGTAAAAAATGTGGTTTCACGAGGTATACATAAAGAATTCAGGAGCAGCTTCAAATATCACCGATTGGTTTATTAGACAAATTTCACTTTTTAAGATAGAATATAGATATTAAATAAAGGAATGATTAAATGAGTTTTTTTGAAGTAGGTATGTTAGTTTGTTTTGGATTTGCATGGCCCGTATCAATTTATAAAAGTTTAAAAAGCAAAAGTGTGAAAGGAAAAAGTGTTTTTTTTCTATATGTTATTATAATTGGGTATCTATTTGGTATTCTCCATAAATTATTATATAGTAATGATATTGTTATTTATTTATATATAATTAATGCTTTGATGGTATTTATCGATGTTCTTTTATATTATCGGAATCTAAAGCTTAGTAAAAAGAATAATTAATCACCTATTATTTAGGTGGTTTTTTCTATTTTGGTATAAAACCCTGATTGTTAAAATATGATAGAGTGTGACGATTAGGGGGAGTATTTGTGACAGGTAATAAATTTGTTCAAAAATCAATTTTTCTTATTCTATCTAATTTATTAACAGGTGTACTTAGTTTTTTGTTTATCGTTATTTTATCCCGTAAAATTAGCTCTGAAGGTATGGGACTATATAGCTTGATCTTTCCTATATGTGGTCTTTTATTAAGCGTTATTAGTGGGGGAATGATGGTTGCAGTATCAAAAGTAGTTGCTGAGTATTACGTGAAAAAAAACTACCTAAATATAAAGAAATGCATCAAAACAACCCTGATTTTTAATCTTGTAGTTGCTTTTTTTATCATATGTATTGCCTATTTATTTTCCAATCAAATTAGTGCAAATATTATAAAGGACACTAGAACCCTTTTACCATTAAGACTACTTTTTATTTCAATCATTTTTATGGTTTTATCTAACACTTATAAAGGATATTTTTATGGTACTACTAATGTATCTGTTCCTGCTTTTATTGATGTATTTGAAAAAGCGATTAGAATTATTTTAATCCTAATCACTTTTAAGGTCTTCCTAGCTACATCTATTACTAAAACAGTTACAATTACTTTTTTAATCTTTGGAATCGGTGAACTTATATCCTTAATCCTGTTTTATATCTATTATTTATTAGATATGAGAAGGCTCAATGTATCACAGGGAAAAGTAGAAGATCGCTTACAATTATTGGTTAATATATTAGTCATATCCATTCCTTTAATGTTTACCGAATTAATTTCTTCTTTATTCTTTACAATATCCACATTAATGGTTCCTAGAAGACTTGTTGTTGCAGGATTTACTTATAGTAATGCACTTTCTTTAATCGGTAAATTTTCAAGTATGTCAATGCAAATTGTTTTCTTTCCAATTATAATTGTATCCTCTATTGCGATTTTAATAGTTCCTGATTTATCTAGTAGTATAACAAATAGAGAATTTTATCAAGCAAAAAGGCGAATTAATGCGGTAATTAATGTGTCATTTATTATTGGAATATTGGTGTTTATTGTTTGTATGCTTTATGGAGATCAATTAGGTTATCTAATATATAAAAGCGATGATCTAGGTTCTTATATCAAGTTTATCGCATGCTCGTGCCCTGTTTTATATACATCCATTACATCAAGAAGTATTTTAAATGGATTAGGTAAACAAAGAAAAGTGCTAAAATATTCATTTTTTGTATCCATCATTCAAATTATTTTATTATTTATTTTAGTGTCAATTCCAAAGATTAATATTTATGGTGTTGGAATTACTTTGATTATTACAACAATCATTTCACTTGTACTATGTACATTAGAAATTAGAAGAACGACTAAATTATTTGATGGTTAGACCTATTTAGTGAATATTTGTGAACACTCAATTCTGTGTTATTTTATTTTTCACAAAATAACGTAGAAAAATTATTGATATACAGCTATTATTCGGTCTAAGCCTAAGTGGTCTTCAGAAGAAACTATTTCGTATTACATAAGAAGAAAAGAGTTGGAATTAGATGCGATAAAAACGTAAATTTAGACAGCATAAAATAAGTATTATATTTTATATTTTTCTTTTATAATCTTTAACATCAGTTCTAAATCATTTTCAAGATTGTCGATTTCTTCTGTAGTTAAATTATCAAGATTATAAATTCCTATTCCAATACCTAATTTTTCTGTAATTAATTTTATTAAATTTAATTTGTCTTCATTTTCAAAATCATCTCCAACAAAATAACTTATTGGGACACTTAATGCTTTTGCGAGATCAATAACGTTATTCATTGAGGGATTTTTTTCTTCTCTTTCATAATATCTAATCATAGATTCAGATATCTTAGTTTTTCTAGATAATTCTGCAACAGAAATATTATTAGATTTCCTTGCAGATTTAAGTTTTCTACCAAAATCAAATTTGCTCATTTTTACCTCCATAATTAAATTAGTTTTCTTTGTTATTAGTTTTAATTTAAATTTTCACAAGTTATTCTATATAAAAATAATATAATTTTCTATACATTTATTATACAAACTAGGGATTAAAATGTGTTCATTAATCACTTTATTAAATACTAATATTTCATTTTCTACAATATATATTATAACACTATAGTACCGAATGTAAATATAAATTAGCAAAAAATGACAAAAGTGTTGATATTATGTTGACAGCAACAATAAGAAGGTTTAAAATGTAGTAAACAGCAAAATAGTGTTGTTCTTAGGAGATTTTTTTATGAATAAGGGAGGATATGTATGGTACTAAAAATTTTTAGAACAAAAAATCATGAAGAATTTATTGTAGAATTGGAATGTTATGCGAAAGAATCAAATTTACTTGTAAAAGAAATTTTCGAAATGGATGTTGACCCATATAAAGCAATTGTTTTATTTAATGAAATTGAAAAAGTGAAGGAGGGAAAGGTATGATATACGGCGTATTTAAGGTAAAAACCTTCAAAAATTCTTTTTTAATGGAGGTTTAGTATATGATATCAAATGTAAATAAAATAATTGTGAATAATAATTATAATCATATATTAAGAGAATTAGGTAATAAGGTTGTAAAAAAAGTATTTACTAAATATAAAACATGCCAAATAATAGCTAATAAATTAATAATACAAAATATAACAATACAATATGATAAAATAGTTGTACAAGCTAGTCCGAGTGGTAAAAATTTTGTTGAAGAACAAATGATTAACAAGCTGGATGCAGAACGCTATATTCAAGAAATCAATGACTGTTTAAATAATTTACCATATATGAATAAAGAAATTTTAAAGGAATATTATATACATGGTAAAAGAGATACTTTAATTTATATTGACTTAGGGCTGCCAAGAAGTACTTACTTCTATATGAAAAAGGAAGCTGTAAGAATGTTTGTAGATGAATTATTAACAAGGAGTTTAAAGATATAAAATTTAATCTTGGACTTTTTATTGGACAAAATAGTTAATAATTCATGTTATTATGACAGTGTAAAGATTTCTACTATAAACTATTATTTTTTAAAAAACATCAATTGATCTTATTATGTTCAGTGTATATATTGAACTAATAAGTCTATCTGATGTTTTTTAATTTTAAAATTATGCAACCATCCATACCTAGAAATATTGAATATTTAGGTACAATAATAGTTTATATGGAAAAAGGAGGTGGTGTCGATGTTAAAAGGACTAAAGATTAGGAGTAGGTAAAAAAATCAAATACTTATTATTTAGTTGTAACAAAACTTGAAAAGGTAGTTGAAAAAAATGGAACTATATAATTTAGAACAAATTATGTCTCAAATATTAAATTCTGATCAAGAACTAATTACCCTTGTATCAGGAATTTACAGTGTTGTACCTGAAAATGTTACATATCCATATGTGTTAATAGGTGAGGCTTCAGCTTCATCTTTTGTAACAAAAACATTTTCTGGGAAAATGATTTCTACGAGTATACATGTATTTGATGGTACGCGTGGAAATATCATAGTTAAGGAAATTTTATGCAAAATTGAACAATTATTAGGAACAGCATTTTCTGATGAGGAATATTACTATGAATATTTTGAGACAGAACGGATATCAACTAGTTATGATGAGTCGTTACCAAATGGAACGATTAAAATTAATTTTAAATGTAGGAGGACAATATAATGTCAAAATTTAAAGGAATAGATTTTGTATTAAAAGTAAATACAGGAACAGTGGAAATACCTGTATATTCTATTTTAGCTGGTCAAAGAGGTGCTACATTAAATCGTAGCGTAGATACAATGGACGTAACTACAAAGGATTCAAGTAATTGGAAAGAATTCTTACCAAGCATTGGTGAATGGTCAATTGATGCAGATGGTTTAGTTGTTGACTCTGATGAAGCTTTTACTAAATTAGAAAGTTATTTTATGAGTAGAGATAAGTTATTAGTTGAGTTAACAACACCTGGAGGTAAAACTTATCAAGGAAATGTTATAATTACAGATTTCCCTATTGAATTACCTTATGATGATGCAGTAACTTATAGTGTTAAACTTACTGGCACAGGAGTATTAACAAATCAAACAGTTTAAAAAAATGAAAGAGGTATAAAATGAATATTATAACTTTGGAATTAGATAAAACGAGAAATCTAAAAGTGAATATTGGGACATTCAAACAAATTGAGCAGAAATTAAAAATTAGAACATTAAATATGTTGGAAAACTTTAAAGAAATGTTTGGGATTCAAGAACTTATTGTATTTTTCTATTACGGACTTCGTTGGGAAGATCCTTCATTAACGATGGGAGATATAGAAAAAATACTGATTGATGCTCAGGAACGAGAAGAAGATAACATATCGATTCAAGATTTGTTTGAAATTATTCAACAAGCTATTATGATGGTATTTCCCAAGGCAGAAGATAAAAAAAAGTTGGATCTAATGAGAGGTTAGATATTGATTATGAGGAGTTATTTCGCTGGGCTAATAGAGCTCTAGGACTAACTCCTTTTCAATTTTATGAACTAACCTTAATCGAATTAGATATTATGATTGAAAACTATCAAAAAAAACAAGAAGATGAATACAAAGAAAAAATGAACGATTATGAGTTGTTAGAATTAGTGATAGCTAAAGCTATTCAATCAGCGGAAAAAGGTAAGCTATACCCAATTTTTGAAAAAGAAAAATCAAAAAATATATCTAAACAGAAAAAACGAGAAGATTTGGAATTTTTAAAAGAAAAATATAAATAACCTTGAGAGGAGGGAAAAAATGTCAAATGTAAAACAAGTAAGTAAAATGGTCGATGAATTTTTTAAAGAAGTCGAAGATTTAAATAAATACATAGCTAGTGTAAGTTCAAAAGTATCAGGTGTAGGAAAAGTGATGATGGATAATTTTGGACAACCCATTGCTGATATCATCTCAGGTAGTGTTAATGCTGCTTCTGTATTGCAAATACAAATGGATAAAGTAGGTAATGCCTTAAATGCAAATCAAGGACAAATGATTCAATGGGCGGTAAATTACCAAAATAACTTACCTATATTACAAGCAGATATTCAAAATGTTGCTGCGGCATTTGATGGATTAATAGGTCCACTAACAAATGATAAGGTAGCTGTAACAGCATTGGCGGAAGAATGGACTAATTATGCGATTGGAATGGCACAGCCTTTTTTAACAAGTGTTCAAAACGCTTCAAATTCTATTCCGCAAATCCAACAATCCTTAAGTGATATTTCTGATTCATTTGCATTAAATAAAGAAAATGTTTTAGATTGGGCGATGAACTATGAAGATAAAATGCCTATTGTTCAAGGTGAAATAATGAATATTGCCAGTAATTTAGATTCTATATTAGCGCCTATTACAAACAATGAAAATGCGATAAGCAATTTAACAAGTAGTTGGATGGATTATGCATCAACATTAACAATCGGTGGTGTAGGAATTCAAGATATCATGGGAACATTGGCATCGGTAATTGGTCCAGTTATTATGGCTATGGAAGCTTTTGCAGTGGTAGAGAATGTATTAGCAGTAGCATCAGCTGCCCTTAATATTAGTATGTTACCACTAATTGCTATTATTTTAGCAGTTGTTGCTGCAGTTGCTGCAGTTGTCGCAATATTCTTATATTGGGATGAAATTGTTGCGTTTGTTAAGATTGGTATAGGAAAATTTAAAGACTTTGCAATGAAAGCATTTAACGCAATAAAAGGTTTTATAAGTAATATTTGGGATGGGTTTACTGCTTCTGCAAAAGGCGCTATAAATGGAGTAATAGGTGTTATAAACAGCTTCCTGTCAAATGTTAAAAATGGTATAAATACTGTTATAAAAGGATTTAATTCAATTATCAAAGGTATTAACAAAATACCTGGTGTAAAAATAGGATTAATATCAACTTTGGGAGATAATGCATTAAAAATACCGATGTTAGCTGATGGTGGTATTGTTTCAAAAGCAACTCTTGCTGTTATCGGAGAAGCAGGACCTGAAGCAGTTGTACCTTTGTCTAAATTAGATAATTCTATGGGTGGTGGAGTAAAAGTTATCCAAATTCCTCTAGATGGTAGAATTTTAGCTGAAGTGATGTTTGATCGCATGGGTAATGTTATTAGACAAAGAACGGGGTTGAGAGTATGATAACCGCCAAAATTATGAATACGGAATTAGAAATTAAAGAATATAAAATAAAAGAAGGAAGTTTAAAAATTACTGATAGATTAAACGAGAGGAGTGTAGCTTCCCTAACTATTATCACCAGTTACGATGATAATTTCATGAATAGATCAAAAGCTGAAATATATAATGATGGAAAATTATTATTTGCAGGAATTATTGATTTATTTAATCAAGTATATGCATATAATAGAAAATTTGTGGATATAAGTCTTGCTGATAATCATTATTATGTTGATAAAAGAATAATTGCTAAATCATATGAAAATAAGTTTGCTGGAGAAATCGTTAAAGATATTGTTGATACAGTATTAAATCAAGAAGGTATAGTATATAGTGTTAATAGTATTGATAATGGAAAGGAAATAAGTGTTCTATTTAATTATGAATATTGTAATGATGCAATGGATAAGATTTGTGAACACTTAGGTGGACAATATGTCTGGTGGGTAGATAATGAAAAAATAATACACTTTAAAAAACAAATAGACATCAGAGAACCTAATTCTATTGAGATAACAGACAAAACAATCATATTAGATAGTTTTAATATTGAAAAAAATAGATATGCCTATAGAAATGTTCAATATATTAAAGGGGGGAAAGGTAATACTGCTACAGAAACGGATGTCATTACTTTTATAGGAGGCAACAAAATATCAACTTTATACCCAGTAGGAGAAATTTCATCAATTTCCGAAGGCCCGAGTTTAGAAACTCAATATCTAGTAGACTTAAACGATATAAGTGAAAAGCACATAGATGATCAAAAAAGAATAGTATGGGAGGAAGGAAGTAATGTTATTACATATACTTTGCCACCAGAGCCCTCATCATATGAAGTAAAAGTAATAATTATTAACTATTATGGACAAATACCTATAGTTGGCCTATCTAAAGATTTTGCACAGATTTCTGCTCTTAAAAATATTGAGGGTGGAAGCGGGATTGTAGAGAATGTATCAAGTGAACCAGGCATAAAAGGTAACGAAGTAGTATTAGAGTCTGCTAATGGAAAAATTATGAAATATAGTGTACCCGAACAAATAAAATTAAACTTCGATACTTTAGCTATGGGTTATGAAGTTGGACAAATTGTTACAGTCAATTTAGAAACAGAGGGATATGTTAACAATCAATATTTAATTGAACAGGTAATCATTACAGAGAAAGCAGATAAAATTTGGTATAATTTACAATTAGTTAATGGGAATATTTATGAATCTTGGTCTCGAATATTCCAAAAATCAATGGAATTAGACAATACAGCAGCAAATGAAAAATTAAAAGTAAAAGATACACTATTAATTTCATACCCATTAGAAACTATATGGTACCCAACTGATCAAAATAATCCATTTTATGTAATATATCCAAATGATTCTTTATATCCAAGTATAGATTTAATTCCTGGTTTTAAAGACTACCGTGGTCCTGAATATGTAGATATTACTTACGAATTAAATAACGAAACCTTTACTGAAAGATTCATAAGTAGTAATGTTACTATTACTGAAACAACAATTGAAAATACTTTTTATATTAATCCTAATATGGCAGTTGGTAAATGGAGTAAATTAGAATTTTTTGGTGGTGAAGAAGCTATGAATGAAGAAGGTACAGGTGTGTTAATTAAAACCGAAGATTCAGTTTTGGAAAAATCCCAGTATAATTCAATTCGAATTAATCGAAAAGAAATAAAAGGATGGTGATGATATATGGGATTATTAGAATTTAATAAACTTACGTGGAAAGACAATGAAATTCCGGCAATAACAGCTGAGAAATTAAATAGGTTTGAAGTGGGTATAAATAGCATTGTAAATGAGATCAATAACACTAAATGTAAAGATTTTGAAACATTTGATGCAGCCATAGAACAAGCAGAGTATAGAGTTTTAGGTGAGAATCTTGTGAATGCACCATACCCAAATGTAATACGTGGTAAATTAATTGTAATCGTTAGTGATGGAACTTCTCATGATTACTTAAATAATACAATATGGCAATTTTTTTATGATAATACAGGGAAAATATTCTATAGATATAAAGAAGATGGAAATGCTTGGTCATCAAATTGGTATCAAGTATATAGTAGTCAATATAAACCTACTAAAGCAGATGTAAATTTAGGAAATGTTGATAACACTAGTGATGAAGCTAAACCTGTATCAACTGCAACACTAGCTGCGCTAGATGGAAAGTCTGATACAGGGCACACTCATCCAAATCCTAGTTGGGCAGATGTAACAAGTAAACCTACTACATTTACTCCTTCTGAACATGATCATGATACTGATTATCGTGCTATCACATGGGTGCCTAGTTGGGCAGATGTAACAAGTAAACCTACTACATTTACTCCTTCTGAACATGATCATGATGATTTGTATTATACTGAAAATGAAACAAATATCTTACTAGGTGGAAAGTCTGATACAGGGCACACTCATCCATATAGACCTGTCACATGGGTGCCTAGTTGGGCAGATGTAACAAGTAAACCTACTACTTTTGCTCCAGTAAAAGCCTCATCCACAGTATATGGAGGTATAAAAATTTCTAATGTTAGTGGCGTACTTAAAATATATACTTAGGAGATGATTGAATGAAATTTAATGATGTTGAAATAGACAAGGTTGAATTTAATGGTGAAGAAGTAGTAAAAGTTAATCTTAATGACGTAACCTTATTTTCAAAAGTAGCAACTGCACCATCTATTTCGTATAGAAGCAGAAGCTATACGAGTATTACTGTTGATGTAACTAATAACGATAGCCTTAATTGTACTATTTATGTAGAAGAATCAGATGATACACCTGATAAATATCCAGTAAATTTAGCTCCAGGAGCTAGTACAAGTGTAACTTTAACTGGATTAAATGATGGTACAACGTACACTATTTATGCAAGAGCACAACCTTATATAGGATCAGAAGTTGGAACCCTAAGTCCTTATACATCATGTCAAGTTACAACTTTAAGTTATACCAAATCAACTCCACCAACAATATATAAGGTAAGTGCAACAACAAGCTCAATTACATGGAAATGTTCAAACCCATATGCGGGTACTTCTCTTTCAATTATTAATTCAGAGCTAGGGGACTCTACCCCAGATTTATATCAAGATGATCTTTTTTCAGAATATTACACCCCAAATCATACTAAAAGTAGTTTATCCTCAGGAACATCATACAAAGTCTATGCAAAATCATATCGTCAAATAGGTGGATTTACTTGGTCTGATGTCGTAAATACAAGCATCACTACAGACGGCGATAGCTCAGGTGGAGGTTGTTTACATTATGATACCTTAGTAACTATGTGGGATGGTACAAGAAAAAAAGTATATAATTTAAAAGTAGGAGATGAATTATTAGGTTATAAAATCCCAGGTATGATAGATGCAGATGATCCTAATTGGAGGGAATGGACTACTGAAAATCCTATTGGTGAAAAAGTTATGTGTCGTGTAAAAACGGCTGTTATTGATTTTTATCCAGAATATTATTTCATTAATAATGATATAAAAATTACAAAAGCACATCGCTTTTTTGCAAGACATGAAAACTCTAATATTTGGGGCTGGATCGATTCTCCTGATTTAGTGGTAGGTGATTATTTACTACATGAAGATGGTAGTCACGTTAAAGTTAGTTCTATAGAATTTGTTCAAGATAGATTAGATGTAGTAACAGTGGATGTTGAAGAAACGGATACTTACTTTGCAGGCGGAACTGCTGTGTTAGTACATAATTCTGAAGTAAAATATTAATTCATAATATAAAAAAGCCATATAAAATTTGTTGTGTTATTACAAAGTAGGTGATAAGGTGAGAATAATTAAGTTGATACCAGGTTTATTTGATTTAATAAAAAAAATAATTATTTTCATGAAAACAGAAATTATTAGTTTTATTGGTTTATTAGGGATTAAGCAAGTAATAGTTATATTTACACCTGAAGTAGCAACTATGATTACAATCTATGGTAGTGCTTTTTTAATTTCAATAGCAATATTAAAAGTTTTAGTGGGGTTAAGAACCCCACTTATTAATTACTTACCGAAATCTAAAGCAGAAAAGCTTGACAAATGGGTTAATGACGATGATTACTTAGAAAAACTATCAACTCAATATAATATGAAAAGGAGGATAAGTATGAAAAATATTTTGAGTTATATAAAAAAATTTCTGGTATTTATATTTAAAACGAATCCATTTACAATTGGTTCAAATTCAGTAGCATTATATACTTATTACTTTTTTATTGAAGGATTACTCTCTAAAAATAATTATATCTTTACAAAAGATGTGATTATTACACTTTCAATATATACTGCCTTATTATTATTTTTATTATTTGGAATTAATGGTCCTGGAATGGAGTTTTTAGAAAAATGGATTTACAGAATTAATAATAAAAAATTAATAAAAATTATTAATAAAATAAAAAAATTTAATGTTGAACATCATAGAGATTTAATGAATGTTTATGTAGAAAAAGGCATAAGTTTGTTAAACATATTAAAACCTTTTCTAAAAGAATCAGATTTTGGAAATTACCAAAACATATTTAATTCCATTACTACAAAAGTTAAAAGACATGAAGCAATGCTAATCGCAAATCGCCGTAAGATGGAAGATGAATTGTTGAAAGAAGTTAAGTTAGTAAACGTAGAACCACTACCACAACAAGCAGTAAAACCTGTAATTCAAAACAACAATTCTAATGGTATCGAGTATAAAATTGAAAAATAGAATTATGATTTTTATTTAACATTGAATAAACAATTATTTAATGTTGATAAATTAAGGTAGTGGGAAATTAAATTATACCCTTTGTCAAGGACATAAAAAAAGTGATTCCTATATTCGGATAAAATCCCCTTTAAGTAGATAGTACAAAAAAATCAAGTGTACTAAATACAGATAGGGGATTTTTTATTTTGGGAGAAGAAGTTAAATTATGTAACAAATCTAGATAAAGAGAATTACTCTACTATTATAGAAAATTAAAATTCATTTCAATATAATACTGTAGTTAACAGAAGTTACAATAATGCAAGTTATAAAAGATTGGGAACATTACCGGAGTAAAACTGCTTATAGTGAACAATTATGAAGGCTACCTTATAGTATTAATGGATTAAAAAATCTATTGTCTACAATTTACATGTAATATGCACAGGAACTTGAAGAAATTCTAGGTTTACAATATTTGTAGTTTTATAAAATAAATAAGCATAAATTGATTAAAATCTCCAAAAGTAGTATATTATACTTATGATATAATTAGTTATTAAGAAAATAGTATTACAAAAAACTATTTTATATAATCGGCTTAAAACATGGTAAAATTTGGGTAAACGTTAAATTAGATGATTTAATTCAAAATAGTGAAGAATTCAAATAAATTTGGAGGAGAAAATGAAGCAATTTATTTTTAAAAAAATGACTTTTGAATCTGCTTTAATAATTAAACAATGGGAATATAGTGGTTTTGTAAAAAAAATTGAGATGAAATTTTACTTTGATAATTATGAAAAAACAGGCGAGTTAAGAGGTCCTGGTGGTTGTTATGGATATGCTGTTTATGATCAAGATGAGTTAATTGGATTATTTGAATATTATAATGTAGATGATATTATGGAATTAGGACTTGCTTTAAGCCCTAAAAAAGCTGGTAAAGGCTTAAGTAAGGATTTTATATTAAGCGGGATAAAATTTGGAATTAAAGAATTCAATTATAAAAGAGATTATTTAATGTTAAATGTTAATGTTTTAAATAAACCTGCAGTCAATGCATATTTAAAAGCAGGTTTTATAAAACATCATGAAATAGAGGGAAATATTGAAATGAGATTTAAAATACCTAAACTATTGTGCAAATTATAATTTTCCCTGTAGGATAGACAAATTAAAAAAGAATTCTATCTTATAGGGTATTTTTATTAATTTGTGTGAAGCATAAATATCAAACGAATCGCAGCTATGAAAGCCCTGTTAAAGCACTAAGAATAGAATAATATTAAAAAAAATTTGAAATAAATACAAATATGCTGTATATTTAAATTATAAAAATATTTTAAAAATTTAATATGGAGGGATATATTATGTATAAGTGTGCAAAATGTGGTTGTGAAGAATTTGAACAAGATCAAATGAGAGCTACTGGTGGAGCTTTCGCTAAAATGTTTGATATCCAAAACAAAAAATTTCTAACTATATCTTGTAAAAAATGCGGATACACTGAAATTTACAAGAAAAAATCAGGCGCAGCTTCTAATATAGCTGATTGGTTTATAGGATAATTAATTTCTTAAATTCAATTATAAAATTAAATAAAAAATGAAAAATCATCTTTTAAGCCTATAAACTTAAGAGGTGGTTTTTTATATTTAATTTGAAATATTATAGTTAACATTATAAAATCTCTGTAAAATAAATAAAAAACTGAATATTTTATCAAAATAATTAAACAAGTTCTTATAAATCAAAAAATATTCAATGGTCTTGCTATTTGTAGAAGAAAACAATATACTAATTATAGTTTTTAAATTGGAGGTATATTTATGTTTACTTTAAATCTAAAAAAAGATTGGAAAATGCACAAATCTTTACTCATTAGTTTTTTGATAATATCTAGTGTGTTATTAGGTTTAATTATTGTATTCTATCTTTTTATTAAATTTGCAGGTTTAAGTGATTCTGCAACTAATATTTTAAATAACATATGGAGTATAGTCAATGGAATTATTTTGATGTTAAGTGGAATTTTACCAATAGTTATAATGTACAAAATAGTTAAAAATGATGTAGGTAAAAATAATATTCAGCACACTATTTTTACACCGCAATCTATTTTTTCTTGGTATTTACCTAAGGTAATATTCATATTTTTTACTCAAGCTATTTTTGGAATAATAACTTTAGTACATACTTATCTTTTACAAGATGTAACTAGTCAAGAAAAATTTAATGTATCTGAAAACATTACAGGATTTTTAACTCAAACGTTTGCGCTAGGTACTTTTGCTGTAATAACATTAACTATTGCTTTATTTTATTCTTTTAGAAAAAGAGGGTTATCTTGGTTTTTTATAACAATTACAGTAATAGGTTATTTTGTATTAACTTCAATATATACGATTATAATTTCAATTGAACTATATAATAATGAAAATTATATAGCACCAAGCACTAATGAACTATTAATTGTTAATAATGTTATTGATAACGCTGTAGGTATAGTGTTTATACTAATCGCATTATACCTATTTAATAAAAAAATAGAATACTAATAGGAGGGAAAAATGATACAAATTAAAGGTCTTTATCAAAAATTTGGCACTAAAGTTGCTTTAGAAGATGTTAATCTCGATATAACTAAAGGTGGTATCATAGGCTTAATAGGTCCTAATGGTTCAGGAAAATCAACTATTATTAGATCAATTATGGGGATATTAAAACCAAGTATGGGTCAAGTATTTGTTGATGAAGAATTAGTAGATCGAACTATAAGTCGAAAAATTGCCTATATGTCTGATATTAATGAATTATATTTACCAACTGTTCAAGATAACATTGATTATTTAACTAATTTATATAAGGATTATAACTTAGAAGTAACCATGGACATTATTAATAGCTTGCATATCGATTTAAAAATGAATGCTAAAGGTTTATCAAAAGGACAAACTACCATTATTCGCTTTGCTTTAACTGTAGGTAGAAATGTTGACTATATTATTTTAGATGAACCATTAAGTGGACTAGATCCAGTATTTAGAGAGAGCTTTATTAAACGTTTAACTGATTATCGTAAAAATAATCCTAATGTTACAGTTATTATAACTTCACATATGTTAAAAGAAATTCAAGATTTATTAGATGAAGTAATCGCAATCTATTTTGCTAAAATACTTGCTTATGATAAAAAAACAAATATCTTAAAAAATAATAAAGATTTAGAATCATGGTTTAAAGAACAATATGTTAAAGCCGGAATTAATTTTTAATTTTAACTTAACCTGCTAAAATAATCAGCAGGTTTTTTTATGGGGTATTTTAGACAAATCTACGAGAAGTATAATATTTGGGTTCTAAATAAATTTGGGCTCAAGCTCGATTCTTATTAACCGTTATGATTTTTTAAAAAATTTAAAACCGTTAGAGGAATTTTAAATGGATTAGGTAAACAGAAATTAATATTAAAATATTCATTAATTATATCAAATTTACAAATAGGATTATTATATTTTCTGAACGCAATCCCTAAAGTCAATATTTATGGTTTTGGAATTACAATCATATTCACATCTCTTATAGCCTTAATTGTTTATTTGTAGGAAATTAGGAGAGAAATTCATACAAATTTGTTTTAAAAATCTCTATCCTAATAAATTAGGATAGATTTTTTTTAATTAGAAACAACCTAGAAGTAATCCTAACCCTATACCACTAAGAAAGCAAAAGTTTCCATGATGTCCGCCATATCCATATCCATATCCACTAAAACCACCATATCCACCATAAGAATCATAACCACAAATAGGTCGTCTTATTGATCTAGGAAATATAGGATGACATATAAAAGTAGGATGTCTTCTACAATGTCCATAATAACTCAAATTATCACCTCCATTAATGTTGTTATGATAATATATGTACTACTCCTAATTTAAGAGTGTTTATATTTACCTTTATTTGATGAAATAATTAATATATTACTAAGACATATGTAATGAAAAACCACCTCTTCCGAGATGGTTTGTTATTTTACAGGTTTAAAATCTTCGATACATAAATCCATATCCAACGGGTTTTTGATAAGGGTTATAACGAGGCCTAATCTGATTATAGTATGGATAAGGAAAATGATTAAAATATGGACTAAAATGTGATGGTTGATTATAAAAATTGTTTTTAATTGATTTTTGATGATTATTATGTCCTCCCATAAATTGCTTGATCATTCCAGCACCATTTATTAACGATTGAATTGTTCCTATATTTTTAAGACCAAATGACAGTATGTTCATGTTTTGCCTCCTTTAAATATTTTACTCTTTATATTAGATTATGATAAAAAAATTTAATATGTAAGGACATGTGAGTAAAGTGCAACGTGTTTTTATATTAATATTATTTTGACAATGAAAAAGAGTGAAATTTATATCACTCTTTCCTTTTATAAAATGCAGACTAAGCTTGAATAATTTGTTTCTTTTTCCATCGCCCAGTAAAATAATAAGCTTGATTAATAAGTAACGTAGCGACGTAACTTATTGCCATTCCAATCCAAATACCATCTGTCCCTAAAGGAGTATATTTAGATAAGGTATAAGAAAGTGGAACACGTAATACCCAAAGAGCCGCAATAGAAAAAAGTAATGGTGGAATCGTGTCTCCAGCCCCCCTTAAAATACCGTTTGTTATAAACATTAATGCAAAAGGAATATAACTAATACCAACAATATATAAGTATTTTGTACCTATTTTCAATACTTCTTGATTTTGTGCAATTAATTTTTGATTATTTTTATCCAAAAATAATTCTATAATAGAATGTGGAAATAAATAGACAAATATTGTAATGAGGCCTGTAATTGAAGCAGTCAAAATACTACCCCATTTATAAACATCTTTAACTCGATCTAATTTACCTGCGCCAATATTTTGGCCAGCCAGAGTAGATACAGCTAAGCCTAAGGACATCGCGGGTAAATGCGCTATTTGATCAACTTTAGATGCAGCTCCAAAAGCAGCCAATGTTGTGTCACCAAATGAAGTGATGATACCAGTAAGAACCAACATCCCGGCTGAAACAATCGTTTGTTGAACTCCTGTTGGTAACCCGATTTTTAAAGTTTTATAAGTTAATCGTTTATTAAATTTATAATCACTTAATTTTGTACTAACCATTTTACTATGTTTAAATAAATAAAAGAAAGAAATAACAGCTGCTATGGCTTGAGCAATTATCGTTGCTAATGCTGCTCCACGAATACCCATTTCTGGGAAAGGTCCTACACCAATAATAAGTAATGGGTCAAGTACGATGTTTAATACTGTAGTAATTAGTAAGAATATTAGGGGGGTTATAGAGTCTCCTAAACCTCTAAGGATAGAACTAATTACATTAAATGCAAACAAAAATATTAATCCAGAAAATATAATATTAAGATAATCTGTAGCTAATGGTAATATGTTATCACTAGTTCCTAAGAGTTCTAGTATTGTTCTGTTAAAAATTAAACCAATCAATGTAACAATTAATGCTCCAATTCCAAGGATTACAAGTGAGTTTGCAATTGTTTTCACTATCATATCTCGATTTTTAGCACCTGCATACTGTGAAACTAGTACAGTTGTTCCCATGGTGACACCGATTACTAAAGATATAAGAATAAATAAAATTGGTGTACCAACAGTGATTGCAGCGATACCATCGTTTCCTAAATATTGACCAACCCAAATACTGTCTGTAATACTGTATGCAGTTTGCAGTAGATTCCCGATTAATAAAGGAATAGAAAAACTTAATAAGTTTGTTAAAATATTGCCATCTATTAAATTAGATTTTATTTTAGCTTCCATAAATAAAGTCCTTTCATTTAGCTGTCTTATTATCAATTGATGAATTTAACATTATTAAGCATGAATTAATCAATGTCAATTCCTCTTGGCTTAAATCTGAAACTAAATGATTAAATAACATTTTATTTTCAGTTTTGGATTTTTTAAGAGCTCTTTTACCATTTTCTGTCAAGCTAATTGTTTTGTTTCTTCTATCTTGACTATTTTCAATTCTTTGTACAAAACCCTCATCAGTTAATTTATTTATTATTAAACTTATTGAACTTTTAGCTAGACCCAGACAACTACCTAAATTTGTTAAGTTAATTTCTGGATTCTTTTGAATAGTTTTTAAAATATACTGTTGATGTATTGTTAATTCTTTGTCAGAAAACTCTTTAATTAAGTAATGTCTTGTCTTCATAGATATAGTTTTCAATAAGTCAAAAATGCTAGATGATGTTTCAATGTCAATATTTTCCATAAATTACTCCTTATTAGTTTTATAATAGAATAGTTTTATTATAGAACAAAATTCAGGTTTGTCAATATAAAAAATTTAAATATGTATATTCCATTTTTAACAAACTAATAATTTCACATCAAACCATTCTGAAACTTGTATAGTTAGATTTTCTCTTTATTTTTACATAAACAAAAAAATGGATAAATTTTAATCCATTTTTTAAATGATAGATCCAGTAACACTAGGGGTTGATAACCCAGTTAATTCACCATCAGCGTTTAGCGTCGCCCTTATTAGATAGATTGAAGAAAGTACTGAAAATAGACGACTTGTCAACAAATCTTTCGCAGCACCTAAAGTTTTTTGGTCTATTTTTTCATCATTTTTTAATAAATCATCGTATGCTTTTTTTGCTGTTGAGAGATCAATAAAGCTGGAACAAGCTGCTAAAAATACTGAAGTTATTATAATTTTTCTAGACTTTGTGTGTAAGAAGAAGTTATCTAGTCTATTTAACTGGTCAGATTGTATAGATAAAATTAATGCTATTAGAGCTAAAAAGGAACTTAAATCTTCCATTTTTTGTAATTCATTATTATTAGACATTATAGCACGCACCTAAAAAAAATTAATAATCTATTATAATATATTAAAGTAAACTTATAATAGACATAAATATAATCTCAATTTATCTAATTTTCATAAAAATTAACAAATATAAATTTTGAAATAAAATAGTTAAATTAATTTAAAGAGGTAAAATAATAGTGTTTAAAGCAATATTTGTTTCTATTTTAAGATTTACTAATGTATGTATTAACAAGCATAATAATTGAATATTTGTACATATATTATATAATGAAATAAAATAGTTACTAGTAGGAAAGGAATGATAACATGAAAGGTCTTGTAGATAAAGATACTTGTATAGGATGTGGTTTATGTCCAACAATTTGTCCAGATATTTTTAGGATGGACGATGATGGACTTGCTATCGCTGAAGATATTGAAATTGCTGATGATATTTTAGCTGAAGCTAAAGAAGCTGAGGAATCATGTCCTACAGCAGCAATTACTATTGATAATATGTAGTCATTATCTAAATGCTAATCTTATGAAAAAAACTAACCAATGGTTAGTTTTTTATGATCTTATTTGTAGGTCTTCCTGATGCCAAGATCACTTTAATTCCCACAGAATGAATTTTTACTAAAAGATCTTTATTTTTAGAAATCATTAGTGTTCTATCAAAATCTACCACGATCGCTTTATAGTACATTTTATTCTCATCTATTTATTACAAATATTATATTAAATAATTTACCTTGAAAAAGAAAGAGCTATATCAAATTTGTGAAACTCCTGTCGCTTTATCTAAATCATTTTTACTATAAAGTTTAGGGAAAATTTTTAGGTCCAATTTATAATTTAAAGCTACGATGATAGCCGCGATAATTCCTACTACTCCTAAAGTTGTAAATGCTAATTGATATGAGAATTTATCAATTAAAAAACCTATTATAACGCGTCCTCCCACGCCACCGATAAAGTAAAATATGAATCGATAGCTATTAATCCTTCCTCTGTGAGAAGCCGGTACTCTTCTGCTTACATAAGAAGCTGAACCAATTATATTAACAATTTCCCCTATAGTAAAGAGAAACATCATAATAAAGAATATCCAATAAACTTTGGTATCACTTATGATAAGGTAACTTAATGAAAACAGAAACAAACCAATCATGATTTTTGGTAGTTCATTCATCATTCTTAATAAATAAGTAATAAAAGGGGTAAAGAGAATAACTACCAAACCATTAAAACTAGATAAAAAACCAAAGTATTTAGCTCCATTATTCTCGTAAAGTGATTCCATATATAGTGGTAGGGCAAATGTCCATTGGTCATAAATAAATGAACCTAACATAAATACAAATAGCTGGATAATTATTGGCTTTCTTTCTATTAAAATTGAAAATGAATTTCTTGTGGCTTCATCATGATTTTCGTAAACGTTTTTTCCTCTTCTTTTAAATCATCAGTGTTTAATACTGTAACAAAGAGGATAATTAAGATAGTTGAGGTTAAAGTTGTCAAACCATCAATAATAAAAGCTAGACTTAAGTAATTTTCAAAAAGTAAACCACCAATCGCTGCGCCAACAATAAAACCAAAGTTGTGTCCTAGATAAGTTAGTGAGTAAACTTTATCTCTTTCTTTTGGTTTAGTTGCATCAGCAATTAAAGCTTCAAATGCTGGACCTTCCATACTAGCAAATAATCCTGCTAATGCGAAAAAAACTAACATTAATACACCTGGTTCGATAAAAGCACATGCCATAAAGAAAAATATACTGCTTAAATCAAAAATTATTATAATTTTTTTTCGATTGAATTTATCTGCTAAAATACCACCAAGTATTGTAGCGGGAAGAAATATTATTCCAATAACTAAAAAAATATAAGAAATAGTTAATGGTGAATATCCCATCTTTCGAGTAAGGATAAACGTTAATAATGGCCAAATAAAAGCTCCCATGTTAGTAATGATTCTTGCAAAAAAAATAACATAAACTGATTTTGATAATCCCAAATATTGAGAAATCGAATTAACTATTCTTTTGTACATATACTTTCTCCTTTAAAAACAATTTGATTAAGAATTTATGGTTTATATTCAATATATGTGAATGGTTATATATAATTAAATGAGGTGGAGTTAAATGCTTAAAACTAAAATATTAGTGGAAGCCGCAGTATAGTAGTAAGTACCATCCCTATTCATCTTATTACTAAAAAAATGTTTAAGCAGGTATTACAAGTTATGTAACTAGTGCATTTATTATTTTTATATTTACTATAGGTTAGTTGGAGTTTCTTTAGGATTTTTAGATGATTGTATCATTTTTTATTGGAATCCCACTTTTAGGTCTACTTAAAAAATCCTTTTTCATTTATGTTTTCTCGTTGATCTATGTATATATGTATTTAATCCTTGTTAATTTTTTAATCAATAAAATAATTTTTTTGAAAAATTGTATAACCAAATAAAATAGGTTATCAAACGATAACCTATTTTTAATTTCTTTTAAGTTTTAATAAATCAATCAAAAATTCATTCATCATCTTTATCTTCTTTTTATTTTTTGGAAGATTTATAGTAATAATTTCAAAAACACTAAAGATGATTAATAATAATGAATAGTATTTAACTAACATTAAAATAAATTGTAAAAAAGGTAAATTTTCGTTATAATTATTAAACAAAAGCACTGCAATTAAAAGAGTAAAGGCGATTATTAAATAAGAGAATGACATAAACATACTGTTAAACCTTAACTTAACAAGAGTATTAGAACTAGACTTAATTAATTTTCCTGTACATAAAATGCCATTATTACTATATCGATTTGCTTTATGATAAAAAAAAGAAAATTTATCATTTATAACTCTTCCCATATAACAATCTTCTCGCAAATTATCTTTTAATGTTTTTAGTTCTCCATTTAATTTTTGTTTGCAGTCCTCAATGGTTAAATTTGTCTCATACATTTTACTACCTCCACTTTATATTATACATAAAGACAAAGTATTAATCTATATTTATTAATTAAAAAATCAACTATTAGATGAAGTCTTTTATTACAATAATCTATCATTTGTTCTAATTTGATTATTTTATGTTAAAAATTGTTTGTTTTAGGAAATTGTCGGGCAATTTATTAAAAAATATTGGTTATTTTTGGAAAATAATGTACAATAATGTTAAGTGTTTGAATTTGAGGTGAAGTATGAAAATAAATAATAAAAGCAGTCTTAAAAAAAATCTTGCATTATCTTCTGTTATTTTAACATTTTTAATTTTAATATCAGTATTTTGTTTTGAGAGATTTTCAGGTTTGAATAATGACCTTGATGGAAAAACTCAGTCATATAAAATTATTTGGTATATTGTAAATTCAATACTGTTTGTTTACATTATTTATATAATTACAAAAACTTTTGTATTATTGACTCGCCCTTTTGTTGAAAGTAAGTCTGTAATTAAACGAATAAGTAATGGTGAAGAAAAAATTAAGTTGCGATATAAATACAATAGAGAAGTAAGTGATCTACTAAATAGTTTTAATCATTATATCGAAATGACGCAAGATAGTTTGAAATTAATTGAAAAACAGTATGACCGTTTAAAGCTTTATTCGGATATAGGGGAAATAAATTATTTTGAATTTAATTTTGATTTGAAAAAAATAAAAATATCGTATAATAAAAAATTTGTTGATAAATATGGATTGCCTAAATCAATAATTACGTACTCAGTTAAGGAATATTTGTCATTTGTGCATAAAGATGATGTTAAAGATGTAATTGAACAATTTGAAAAGATTTATAAATTAGAAAATCAAAAATATCGGTTGGACTTTAGAATAAAATTTCCTAAGAGTTTGGATTATTGCTATATTTCTACTAGAGGACAAATTGAAACAAAAAATAAGGATTTCTTTTTAGGAGTACAAGTCGACATAACAAATTTTGTGAAAATTCAAAATAAATTACATGACCAACAAGCTCAATATCAGATAATAATTGAAAATTCAACAGATTTAGTAGCTAAAATTAGTCCAACTGGAGAAATATTATATGCAAGTAAATCGTATAAAGATATATTTAGTGGTAATAAAAATAACATTAAAGATTGTGAGATCACGTTAAAACAATATAACCCAGACTGGTTAAAAAAAGTGTTAAAGCCGCCGCATTTTTCACAAGAAGAAATATTAGTTGAATCTAAATCAGGATATAAATGGATTTCTTGGAATAATGATGCAGTATTTAATAGTAATAATGAAGTTGAATATATTATTACTATAGGTCATGACATAACAGAATTAAAAAAAATGAATGATAGATTAAAATTTGATTCAGAACATGATGCTTTGACAGGTTTATATAATAGGCGGGGTATTTTTAATAAATTAGATCAGATAAAAAATATTGAATCGTTAGCTGCGTTTTTTATTGATATTAATAATTTTAAAAATATTAACGATTTTTATGGTCATAATCAAGGTGATAAAATCATTAAAATATTCGCAAGAGATTTACAAGCTTATGAAAATTATGGCTGTATAATTAGTAGATTATCAGGGGATGAATTTTTGATATTAGTCCCTAACTATCACCTTAATAGTTCACTTAATTTTTTAAAGAATAAGCTTCAAAATGATTTACAAAAGAATATTATAATTGATGATAACGATATTTTTATTTCTTCAAGTATAGGGTATGCATTATATCCTGAAGACACAGATAATTTTGATCGCTTAATTTCTTATGCTGATATTGCTATGTATGAATCTAAAATGGCTCGTAATAATAATTGTTTACATTTTTCAAAAGAAATGTATGAGGTTGTAAATCAAAAAGTTGAAATAGCTAATAGTTTGAAAAAGGCAATTGGTCAGGATGAATTTGAAGTGCATTTTCAATTTATTGTGAATGCTCATAAAGATAATAAGATTGTTTTTATAGAATCCCTACTCAGATGGAATAGTAGTAAAGGTCAAATATTACCTGGAAATTTTATTCCAATCGCTGAGGAATCGGGGTTAATGCCAACTCTAGATATTATTGCGATTAAAAAATCGTTAAAATTATATTCGAAAATTAATTATGATAAGAAATATCTTCAATCTAAGTTATGCATTAATGTTTGTCCGCTGTTATTACTTAAGAAGGATTTTCCTAAAAGACTTAATAGCTTAGTCAGTTCAAATAATCTTAAAAATTCTGATATTTGCGTTGAGATTAGTGAAAATACATTTGTCACTAATATTGATGAATCAAGACAACAAATCAAGTTATTAAAAAAATTGGGTTTTATTGTTGCATTAGATGATTTTGGAAAAGATTATTCGTCATTATCGATTCTTGATACAGTAGATTTCGATATAATTAAAATCGATCGAATGTTTATAAAAAACATACATATTGAAACAAATATTGAGATTATCAATATGATTATCAAAGTTGCACATCTTAAAAATAAATTAGTAATTGTTGAAGGTGTTGAAACTGAAGAACAAGTACAAAAATTATCTCAATTGGGTTGTTCATTCATGCAAGGATTCTATTTTTCAATACCTGAGAAAATTGAGCTTCAAAATCATATAAGAATGACTTAAGATTACTTAAGTCCTTTTTTTATATTTTCTTTCTTTCTTTGGCTATCGACTAATTTCAACAAATTTAGCAAATAGATATGCTTATAATTGTTGTGAGGAGTGATTTTATGAAGGAAATATTAACAAAAATTATTAATTTAACTGAAGATGAAAGTAAGCGAATATTTTCACCAAAATTATTATATAATGAAAATTATTTACTTAGTTTAGTAATGTATTGGTTTTTAAACAATGATGATCATATTGTCAATTCTGATACTGACAGAAAGATCTGTAAAGCATTTAAATGTGTAGAAAATACAAGATATTATATTAATGCTACTCTTGAAACACCATTTAAAGTAAGGAATAAAGGGGAGAAAGACCCACTAGCTGAACCAAGTGCAAATGTTAGTGGTGTAGTTGGCCATTTTAAAGTTCTTTATGGAAAGAAAAAAGAAAGAGTAGTTTTACTTAAAGACGCCAATCAATTTGTTGTTATTGAAACTACAATGACTACACCACTAAAAAAAGGTATTAGATGTTATAAGGAATATCAACAAGTTGCTCGTGATATTAGTTGTATGGTCCAAACCCTGAGTCATTTAGAAAATGCATTTATTGATCAAATAGGTTTATTTGTGATAGCTCCTCAGGAAACATTAAATATGGAATCATTTAAAGCTTACACTTATAAAAAAAACATTGAAGATATAGTTGGAAAAAGAGTTTTGCAATACGGAAATGATCCTTCTAAAAAAGCCTTTTTAGAGTTATTTACTAGGTTATTTTCAAGAATAAATGTGGATTGTATATCTTATGAAGAAATTATAAGGTTTATATTAAAGAATGATCTAGATTATGGGGATAAATTAGAAAATTTTTACAAATTGTGCTTAACAAATAATGGGTTGAAATAATATATACTCTTATTATTAGATGGTTTTTAATACAATGGAAAAAAATTATAGTATACACAATTTATACGCTATAATAAGGCAAGTTTATAAGCGGTATTGAATACAATAACTAAAAGGATATTTAAAATGGAGATGAAATTTATGAGATTGTTTAGGCGTATCGTTGTCGGTTTTTTTATTATCATTATAGTAGTTCCTTTATGTCTTGGTGGTTTAATGCTAATTAAAGATGATGTACCACCAACGTATTTAAAGAATTTTGACTATGAAAATTATGATGGTGAAGAAGTTATATTAAATAAGTTAAATTCCCTTGCTATAGCGAATATTTTAGGTAAAAACACAATATATATTGAGGAGAAAACGGTAAATAAAATAATTTATAAAGAATTAGCTAATAATAAAAGCGAGGATAATGAAGTCGATTTTTTAGAAGCATTTTGGGTAAATTTTGATGATGATAAATTAACCATGTATGCTTTATTTAAGTATCGCTCAGTTTCCACAACAGTTACTATAAGTATTGGTGTGAAAGATACATCAGATAGTTTAAAACTATCATTGGATAAATTTAAGGTTGGTAAATTACCAATTTTAAAGCCTTTATTTTCTTGGGCATTGGATAATTATGCTCAATCACTAAATGAAGATTACAAATATGGTGAAATTAATTACGAAGAATTATATATTACTGTTTTAGATTCTTATATTCAAGATATATTAAAAAATAATCTTGGAACTGATATTATTAACTTTAATGGTGTAAAATTAGAGAATGGTAAATTTTATATTAATTATCAATTCAATCAAGAAAATGCTGATGCTGTAGCAATTCAAAATGCTATTGATGAACTAAACAAAGTTATTACCGATGGTAGTTTGTTATCAGACGTTTCAGATGTTTTAGATGAAACTGATGATACACAAATGCAGTTTAAAGAATATTTAGATTCTGTAATAGAGCTATTGCAAACTAAAATAGAGACTGATGATATAGATGATTTAACAGATGAAGAAATAGATTTATTCAGCGCATTATCAGATAGTTATTCAAAACTGGATGAATCTATGCAAGAAGATGTGTTAGGGGCTTTCGAAGCTAACCTTGACTCAACAATTGTAAATAATTTAAATGTAGCACTAAACAATATAGGAGTGTCTGGATATGATAATATTGCTGACTTATTAATTGGTGTTGGAGAGTAAAAGAAAATTATCAATATCAATAAATAGATTTATTTACTATAATAATTTTTTATGAAATCCACAATCAGCAATTTTAATGATGATTACAAATAAATTACCTGAACTTGTTAAAACACAGGTTGAAGCAATCAAAGGTATTATTGCCACCATTTGAGGATGTATTTAAAATGGGTGGTATGGAATTACCAAAATTCCTAAAAGGTGAGAAAACCGAAGAAAGTAAAGTAGATGAAGTTAATGAAGAAGAAATAGATACAAATTCTACGAATGAGTAAAGATTAGGCACCAGTAATTTTACTGGTGCTTTTTTTATTGCTTAATTATAAAATCTGGATTAAAATATAACTAATGATTACACTAATAATATTTAGATAAGATGGGATGATTAGATGATTTTACAACTTTCAGTAGAAAATTTTAAATCAATTAATAAAAAAGTTATTTTTTCAATGGTTGCTACAAATGATGAATTGCATCGAGATTATATAATAGAGGAAAGTAATCATAAAGTTTTACCTAGTTCCATTATTATCGGTACTAACGGAGCAGGGAAATCTAATTTGTTTTTATCACTAAAACACTTGCAAACATTACTAATAGCTGGTGAAGTTAGTTCATATTATCCTCATAAATTAAATGAAATAAATCGACCAACACAAATAGACATTCAATTTATAATGAATAATAAAAGAGTATTTTATGGCATAGATTTTACTAATGATCAAGTTGTAAATGAATTTTTATATTTATTTGATGATGATTCAGAAGTAACTATTTTTGATCGGGATTTAGAAAACTATGAACAAAATGCCTTTGATGAAATAATTAAAAAACATAGTTCAGGGAAAAAAGTATTTTTATCATTACTTAATCAGTATTGTGATGATGAATTTATAAAAAGTGTTTATAACTATTTGACAAACCAAGTTGTAATTATATCATCATATGAGCATGAGGAAGTTGATTTATTTCAACAATCAGTTGATATGTTTAAAGAAAACAATGACATGATAATGGTAACTAAATTATTATCTAATATCGATATTGGTATTAAAAAATTCTATTTAAAAGACAATCAAATTATCGTAAATTATGATAATATGGAACTTAATTTAGTGGAGGAATCAATAGGAACTAAAAAACTATTTACTTTATTAGTATTATTTAATGAAATATTAACTAATGGGAAAATTATTATAATTGATGAATTCGAGAAAAATCTTCATTTAGCAATTATCAAATACTTCATAAATTTATTTAACGAAAAATCAATTAATACTAACAATGCCCAACTTATATTTACCACTCATAATTCTTCTCTGCTTGATTTATCTATATTTAGAAGAGATCAAATTTGGTTTATGGAAAAGAATTTAAAGGGTATGAATACAGAATGTTATTCACTTTATAACATCATGAATGTTAGTCAAAATGAAAATATTGAAAAAGGTTATATTCTTGGTAAATATGGGGCAACATTCAAATTGAATAAATATGGAGTAGGAATATATGAAGAATAGAGTAGAGCATCGGATTAAGTTATTTGACCGTGAACAAGAAATAAGAGAAAAGAAAATTAGATATATTGATAAAGATGCTAATCAAATGATAAATACCTTTAGAGATAATATTAATCGTATTAATAACCGGTTTGAAATTGTTGATCTCTTAAGTAAACATAAAAAAACTAAAGAAGCAAACGATATTTTAAGATTTCAAATTGTCTTTGTGATGAGTTCATTGGATTTTTTTATGCATGAAATCTATAGTTATGGTTTATTAAAAATCTTTAAAAAGGAAACTCCTAAAACTAGAGGATACAATAACTATAAAGTTCCCTTAAAATTATTAGAACAAGCCCTATATGATTCTGAAAATATTGATGAATATTTAAAACAAGCCTTCATCGATATTAATGATAGTTATACATTTATGTCATCAGGAAGAATTAGAGTACTGCTAAATGTTATTACATCTGAAGATGAGTTTTCTAAAGTAGAAAGAGCACTTAAAAATAAAAAAATAATAGATAACGATAAAAAACTTGATAATATCCTAGATGATATATATGAAAGAAGAAATAAGATTGCTCATCAAACTGATATAGATCATGGTGATGATGATAAAAATATAATTGCTAGAAGTGAAGTAGAGTATTATATTGATGTTACAACTAATTTTGTTGAAGAGTTATATAAAATTATATGTTTAAATAAACAACCACAATAAATAAAAGTCATTATAATGTATCACAAAGTTAATTATTTTGGATATATATATAATGACTATTTTTATGAAAAGGGGCTTAAATTTAAATGGAAAATCTAAAACAGGATAGATTTCCCTTAATTGGAGAAAAATTTCCAAGTATGAAAGTAAGTACAACTCTTGGGCCGATTAATCTACCTGAAGATTATTTAGGTAAATGGTTTGTTTTATTTTCACATCCAAGTGACTTTACACCAGTATGTACCACAGAGTTTATAGAATTCTCGCTTCATAATGAAGATTTTTTAGGTTTGAATACAAAATTAATTGGCTTATCAGTTGATCAAGTATTTTCTCATATAAAATGGATAGAATGGATTAACGAAAAAATAAAAGTAAAAATTCCATTTCCGGTAATAGGTGACTCATTGGGGATTGTAGCTAATAAGCTAGGGATGATAAGTCCATATAAAGGGACAAATACAGTACGTGCTGTTTTTATCGTTGATGATAAGGGAATTGTTCGGACTATTTTGTATTATCCACAAGAAGTTGGAAGAAATATTAATGAAATTATTAGGACAATAAAGGCGTTACAAGCAACAGATGAATTCAAAGTAGCAACACCAGCTAATTGGCCATACAATTCATTAATAGGCGATAAAGTAATCTTGCCTCCACCAACTTCGATGCAAGATGCTAAAGTTCGTTTGCAAAAGGCACCTATTGAGAATTATAGTTGTTATGATTGGTGGTTTTGCTTTAAGAATTTGTATTAATTAACTTATAATAAGCATCATAAACATCTTTAGCGTGACGTTCTAACTTAGTAATTTTAAAATTTTCTCTATTTACGCAAACAACTACGCTTTCACCTTTAGCTTTAATTTCACCATTATCGTTTTTAATGATGTGATGATATACGGTTTTAATGGAATTAAATTCTTTTACAGATGTTTCAACAACAATATTCTCGCCATAACGACAGCTTGATAAGTATGTAATGAAGATGTTTCTAACAGGAAAAATAAGATTTCTATTTTCTAATTCTTGATAACTAAAACCCAAATCCGATAAAAATTGCGTTCTACCTAATTCAAACCAAATTAAATAATTTGCATGGTAAACAACTCCCATTTGGTCAGTTTCACTGTAACGTACTTCAATTGCTTTTTTTGATATCATATAACCTACCTCAATAATATATTTCTACCTAATTATATACATAAAGTTATTATTTGTAAAATTTAAATTGAAATAATAGTCATCTGATGGCTTAAATGGTGAAGGACCAGAAAAATATCGTATTATTAGAAACTGCTAGACAAAAGGTAAATGAAATAGCAATGGGTTTCTTTTATTTTATTAATAATATCTTGAATTAATTATAAAATTAATATATAATGATTCTAATTATTTATGAGGAAGAAGGGGAAAAATGATTATTAAAGTAAAAAATGAAAATATAAATACAATGATGGATTATGTAAAGCAAGAACCCTCTATCAATCTTTTTATCATTGGAGATGTAGAACAGTTTGGGCTAGATGTCGATTTTCAAGAAGTATATTTACAATATGATGATAATTTAATTACTGCTTGTGTTTTAAGATATTATGGAAATGTGGTTGTCTATAGTCATACAGACACCTTTGATGTGTTGGAAATTTTAGATTTATTGAATAAATTTACATATCAAAGAATGAGTGGTAAAAAACAAGTTATTGATATATTGTTACCTCATTTACAAAATGTAAATAAGGTTGATGAATGTTACTTTTGTGAATTAAGTGGTAAAAATAATTTAATCAAACCAATTGTCGAAGTTAAGAATGCTAAAGAAGAAGACGTAGAAAGAATTTATCCATTAATGGTAATGGCCGAATTTAATTCAGATACTTATATTGAATCAAATCAAAGAAAAATTAAAGAAAAAGCAGGAAGAATTTATTTTGTTGATGATGGCAATTTAGTTATATCAAGTGCCGCAACAGCAATTGAAACAAGTGTATCAGCAATGATAGGTGGTGTAGCAACTCATGTTGATTACAGAAATAAAGGTTTAGCATCACAAGTTGTCTCAAAGTTATGTTGGGACTTATTAAATGAAAATAAATTACCTTGTTTATTTTTCTTTAATCCGTTTGCTGGGAAAATTTATCATAGATTAGGTTTTGTTGATATAGATATGTGGTCAATGGTAGCTTTTGAGTCATAAAGCTACCTTTTTTATTTTTAACAACAAATCAAACAACTTTTGTTGTATAATTTAAGTGGTGATATGATGTTTAATATAATAAAAGTAGATTACCATTTAGAGAATAATGATTTAGAAGAGTTAACAATAAGAAATATTGTTTTTGAGTTTTTTGATAACTCAACTTTAATCTATTGTTTTAATATGAGCAGATTAAAGATCAAGAATCTTTTATCTAAATTAAATGAGGCAAAATTAGTTCCTAATACATTTCATCATGCTTATAAACGAGATTTTTTCTATGATATTAATGGTATAAATTTAATAAGCACAAGTAATAAATTAGCAGTTCCAATCTTTCAAAATTTACAATTCTCATTAAATCATGAACATTTTGTTTTTTTTGAAACAAAAAACAAAAGAAAACGGATAAAGGAAATAATTTATTTTAATAATATTGAAGAATTTAAAATGGTTTGTAAAACAAAATATGAAATAAAATATCTGGTTCCCTTTTTTTACTCGAACCGTGAAATGAAGGAATTAATAAAGGAAAACAGAATTAAAATAGATGATGTAACTATTTTATATCTACTTGAATATAAATCTATAGAAGGAAAAAAACGTTAATTATTTGGTTATTATCTATGAAAGTATATAGTATATTTTTTCTCATTCTATTATGGATGATTTTTCGCATCAATCAGCTGTTTATACCTTTAATAGAATCTAGTGTAAACGATGTTTTTATAGATTCAATCGGAGCTATTATAGGTTTGATAATAATAAGTATATTGAAAAGTTAAAATATGTATTAATAAAAATAACATTAAAAAACCTTGCTAAACAGAATTTATTTGCTATATAAAAAATCCCTCATGCAATTAAGTATTCGGGGATTTTTATTAATAAATTTCTTTTTCTATGCCGACTTAACTTAAATATACCTCAAATAGTATTTATATTGCTTTGTCGTTAAAACTCTTATGTGTTTTTTAATATCTTTTCAAAGTCACTTGGTATGGGGCAATCTATAGTGAATGGTTTAAAAGTAATGGGATGAATGAGTGATATTTTGTAAGCGTGAAGAGCCTGTCTATTAATAAATGATGAAACTTCTCCATAAAGTTTATCACCTAAAATAGGACAATTAATATATGCCATATGAACTCTAATTTGATGAGTTCTCCCTGTATATAATTCTAGTTCTATGAGATTATAGTTTTCGTAAGATTTAATTAATTTGTATCTAGTTATAGCCTTATCTCCAGTTTTTGATACAATTCTTTTTTGATTATGATGTCTATCGCGACCAATAGGAACATTGATAGTTTCGCTTGACTTAGGTAGTTTATTTTCGACTAGTGCGAGATAATAGCGTTTAATGATTTTTTTATTTAATAAGTAATCAAATAAATTATGGACTATTTGTTCTTTCACAAAGACTATTAGTCCTGTTGTGTCCCGATCAAGACGATGGATATATCTAATACGGTGTTTTTGATGAGTTTTTTGATAATAAAAGGCTACACCATTTACTAATGTTTCTAGACCGTTTTTAGAATCAGGATGAATTTCAATATTAGGTTGTTTATTTATGATGAGGATGAATTCATCCTCATAAATAATATCAATGGGGATGTTTTGAGGAATAAAATCAATTTCTTCATCGATAAAGAATGGAAATTTGAATCTGTCTTTTATTTTCAAGGAAATATTAAAATTCTGGAAAATAGGTTGATCATTTATATAAATATCTTTACTCATTCTTAATTCATGAATAGTTTTTTTTGATAAATGATAATAGATAAAAATATCTTGAATAGTTTTATTGGCTAAATTTTTATCAATCGTAATTTCTAAATAATGATTATTTTTTTTATATTGCATAATATCACCAACTCAATTATACTATAATAAAGATTGTAATGGAATATTTATAGAGGAGTACGATTATGTTTGAAAAAATACTGCCTGATTGGAACAAATTTAATTATAACGAAATATACGAAACACTATTAAGATATGGACTAAAGGTTATATATGCAGCTATAATTTTATTTTTCGGATTAAAAATTATTAAGTGGCTTACTAAACGTATTAATAATCGTTTTGATAAAGCCCAGATTGATTTATCTTTAAAATCATTTTTAACCCCATTAATTAGTATTGCCCTTAAAATTGCTTTGTTAATTTCAATAATAAATATGCTAGGAATTGAAACTACTTCATTTATCGCGATATTAGGTTCTTTAGCTTTTGCGGTTGGTCTAGCTCTTCAAGGTAGTTTGGGAAATTTCGCTGGTGGTGTTTTAATTCTTATTTTGAAACCATATCGAATTGGTGATTTTATTGAAGCTCAAGGTTTTAGTGGAACAGTAAAGGATATTCATATATTTTATACAGTTTTAGCAACTCCAGATAACAAAAAAATAGTAATACCTAACTCAAATTTATCTAATTCAAGTTTAATAAATTACTCTACTTATCCAACTAGAAGATTAGAACTTAAAATTTCTTGCAGTTATGAAAATAATATTTTGCAAGTTAAAGAAGTATTAGAGAAATTACTAAAAAGCCAGGAAACAATTTTAATTGAACCAGAACCTATCGTAATATTAGGGGAATATAGTGATTCCTCAATTCAATTTATTGCTCGAGGCTGGGTAAAATCAAGTGATTATTGGGATACCTTAAATGCTTTAATGCTTAAAGTTAAAGGTGAGTTTGATAATAACGGTATTACAATTCCTTATCAACAAATGGATGTTCATTTGTATTCAAGCAAAGTATAGAGAATTAATTAATAAAATAAAAAAATATAATTAAATTAAAAGTTACACTTTGTTAAGGATATCAAGTAGTTTGTTTAAATCTTTTCATGATTTAAAACTCATTTTTAGACAAATTACCTACTTGATGATCGCTCCATTTTATACACATATCCTGGACTCGTAAATAAATTAATTTAACTACAGCTTTTTATATTAGAAAAAGCTCCTTTATATTTGGATACTTTTCAAATGATAAGTGTACAGATTTAACTACAATAGATGTATATAGGGCTTGCTTTTTCCATGAATTATTATTATATAATTGAGAGAATTGTCATTTTATGGTATAATTAATGCAAGGAAAATTTTAGTTTTTCAAATAAACTTTGCATGTGTAGTGATTAAAATGGCACGTATTACACCAAATCAAATGAAATTACGGTTTAAAACAGAATTTCATCACAATTTAGATCCAAACGATGAGATTGTTCAATTTGCAGATTTAATAGACTGGGATTTAGCTGAACGATTATACGCAACTACATTTAGTCAATCTGACAATAATAATAATTCTAAAGATGGTCGGATTGCTTTTAGGGCTCTTATATTTCAACAAAGATTTAGTTACTCTGATAAAATGTTAATCTGGAACATCAAGACAAATCCATATTTTCAATATTTTTTAAGACTTCTTGAATTTAAACACATTTGTCCATCTACAGATTCAACCCTCGTCCAATTTAGAAAAAGAATTACACCTTAAATGATTCTTAAACTAAAGGATTCTGTATGTCGAAAAGGCGATTCATCAGATGATGATTCGACTAAAGGGGGACAAGATTCAAATGAAAATAACGTTAATGCTTCTTCAAATAATGACAATCAAAATAAAGGAAAGCTAATTCTTGATGCGACGTGTGCACCACTTGATATATTGGGATTTACTGAATAAAGCAAGAGAAATAACTGAAAAAATCATCGACCATCAACATGAGCCAATGGTAGGTAAGAAACCCAAGGTAAGGACTTATCGTCAAAAAGCAAGAAAGTCCTTTTTAAGTTTGTCGAAAAGTAAGAAGAAATCAAAATCAAAAATTAGAAAAGTTATTCTTTTTCAATCAGAATGTATAAATAGAAATTTAAAATATATCAAAGAAATGTGTGAAAATAAAGATTTTAAAACGATATCACCCAAACAAAATTGGGATTTAATCGTAATACATGAATTACATCGTCAACAGCGTTATATGTATGATCATAAAACGCACACAGTAGATGATCGAATTGTTAGTTTACATTCACCACACATAAGACCAATCGTTAGAGTTAAAACGAAGGCACCAGTTAAGTTTGGAGCCAAGTTAGCAATAAGTGTTGTAAATGGTTTTACCTACGTTGAGAAGTTATCATAGGATGCTTATAATGAAGGGCAAACATTAATGGAATCAGTAGAAAATTACAAAAGACGATTTGGGTACTATCCTGAGGAAGTTCTAGCGAATAAAATATACAGAACACGTGAAAACATAATGGCTTTAACCCAGTTAGGTATAAAAATAACGGGACCAAAATTAGGTAGACCAAAGAAGGATGAAAAGATCGATAAAAAAACTGAGCGAATGGCCGAAGGTGAAAGAAACGCAGTAGAAGGAAAATTCGGTCAAGGAAAACGGGCATTATCATTAGGATTGATAATGAATAAAAGGAAAGATACAAGTGAAACTACAATATGTTTCATTATTTTGGTGATGAATTTAAACAAAAAGATTTAGTCCTTTGATTGCTCATTTTTTAAAATACTTAAAATCTAGTTTAAATTTACAAGTTAATCAATTAATTGTATAAAATTACTTGTGGATGAAGTAAGCCCTATATATTATTTTCGACAAATTTTGATATTTTCTTAAAGGAGAATTAGTTATAATATCTATAAAATAGAAAGGAGATGTAATAATGTTTAAAAAGTGTATATTTTTGTTTGCTTTAATAATATCAGTTTTAACACTACATAACTTCACAGCAAACGCACTAAATATTAAAAATAAAAAAGAAGAAATAGTGGTTTATGAGGAAATAATATACAACGAAATAGTATATGAAAATGGAAAAATTAAGGAGCAAAATAAACTTAATAAAGCTGAATATGAAAAAAAAGTAAAAGAGAAAAAGGAGAAAAAGCTTGAAGATTATGAAGTAATAACACCAATGTGGGTTCCTGATGACCCATGTGATGAAGATCCCTATTTTCCAGGTTGTCCTCCAAAAACTAGTTTAATAGTATCAAATGATCCACATCCTGATAATGTCCTTGTTAATTGTACATCAATTAACTATACATATTGTGAAGGCAATGCAGAAACTGAAACTGCATATACCACTCATAAATCCAAGGTATATCTAAACCCTCAAACCGATACTGGACGTGTTGAAGATATACTAATATGGGATATAGTACCGGTGAATAGACTTTATGATTTAATGGCAGTTGGTTTTTATGGTACTAATGATATTTTTGTAGATATGACTCAACCACATAACGGTGTTTCTGCACTTGCTGAATATTGGTGGGACACAAAGTATGAAGATGAATACTATGGAATTATAAAATATGAATCTACATCAGAATATGATCCAAACTACTATTATTATGATATAAATGATGATTTCATGCTATATAACAATGATATTAGGGGAGTTATATTTAACGTTGATTTAAAAAATGATACCACAACTTATGGACAATGCCCAACTAAATTGGGGTATGGGGAATATGATATGTGTTATATTACAGAAATAGCAAATAAAATTAGAATATCACTAAATGTTGATTTTAATAATGAATCAGGAATAGAATGGTATAATAATTATAATCAAGTTTTAGTATACACTGATTATTTACATCAAATTGGACTTGTAGATACAGATGTAAATTTAGGAATAAGTTTGAGTGGACCGTCACTGGGCATAGGACTTGTGCCAGATCATTATTATGACGCATACAACCCTTATGGTAAAAATGATAGACTAAATGAAATAGTTTTTGATTTAAGGAATTAAATAATATTAGAAAGGGTGATTCTTGTGAGAAAAGGAGATGTGAAAATATTAATAAACAGTTTTATTTTACTGATATTTTCAATTATGATAATAAAAGGATTAGATTTTATGTCGTCTTCTATTAATGAATTATTTAAATCCTTTATATATTTGTTTATGGGTATGATGGGAATTGTTATCCAATTATTGTTTAATATTTTATTATGTTTAATCCATAAATAATACTTGAAACCTAAATAGTTTTACTTTAAGGTAAATAATTTAAAAAGAAAAATCAATAGTTATTCATTTGTGAATGTTTCTATTGATTTTATCATTTTAAAGGCTTTAGCCTGTTGAGCTCGCAAAGCGTGCGAATCAATAAACCACCTGCTATGCTGGTGGGGATCAAAAGTTATGCAAAAAATCACCTTTCCGTTATAATAGGGTTGTCAAGCTACAATTATAGGTAAGGAAAGGTGATTTAATGGACGTTATAACCAATTTTAAATTGACCGTTTTTCATGTGATCATCTTTCATTCGTATAAGTTTCAATTTTAGTACCATCAATATGACTAGACTCAAATCCAATTTTTAGTATTTTCCATTAAGAAATAAAAAAGAATCAATAGCAATTTTTCCCAGGGTATATTATATTTTGATAATGATACCAACATTTATTAGTAATTGTGGTTGATAATAAGTTTGTAACATCTTCTTTACTACATTAGTCTTTTTAATTAAATAAATGATATATATATGGATAATTCTATTTTTTTATTAATCATCAAAAGCTTCTATACATATGTTTGCTGTTTCTAAACAAACTTTACCGGTAATTTTTGTGTGTTCATCGTCAAATTTTTCACACAGAGCAGCAGTTGCTTTAGCTAGATGAGCACTAATTAAGGCCATTTCTTCAAGATGGATAGAACTTCTAGATAGATAACCTACTGTCATTTGACAATGTTGTGCACATTCAACAAGATATTTTATAAGCTCACCTCGTTCTTTAAAATCTGGTGCATTTAAACTGGCTTCAAAGCATTCGTAACAAACTTGAGCACAATCATTTAAAAAATCTATACTATCTTGGTATTCACTATTTATATATTCCATGTAGTTCCTCCTTAATCTAATTTTAGTATTACTTACAAATGTTGTAATAATACTATAAAATTTAATTAACTTGCAAAATGTATAGTTTTAAATATAATGATTCGTCATAACCCCATAGAATAGGATGATCCTTAGCCTGGGTTCGATATTCAATTTCTCTAATTACTTTATGAGCATCATTTGCTGCTTCTTTAAGCATTTTCTTAAATAATTCTGGACTCATATAATGGGAGCAAGATGCAGTTACCAAGATGCCACCAGGTTTAACTAATTTCATCCCTCTTAAATTGATTTCTTTATAGCCTCGATAAGCATTTTTGATTTTTTTTGCTGATTTTGTAAAAGCAGGAGGGTCAAGAATTACGACATCATAATGTTTTTTTTGGTTAGTATAATTCTTAAGTAAATCAAAGGCGTTGGCACAGACAAAGTTTATCTTGTTTTCTACATTGTTTAACTGTGCATTTTTTTTAGCTAGATTTAAAGCACTTTCCGATATATCTATTGCTTCAACCTCCTTAGCTCCATACACAGCCGCATGAAGGGCAAATCCCCCTGTATGGGTAAAACAATCCAATACTTTTAAATCTTTTACATAGCTTTTTATTGCGGCATGATTTTCTCGCTGATCTAAAAAACTTCCTGTTTTTTGACCACTAGCGATATCAACATAAAACTTTACGCCATTTTCTTCGATAATTGTTACAGGATCAAACTTTTGATATAAAAATCCTGTCTTTTCTTCTAAACCTTCTAGTAGTCTAACTGAATTATCATTACGCTCATAAATACCTTCAGGGTGAATGATTTCGATTAACAATTTTACAATTAAATCTTTATATTTTTCAATTCCAAAAGTAAGGGTTTGGATAGATAAATAATTGTTGAATTTATCTACAATAAGACCAGGTATACCATCTGCTTCACCAAATATAACTCGACAACTTTTGGTATCAATTATTTTTTGTCGATAATTATATGCAGTTTCAATTCTTTTTCTAAAGAATGATTCATCTATTTCTTCATTAATTTCTTTGGTTAAAATACGAACTAAAATTAGAGATTTAGGATTAATATAACCTTTTCCTAAAAATCTTTCTTTATGGTTATATATAAAGACAATATCACCTTGTTCATAGGTTCCATCAATTCGATCAACTTCATTACTATAAACCCAGGGATGATTGTTTTCAATTCGTTTTTTTATACCAAGTTTTAAATAAATATTCGCCATAATACCTCCATTTGTTAACGTACTTCTAATTATATAATGTTATTATTTGTTAATACAAGTTTTTTATTAAAATGTATGATAACTTTCAAAAAAGAAAAGAATAATATAAAAAGAAGGAGTGAAATTATGGATAATAAACCAAATCGCAATATCATCTATAATAATGAAAAACATCGTGTAAACAACGATTATGTAAAAGATATAGAGGACAAAAAAGAAGTTATAAATGATAAGGATTATCATGTTGAAGTCGCTGAAGATTTTACTATTCCTGAATTGCCAAGCGATATTATAGATAATAATTTGGCAACAGGTTATACTGCTGGCATAATTACACATGATCTTGTTGAACGTGGTGAAAGAATTATGGAAAAGAATAAAGGTGATTTAAAGAAGTAATCATCAGGGTTAACTTTTTATATATTATGGAATATATAAAATTTATTAGATAAAGTTTAACACAAATAATATCTCACAACAATCTTACAACACTATTTGAAAATATTATTTATTTTTATTTAATTATTTCTTAGTTTAGATGCAAGCATATGACGATGCATTTAAGGATAAAAATGTAAATTTAAATGTCTAGAGGTGTATTGGGAAAATGATTCAAGGGTTTTTGTTATAGCTCATCCGATATATCCTTTCTCATGCCCGAATAGAAACCTAACTGTAAAAAAGACGATTTTCTTTCAGGAGTGTAATTATGTAATTCCTGATGTTGTTCCTTAGAAATTATCTTATCTACTTTATCACTTTTTTTAGTTTTACACTAACTATTAAAATAGGGTTAATTTAAACAATAAAATTATATAAATATAAAAGACCATATTTTAAAAAGAGTCAAGATATGGTCTTTTTTTATTCCACTATACGCCTACATAGTAAATCACTAGAAGTAAATTATTAATACTTGCAGTAATTAATCCTGGCCAAAAGCTATTAGTTTTATTAGCAGCCCATCCACCCATAACACCATAAATGAAGATTCCATAACCTAAAATTAATATAAGTCCATGAAATGGAGTCATGAAAAAGATGGCGATAATAATATGCGGTAAACTAAATAAGACAGATTGCATTAGAATAGAAAATTTATCACTAAAGTTCCTTTTAAATGCCTGTAACAATAGTCCTCGAAAAAATAATTCCTCACCAAAAATAGTAATAAAAAAACTTATGATAAATACTAAGATATAACCGGTGATACCTTTATATTTATTCAACCATAAAAAAGTAATATCTGATTGGTTATTATCTATAGCCAATTCAATCAACATTTTATATGTTGGAGTGATTATTTCAAATATAATTATTGCTGTTAATGAAATTGATAAATATATTCCAGTAACAGCAAGTAATTTCTTGATTGGAACTTTACTAAAACCTACTAGATTAGCATTTTTATTCTTCATTACAATAAATAATGGTATTAACAACCAGATAAAAGTTAAAAATGGATTATCTGGCTTTTGGGTTTTAATAATAATAATTAACGTAAATAATGCTAATAGAATCCAAGTAATGAATACATATTCTCTTCTTTTCAACTTTGCCTCCTTGGGAAATATAAATCTCTTCTATAATAACATATATTTTATAATAATTTTCCAAATTAAATCAAGAATATATATGAATTGCAATAATTTATTATAAGGAGATAATTATGCTTACATTTGCCGAATTATATAAAAAAGTTGTAGCATCATCAACTTCAAAAACTTATGATGAAGATTTAGCTAAATTACAATATGACCCTTATCATATTGAATGTATATTGAAACCTGATATTTCACCAATTAAGTGGCAAACATGTAATAATGAATGTCGTCATGAAGGGAAATATTTTATTAATTGTTTTTTTAATCATCTTCAAAATAATAATGATCTTCCTAAATGTAGTGAATGCTTTGACATTAATAAAGTAGAAAAAATATTAGCCTCAAAAGATACCTTATCCGTTTTAGAAGCTATAAAAAAAGGAGATAGACCTGTTTTTGCAGCGATAGCCCCTGCCTTTTTAAGCCAATTTAATATAATAGATGATAGACAACTACGGAGCGCTTTTAAACAGATTGGCTTTACTGGGATGGTTGAGGTGTCACTTTTTGCTGATATTTTAACTTTAAAAGAAGCCTTAGAATTTGATAGAGAAGTTAATGATGAAAAGGATTTTCAATTAACAAGTTGTTGTTGTCCAATATGGATATCTTTAATTAGAAGAGTGTATCCAGAGTTATTAACACATGTTCCTAAAGCTGTTTCACCAATGGTGGCAACAGGTAGAGTTATAAAGAAAATAATTCCCAATGCCATAACTGTTTTTATTGGACCTTGTATAGCTAAAAAGAATGAGGCGAAAGAAAAAGATATTAATGATGCAATTGATATTGTTTTAACATTTCAAGAAGTTAACGATATATTTGAACTTGCCAAAATTAATCCTGAGAAACTTCCTAAAGACATAAGAGAGCATTCATCAAGTGGTGGTAGAATCTATGCAGTAACTAGTGGTGTTAGTGAAGCAGTATCAGAAACAGTTAAAAGAATCCATCCTGATAAACCTATTCAAGTAAAAGCTGTACAAGCAAATGGTGTTGTAGAATGCAAGGAACTACTTAAAAATTTAAAATATGGCTCTATTGAAGCCAATTTTTTGGAGGGAATGGGGTGTGTAGGAGGATGTGTAGGTGGTCCGAAATCTCTAATCGATAAAGATATAGCAACTAAAAAAGTTAGAAAATACGCTAGTGAATCCCTATATAAAACCCCGATTGATAACCCATATGTTATAGAACTGTTACATCGTTTAAAAATACATTCAATTGAAGATCTTCTTGAAGATCATGAAATTTTCACCCGTATATTTTATTAAGTAAATTCATTTTATTGGATGTTGAATTTATATTAATTATTGTTTATAATATTAGTAGTTTATTGATTATGGTGGTAGATATTTATGTTTATACTAGGTATGTTTTTATTAATAACTGGGTTTCTAGGCTCAATCATATCATTGTTTTTTAGTCTTAAATTAGTATTAAACAAAGCCAGTTCAATCGGTAAACTTGGACCTTTAAATGCATTATTTATTGTAATAATAATTATTGGGTTATTTCTAATTAAATCTTCTATTAATTAAGTGATAAAAATAAAAAAATGAGAAATATTAATTTTCTCATTTTTATTTACAATTTGGACAAATGCCAAATAATTCAAATCTATGGTTTGTGATAGTAAAGTTTGTTTCTTTTTCAAGAGATTTTTCAAAAGTTTTAAATGGACATTCGCCTATTTCAACCATTTTTTGGCATTTACTACAGATTAAAAAGTGTTTGTGCTCATGATGATTGATTATGAAACTAGCCTTATTATCATCTTTAATAAATGGTTTTGTTATTATTTGATTTTTAATAAAAACTTCTAATACCCGATACACTGTTGATAAATTAATCGACTTGTCAATTTTTTGTAATTTTAAATATATTTCTTCTGCTGTTAATGGTTTATTAACATGCTCTAAAATGTTTAAAATTGTTACTCTTGGTTTAGTTACTTTCAAACCATTTTGAGTTAAAATATTGATCTGCTCCATAACTTTCACCATCCTTTATCTCATTATAACATAAAATATCGATATTAAAGAACTAATTTTTTAAAATAAAAACAGATGAATAATAAGCCATTGATGAAAACAATCGTTGGTCCAGGAGGGAAATCTAATATAATGGATGAAATTATCCCTGAAACAACACTTAACATTGACACAATTAAGGAAATTATCATAGTTTGTTTAAATCCTTTTGTAACTTGAAGTGCTGTAACTGTTGGAAAAATAACTAAACTAGAAATTAACATAGTACCTACTACTCTAATACCAATAACAATTGTTATTGATATAAGCAAAGATAAAATATAATTAAGTGCTTTTGTATTTAGCCCCATAACTTTTGAAAACTCTTCATCGTATGTTAAGGCAAAAAGACTATTATACAAAAATAATACAGTAAATATTACTACGACTGATAATATTATTGATAGATAAACATCAAGTTTAGTAACAAATAAGATACTACCGAAAAGATAACTTGATAAGTCAACATTAAAACCTTTTGCAAGTGTACCTATCATAACTCCAGTAGCAACAGAAAATGATGCTACAAGTCCTATTGCCGCATCGGCATGAATATCGGCTTTCTCATTTAGTTTTAGAATAAGGAATGAAGACAAGGTAACTAGGGGGATTGAAACATATATTGGAGTAACTCCGATTAAAAGTGCTATCGCAATTGTTCCAAAACTAACGTGAGCAAGCCCATCACCAATCATTGAGTAGCGTTTTAAAACAAGAAAAACACCTAAAAATGAACTAGATACAGCTACTAGTATTCCGACTATTAACGCTTTTAAGATAAATGGAGCTTGAATTATTTCTAATAAAAGTTCTAGAGTCTCATTCATGATTACCCTCCTCTTGTATCATTGAGAAATTTTCTCTTAAACCATAATAAATAATTTCTCGATTTACATACATTATTTTATTGCTATGTTGTTTTATACTGCTGTTATCATGGGTAATAAGTAAAATTGTAACTTTGTCTATTGTATTTAATTTATGAATAATATCATTAAATTCTTTTTTGAATTCAGGGTCAAGTGCACTAGTAGGTTCATCTAAAATTAATATTGAGGGATTATTGACAATCGCTCTGGCTAGCAAAACACGTTGTTGTTCTCCACCAGATAAAGAACCAATTTTCCGATTTTTTAATTCAGTTATTTTTAATTTCTTAAGTGTAATATCAATTTTCTCTTTATCGCTTGCATTTACTATTTTTGGATGTTTTTTTGTTCCGAGTAATCCTAATGAAATAATCTCTTTCACAGTAGCTGGGAAGGCTTTATCATTTGTATAAGTTTTTTGAGGAAGATAACCGATGACTGGATTTTCTAGCATAATTTCTCCTTGACAAGGTTTTATTAAACCTAAAATTGCTTTAACTAGAGATGATTTACCGGCACCATTTGGACCAATTATACTTATGTAATCACCTAGTAGCACTTCAAAATTTATGTTTTTTAATACTTCATAACGTCCGTATTTAACGCTTAAATTTTTTACAGTTAACACCTTATTCATTATACTCTAACCCCACTTTTAAATTTTCTATATTTTCTTCCATTATGGATAAAAAAGTCTTACCATTTATTAAATCAGTTTTGGAAATATTATGAGCACCATTTAAAATTAACATGTTAGCTCCTGTATTTTCTGATATGACCTTAGCAACCCTTGGTTCAATTAATTCCTCAAAATAAATTGTATGCTGCCCTGTTTCTTCAAAATAATTAATTAAATCTTGTACTTTTTTTGGAGTTGGTTCGGCATTGGGAGCAAAGCCATCATATGGTGATATATGATCCAGATTATAAAGATCTGTAAGATATCTAAAAGCAAAATGTCCGCCAAATATAATAGTCTTATAAGTTGTATTTTCAAATAAATCTAAATATTTTTGATGCAAACTTAGTAATTCTTGCTTGTAACTAACCGCATTTTGGATATAGAAATCTTCGTTAGTGGGATCAACTTCAACTAACCCTTTTGTAATATTATCAACCATTATTACTGCATTCAATGGACTAAGCCATATATGAGGGTCAGTTTCAAATTCATTATGAAGATAATCAACTTGTTCATCATCTTCATGAAATGAAATCAGACTAACATTTTCGCTTGAATTTACAATGTTTATTTTATCTTCATCTAAAATGTTAAGTATTCGATTTACCCAAGGCTCCATACTTTTATTTGTATAAACAAATAAATCACTACTCCTTATTTTAAATATTGATTTTGGAGTTGGGTCAAATGAATGAGGTTCAACTCCTGGTGGTAATATTAAGGTAACATCAGCTTTATCTTTAGCTATTTGCTTTGAAAAATCATAAATAGGAAATATAGTAGTAACAATTTGTAATTTATCCGAATTACTGCTCATATTAACTTGGCAAGCTGAAAGAATTAAAACTGATGAAAAAAATATAAAGATAAAGAGAAAATACTTTATTTTTTTCATAGGCTCCTCCAAAATTATAATAAAATTATTGTGATTATTTATATTAATTATTATGCAGCATATTTAATGTAAATGCAAATCATTTGCATTAAACTATGTGATTTTGTTATAAACAAAAAAAAGAGAGGTTTTATCCTCTCTTCAATTTCAGAACTTACATACGACGTCCTTGTGATCTTTGGTTTTTTCTTGCTCTACGGCAATCATTACATCTTACAGGATCGTTTTCAAATCCTTTTTCTTTGTAAAATTCTTGTTCACCTTCAGTGAAAATAAATTCATTTCCACAATCTTTACAAATAATCTTTTTGTCAGCCATGGGTTTACCTCCTTCTAAGATAGGTTTAATATTTGGAAGTTTACTGTCAGTATCTTAGACGAGGGTAAATTCAAATATTAGCCTAATAATTTCTTTTATAGTATAGCACGAGGTTAATAAAATTACAACTATTTTTATTAAAAATTATAATTTTTTAATTTTTTTAATAAAATTTAAATTTAATATCTTATTTGCCTAAAAATAATAATAAATACTTTGTAAAAAGAAAAAACAAATTGTAAAAATATGGTAAAATAAAACATGGAGGTCTTGAAATGAAAGAAAAAATACTTAATATGTTTAATAATGTGGATTATAGTCGGTTAACAGTTGAAGAAATATCTGAACAATTGAATATTATAGATTCTGAAGATTTTAAAAAACTAGTTAAAGCTTTAGTTAGTTTAGAAGATGAACTAGTAATTTATCGAGATAAAAATAGTCGTTTTGATTTAATTGAACGTTTTGGTTTTAAGCCTGGCATGATTCATATTAATAAAAAAGGATATGGTTTTGTAACATTATTAAATGAGGAAGGAAATGATATCTTTATCCCAAAAAAATCACTAAATGGGGCGATGAATAATGATAAAGTCCTTATAAAAGTATTAAAGAATAAAACCGGTAATAATTATGAAGGTGAAATCTTTAAAATTATTGAAAGAGGAACTAAAACTGTAATAGGAGTTTATACAGAGGATAAAGGTGTTGGCTATGTTATAAGTGATGATAAAAGATTTTCTGCAAAAATAGTGATAAATAAAAATTATTCAAAAGGTGCGATGGCTGATCATGTAGTAAAAGTCGAAATTACTAATTACCTTTCTGAGCAGTTAGTAGAAGGAATTATTGTGGAAATTTTGGGGCATAAAAATGATCCTGGTATCGACATTTTGTCTGTAGCATATAAATATAATTTAGCAACATTTTTTCCTAAAAATGTTCTTAAGCAGGCTGAAAGTATCAGAGAAAATGTAACTGATAAGGATTTACAGGGCAGAAGAGATTTAAGAGATGAATATATAGTAACAATTGATGGCGAAGATGCCAAAGATTTAGATGATGCAGTTACAGTAAAAAAATTAGAAAATGGAAATTATAAACTAGGTGTACATATCGCAGATGTGTCTTATTACGTTAAAGAAAATGATCCTATAGATATCGAAGCTTTAAAAAGGGGAACAAGTGTTTATTTAGTCGATAGAGTAATTCCAATGATTCCTCACCGACTATCAAATGGTATATGCTCATTAAACCCTAAAACCGACAGGCTGGTTATTTCTTGTGAAATGGAAATTAATAATTTAGGAAATGTTGTTAAATATGAAATATTCCCTAGTGTTATTAAAACTGTAGAGAGAATGACTTACAATAATGTTAACCGAATATTAGTTGATAAAGATGAAGAAGTGATGAAGAGGTATGAATATTTATTACCACTTTTTAACAACATGAAAGAATTGTACGATGTTCTATGTTTAAAACGAAGGGAACGTGGTTCCATTAATTTTGAAACCAATGAAGCAAAAATAGTCGTTGATGAACTTGGTAAAGTAGTAGATATTAAACTAAGGGTTCGGGATGTAGCTGAAAAAATTATTGAAGAATTTATGTTATGTGCAAATGAAACTGTAGCTGAACATTTTCATTGGTTAAACTATCCATTTATATATCGAGTGCATGAGAACCCAGACAGTGAAAAAATAAGAAGATTTTTTCAATTGATTAATGCCCTGGGTTATGTTGTGAAAGGAAAAGAAAATGTAGTTCATCCGAAATCTTTTCAAAACATTTTAGATAAAGTGGAAAATACTAAAGCCGAAGCAGTCGTTAATACTATGTTATTACGCTCTATGGCTAAAGCTCGTTATTCTGAACAAAGTTTAGGGCATTTTGGTTTAGCTACTAAATTTTACACCCATTTTACTTCGCCAATAAGAAGATACCCTGATACAATTGTCCATAGGTTAATTCGTGAATTCGTATTCGAATCAAAATGTGATGATGCTAATTTTGAAAAATATTCTAATTTATTAAAAGATATTGCGCTCCAAACATCTAAATGTGAAAGAACCGCTGTTGACTGTGAACGCGAAGTAGATGATATGAAAAAATCAGAATTTATGGAAAATAAAATTGGGGAAGAGTTTGAAGGAATTATTAGTTCTGTAACAAACTGGGGAATTTATGTGGAATTACCTAATACTGTTGAGGGGTTAGTGCACGTGTTAGATTTGCGAGATGATTATTATGAATTTGATCCCAAAACATTATCTTTAATAGGTGAAAGAACTAAAAAAATCTATCAATTAGGTGATGATGTAAAAGTCAAAGTTATTGCTTCAAATAAAGATACACGTGAAATTGATTTTGAAATAGTTGGTGTTAAGTCACGAAAAAGAGATAAAACTGTAATTACCGAAGAAAAAAAAGTATTTAAAAAAGATATAAAAAAAGCCAACTTTTTTAAAGAAAAACGAGCTAATAGAAACAAGAAGCGAGTAAACAAATAATATAAAATTATTCCTCTTACAAGATATTTATGATATCATATAAGAGGAAAAATTTTTATAGGATGGTAACATTTTGAAAGTAAATTTATTAAGCTTATTCCTGAAGTTCTTTAAAATCGGGTTGTTCACCTTTGGCGGTGGATATGCGATGATTCCTTTAATTGAAAAAGAAGTAGTTAATAATAAATGGATTGAAAAGGAAGAGATTGTGGATATTGTTGCTATAAGTCAATCAATACCAGGTGCTGTAGCTGTTAACATGTCATTATTTGTTGGTTATAAAATTGCCAAAAAAAAAGGAGCTATTGTAGCTGTTTTAGGATGTATTATACCCTCATTTATAATTGTTTTAAGCATTGCAATACTTTTAAGTAATTTTCAGGAAGAATTAGTTGTCCAACACGCATTTACCGGAATTTTATCTTCGGTTGTAGCTTTAATTATTATATCAGCAATAAAAATCGCAAAGATTGCGGTAGTCGATTTGATAACTCTACTTATTACAGTAGTTACTGTAGTTTTACTATTATTAACTACTATTCACCCTGTTCTTTTAATAATATCTGGGGCTTTAACAGGCTTACTAATATATTATATTTATCCTAAAAAGATTAGGAACTTACTCCAAAAGGATGGTGAAAAATAATGAATTTACAACTATTGGTTAATTTATTTTTCACTTTTGCAAAAATAGCCTTATTTAATTTTGGTGGCGGATTTGTAATGATTTCTTTAATAGGTAGAGAGATAATTGAATCAGTTTGGTTAACACAGGGTGAATTTAACAATATTATCGCAGTGTCGCAAATGACACCAGGAGCAGTGGCGATAAATACTGCAACGTATGTTGGCTACAAAATAAGCGGATTTTATGGAGCTATAGTTGCTACACTCGCTATACCTATCCCCTCATTCCTTATTGTTATATTTATTTCTCCAATTTTGGTAAAATATAAGGAACATCCGCTAAATAAAATGATTTTTTATGGAATCCGAGCAGTTGTAGTAGGTTTAATTATCAATGCTGCTATTATTGTAGCTAATACCCCGTTTTATGCCAAAAATAGTTTTCAAATAATTAAATTTTTTAATTTGAGATTACCATCTTTCCTTAATTCACTAAATATGGGCTCTATCGCGATATTTTTAACAAGCTTATTTCTACTTCTAAAGTTTAAACTAAATCCAATTTTAGTAATAATGATTTCAGCAGTATTAGGTATAATTATTTTCAATCTAAATGTTTAGAGTTTATTAATAAACATAAATTAAATATAACAACAGAAAGAGTGATAAAAATGAAAAGTTTTCTTTCTCATCTATTAACAGGAATAATAGGTGCCCTTTTAGTAGTTTTTATATTGTTTGGAATTGATCAATTATCGACAATATATCCACTATATGTACCAAATATTTTTTATAAATCAAAGGTAGATTACATTGTTAATATCGAAAGTGCAGTAAGTGAAGCTATCGAAAAAACTGCTGGCGATGTTGTACAAGTTAATAATTATTTAGGTAATACATTAAGAGGATCTGGATCAGGTGTTATATATAAACTAACAAATGATAAGGCATATATTGTTACAAATAATCATGTTGTTGAAGGAGCTTCAAAAGTTGAAATCGAGACTACCAGTGGATATCGTGTTTTTGGAGAAATAAAGGGCACAGATCCAATGACTGATTTAGCAGTAATAGAAATTGAAAAGGGAACAATAGATCACTGTATGAGCTTTGCGGATTCACATTCTCTTAAAGTTGGTGAACATGTTATCGCTATTGGAAATCCTCTTGGATTATCGGGAAGCGCAACTTTAGGGATTTTATCATCTAAAGAAAGATTAGTAGCTGTAGATACTAATAAAGATGAAGAGGTCGATTGGTACGCTAGTGTACTCCAAACCGATGCAGCGATAAATCCAGGGAATAGTGGCGGTGCATTAATCAATCTAGATGGAAAATTAATTGGTATTAATTCAATGAAAATTGCTGAAAGTGATGTAGAAGGTATTGGTTTTTCCATTCCTTCAAATTTAGTTGATCGGATTATTTTAGATTTAGAAACAAATGGAGAGGTAAAGCGTCCTGAAAAGTTATTAGGTATAGGTTTTAGAAATGTAATATATGAAAATTATATTGCTATAAAGATTAATGAAGTAATAGATGGTTCTTTAGCAGATAAAAGCGGGTTATTAACTGATGATCTTATAATTGAAATTAATGGTGATAGAATTAAGTATTATTTCGATTTAAAATATTATTTATCAACATCAAAGGTAAATGAGAAAATATCACTCACCATTGTAAGGGAAGATGAATTAATTGTAAAAGAAATTATAATTACAGAATAAAAAACTGTCGAATAATCGTCAGTTTTTTGTTGTATAGTTTTTTATTTCAATCGCTTATCATAATGTATATAAGAAAAATTCTATTTAATTAGTATTTTATAAGTGGTATAATAGAAAATATTGTTAGAATTTCTGTATGGAGTACAAAAAATGAAAGATTTTATTAGAAAATATAAAAAAAATTTTATATTAGTTTTTTTAATTGGATTTGCTGTTTATTTTTTTATCTTGTTTAAAAATGATGCGGAAGAAATTAAGAATAAAATAAAAGATATTCAAATTCCATATATATTAATTGCTTTATTGTTATTTTTAATTTTTGTGATTTTAGAGTCTTTAATTTTACATATACTAACAGTTAATAAGGTTAAGGGGATAAAATTTAAAGACTCATTTCAAGTTAATTTAGCAACACAATTCTTTAATTCAGTAACCCCTTTTGCTTCTGGCGGGCATCCATTTCAGGTATTATATCTAAATGCTAGGGGAATTAAAATAAAGGATTCAACTAGTATAATTTTAATGAATTTTATTAGCTATTCACTATCATTTGTAATTGTTGGCTTAGTTTTTTTGGTCTTTAAATTTCAATATTTCAATAATTTATTAAGAGGACAAGGTTATAATTACTTATTATTAATTGGTTTTGGAGTTAATATTTTCGCAACTTCTTTAACCTTTTTTCTTGCGTTTTCAAAAAAAATTTATCATCTTTTAGTCGAAGTAATCTGGTTAAAAATTATTCATTGGCCATTTTTACGAAGATTTAATTTAGAAAATAAAACAGATAACATTGTTAAAACGATTGATGATTTTAATCACGAAATTAAAGAATTAAATAAACATAAATTGTTATGGCTAGAATCTGTTTCACTTCAGATAATAAGAATACTTATTAATAATGTTATCCCACTTTTTATTTTTCTTGCTTTAGGTGAGAATGTTGCTGGAAATGAAATAAATTTAGTTGTCGGCGCCTTTTTTGTAGCAATGGTGATGAGTTATATCCCTTCTCCAGGTGCTAGTGGTGGAGCTGAAGGGTTATTTTATATTATTTTTGGTGTTTTTTTTGATCGAGTAAGTATTATTGCGGCAATGCTTTTATGGCGCTTTATCACCTATTATTTTACCTTGTTTTTAGGATTTGGATCATTGTTTACTTTGAATTATAAAAAAGATCTTTATAATATTAATTATGGTGAATATCTTGAAACTAACGAAAGTTAGATGGAGGAATTTATGACTAACAAATCACATAATAAATATATATTGTTATTAATTGGTAATACATTAAACGCATATGCTGTTATCTCTATTTTGAAACCAAATGGTATGATGACGGGGGGGGTAACAGGGTTATCGAGGTTATTTGAAAGGATAATAAAAATTGGTTTTGAAACTAATATGGTTTTAGAACAATATCTTTTTAGTATTATTTACTACATTTTAGCAATTTTAGTTTTGGTCTTTGCTTACATTCTCTTAGGGAAAGAAGATGCCCTAAAAATTATATTTTTGTCGCTAACTTATCCGTTATTGTTATTTTTATTTACTTTTTTAGAATTACCAGCAATGGTTCTAAACGTAACTTCAAACACGGGAGATAAATATACTGATTTATTAATTCCAACATTGGCTTATGGTATAATATCTGGCTTTGGAACTGGGCTTATATTAAGAAGTGGTTTTACTTCGGGTGGTTCTGACACTATTGCGAAAATTATTTATCGAAAATTATTACCTTTTATTTCTTTTGGACAGGTATTATTATTAGTAGATGGAATCATTATATTTTCAGCTATTTTTGTTTTTGATTTTAGAATAATTGCGTATGCAGTTATAACTAAGTATGTAAATATGAGAGCTGTAGACATCATTATTCTTGGAATTGGTAGTAAACGAGTTAAGATGGAAATAATCAGTGTAAAATATAAAGAAATTATTCCTTTTATTCAAAATTCAATTCATCGTGGTGTCACATTAGTAGATTCTGAAGGTGCATTTAGCAAAGTGAAAATAAAACAAATAATTACGATATGTTCACCAAGAGAAAGTTTGCACATTAAGAATTTCATCGCTAAAATTGATGAAAATGCCTTTGTATATGTTATGCCTTCTTCGACTGTTTGGGGAAAAGGATTTAAAAATATAGCTCATGATGAATTATCTTAAAGCATTTTTGTGATATAATAAAATAAAAATATAAAATGGAGAGAAAAAATGGGAAAAGTAAGAAAAGCTGTTATACCAGCTGCCGGTTTTGGAACTAGATTTTTACCAGCTACCAAAGCTCAACCTAAAGAAATGTTGCCGATTGTTGATAAGCCGACAATTCAATTTATAGTTGAAGAAGCTGTGAAGTCGGGAATAGAGGAAATTTTAATAATAACAAGTGGTCAAAAAAGATCAATAGAAGATCACTTCGATAAATCATATGAATTAGAGGATACACTACGAAAAAAAGGTAAGGAAGATTTACTAAAAATAGTTGAAGATGTTTCGAACATGGTTAACATTCACTACATCAGACAGAAAGAAGCGAAGGGATTAGGTCATGCTATTTTATGTGCTAAAGTATTTATTCAAGATGAACCATTTGCGGTTTTATTAGGTGATGATGTGGTAGTTAACAGAGATGGGAAGACAGCTTTGAAACAGCTAATAGATCAATATGAAAAGGTAGAGTCTAGTGTTGTCGGGGTACAAACCGTACCTCTTGAAGATGTTAATAGATACGGAATAGTTGAACCCTCTAAATCTCATGAACCTATTGGAAAACTCTATCAATTAGCTAATATGATTGAAAAACCTAATGTAAGCGATGCGCCAAGCCAACTTGCGGTATTAGGTCGTTATGTCTTAACTCCAGAAATATTTAAAATGTTAGAAACACAAACTCCTGGTAGTGGAAATGAAATTCAATTAACTGACGCTATTAAACGTTTAATGACTCGTCAAACAGTTTATGCATACGATTTTGAAGGTGTACGTTACGATGTAGGCGATAAATTTGGTTTTGTGAAAGCCACAGTTGATTTCGCGTTAGATCGAGAAGACTTACATGATCAATTAATTAATTATTTAAAAGAAAAAGTTAAATAACTTAATCTAACAAAAAATACCATAAGTCATTATATGAAATGGTATTTTTTGTTTTTAAACTATATTTATTTTAGAAAAAATGTTATAATTAACAAGAGAATTTTTGGAGGATTATGAAAGATGGAAAAGATAAAAATTTTGCTGATAACTGCACCTTATGGGAATGGACATTTAGCTGTAGCTAATAGTTTGATAGAAGAATTTAAAAAACATCTAGAAGTAGAATATATTTTATATGATTTATATACAGAAGACTATCCTGCCACAACTGCATTTATTAAGAAATTTTACTTAAAAACTTATAGAAAAGGTTTACAGCAACAAACCTATCGGTTTTTTTATTACGGGTCTGATAAATTATTAGATTTAAAAATTGCAAAGCCATATGTTAAGTTTGGGTTTAAAAAGTTGGTTAAAAAAATAGAGGAAATTAAACCTGATTTAATCTTAAATACCTTTCCGGTGTACTGTACATATAGTTTAAACGAAGCAAACATTAATATACCTGTATATACTGTCATAACTGACTATTTTGCTAACTCAAATTGGATTAGTAAAGCTGCAAGAATTCACTATTTAGCAAATCAAAGCGTAAAGACACAACTTATGTTAAGAGATGTAAATGAAAAACAGCATGCTACTACTGGTATTCCGATTAAACCAATATTTTATGAGGAGTACACAGATGAACAAATTAGGGAATTAAAGAAAAAGTTTCGTATCGATGAAAATAATAAAGTTATTTTGTTGGTTGCAGGTGCACACGGAGTAGTACCTAATGTTAATAAAATTGTTAAATATTTTACTGATGAAGAAAATATTGAATTAATAGTTATATGTGGAAAAAACAAGCGCCTTTTTAATAAATTAAACCGTAAATTTTATAGACCAAAAAACTTGCATATTTATGAATTTGTCAATAATATGCAAGAATTTATGCGAGTTTCTGATATAATGATAACAAAACCTGGTGGTATAACTATGACAGAAGCTGCTAACATCGGGATACCTGTTGTCTTATATCGGCCTGTTTATGGTCAAGAGTTAGAAAACGCAGTCTTTTTCAGTAGTAAACGTGCCGCAATGATTGCTCTTCAGGAGGATGAATTAGTTTATAAAACTTTAACGATTTTAAATGACGAAGAGTTATTATCTGATATGAAACGTAATATAAAAAATCTTGCGATAAAAAATTCTGCTTCATTGATAGTTAACAATCTTTTAGAAGATTATCAGAAATTCAAAGAAGAAATATATGAAAATAAGTAAGATAACTAAACTTAAAAACAGTCTCTATGAAGTAATTGTAGAAAAAGAATCTGAAGAAAAAAGATTTAAATTATCAGAGGATATATTAATTGAATATAATTTCATAAATAATAAAATCTTAACTGAATCAGAGTATACTTTACTGCATACATTGGCTAACTATTCGAAAATATACACAAAAACTCTAGGATTTATAGCCTTTAAAATGAGAACAGAATCTGAAGTTGCCATCTATTTACAAGAAAAAGACTGTAATGAGAAATATATTATTGAAATTATCGAAAAGTTAAAAAGATTAAATTACATAAATGATAAAATGTATTGCAAGAATTATGTTAAACATCAATTTGAAATAAATAAAAAAGGTCCAAAATTAATTATTGATGAACTAAAGAAAAAAAATGTTAAATTAGAGTATATTAATGAAAGCATTAAACTATTAAGTTTTGAAATGATAAATGATAAAATTTTGAGTCTTATTCATTACTATGATAAAATCAATCGTGGGAAATCAATTAATAAATTAAAAGAGAGTATTTTACGTCATTTATTAGTAAAAGGTTTTGATTATGAATTAATAATGCCTATTTTAAGTAATTATTCATTTGCGAATAATAATGATGATAGACAATTACTACAAAAAGAGTTTACAAAGGTTTATAATAAGCTGCAGAAAAAATATCAAGATTATGAGTTGAAAAGGAAAGTCATTAAGACATTAATGAATAAAGGATTTAATTATGATGATATTACTTCAATTCTAGCATCATTTAAATCTGAAATATAATAATATAAAGGGTTAGATTTACTATAAGTTGATATTAGATGTATTTTAACTGTTTTAATGATATAAAAAAAGGGAAACTACTTCTTAGCATCCCTTAATAGAAATTAATTCTAAATATTCATCATAAGTTACTTGTTTGTCAAAAGTAACTTTTTCTTTTATTTCAATAACTCGATTTGCTATTGTTTGCATCAATTGGTGGTCATGAGATGTGAATAAAATATTGCTTTTGAAATCTTGTAGGCCATTATTTAAAGCTGTAATTGATTCTAAATCCAAATGATTTGTCGGTTGGTCAAAAATTAATACATTAGCGTTACTTAACATCATTTTTGCTAACATACATCTTACTTTTTCTCCTCCAGATAAAACAGTGATATTTTTAAGCGCTTCTTCACCAGAAAATAACATTCTTCCTAGAAATCCTCTAATATAACTTTCAGTTTGATCACGTGAGTATTGACGTAACCAATCAACTAGGTTTAATTCTTTATTGACAAAGTAAGAGGAGTTATCTTTAGGGAAATAATCCTTAGTTATTGTTATTCCCCATTTAAATGTACCAGAATCAGATTTTATTTCTTCTGTAAGAATTTTAAATAAAGTTGTTATCGCAATTTCATTACCCACAAAAGCAATTTTTTCTAATTTATTAACAGTAAAGCTAATATTATCTAATACTTTTTTACCATCAATGGTTTTTGATAATCCATCAACAATTAGTATATCGTTACCGACTTCACGCTCGGGTTTAAATCCCATAAATGGATATCTTCTAGTTGATGGCGAAATATCATCAAGAGTTATTTTTTCTAGCAGTTTTTTTCTTGATGTAGCTTGTTTCGATTTAGAAGCATTTGCGCTAAAGCGAGCGATAAATGCTTGTAAATCTTTCATTTTTTCTTCTTTCTTTTTATTCTGATCTTTCATAAGTTGTAATGCTAATTGACTAGACTCATACCAAAAATCATAATTACCAACATATAATTTTATTTTACCAAAGTCTACATCACACATGTGTGTACAAACTTTATTTAAAAAGTGTCTATCATGTGATACAACAATAACTGTACCATTAAATTTGATTATGAATTCACCCAACCAATTTTTAGATTTTATATCAAGGTGGTTTGTAGGCTCATCTAAAATTAAAATGTCAGGTTTACCGAAAAGTGCTTGTGCAAGCAATACTTTAATTTTCTCGTTTGCGGTTAATTCTTTCATGCTTCGATGGTGCAAATCGGTCGGAATTCCTAAGCCTTGTAAAAGTGAAGAACTTTCAGCTTCCGCTTCCCAACCATTTAATTCAGCAAATTCACATTCCAATTCTGAAACCCTGATTCCATCAGCTTCAGAAAATTCTTCTTTATTATAAATTTCATCTTTTTCTTTCATTATTTCATGTAGCCGCATATTACCCATAATAACTGTTTCAATAACTTCTACATCATCATATTGATAATGGTCTTGCTTAAGTACAGACATCCTTGTATTTGGTAATATAGATACTTCACCTGTAGTTGACTCTATCTCACCGGACAATATTTTTAAAAACGTTGATTTTCCTGCACCATTTGCACCTATAACACCATAACAATTACCAGGAACGAATTTTAAAATAACATCAGAAAACAGCTTTCTTTTCCCAAATGTTAAACTTATATTATTTACTGAAATCACTTTGTAAACTCCTTTAATTCTTTTTCACAAATATTGATTATAACATAATATTGGACTAAATCAAAGTGTATTTATTAACTAATAAATTTCTTGTAATTAAAGATAGGTAAATATTTGTAAAAACTAGAAAATTATAATATACTATAATAGGTATTGTGTAAGGAGGAATAAAATGAACAATCAAAAAAACTTAATTCATCGATTGAGTATTATTGAAGGGCAAATACGGGGAATAAAAAAAATGATTGAAGAAGATCAAGAATGTAAATCAATCGTAACCCAGATATCAGCTGCAAAATCGGCTATGGAGAATACATTAGCGCTTATCTTAACTGAACATTTAGAAAAATGTTTGAAAGAGCAAATAAGTGATGGTTCGAATGTCGATTCAGCAATAAAGGAAACAGTTGAAATGCTTACTAAATCATTATAAGAAGGTTTTTAATGAATTTTAAAATAATTGGCATCAACGATGTAAAAATCATGATTTCTTTGAAGAAATTAGCTAAAGCATTTGATAAAAATTGTCAATTTGATGAAATTGACGAAAATGTCTGTATTTCTTTTGAAATTGAAGTTGACAATCGGGAAATCTATGTAGTATTAATTTGTAATGAAGATAAAATTGAAGAAAAAATTTATTATAATAACATTGAATATGATAAAAAATATTTAATATTAGCGCAATTTTATCGACTATTAGTAAAATTATATAAAAAAGAACTAAGTTATGGGGTCTTAACTGGAATTAGACCCACAAAACTTGTTCATCACTATAAAAAACAATATAATGATGAAGAAATTTTAGATGTTTTACAGACAAAATATTTGATTTCAAATGAAAAATCAAAAATACTTCTTTCTGTAGTAAACAATCAATTAAAGATTATCAATTTTGAAGAACTACAAAATGAAGTAAGTATTTATATAAACATCCCATTTTGTTTATCACGGTGCAGTTATTGCTCTTTTACTTCTTATAAAACAGATTATAAATTTGTAAGTCCTAGTGAGTATTTAATTGCTTTAATGAATGAAATTATGGAAGTCGGTAATTATCTAAAGACTAACAAAATCTCCATATCGACTATATATGTTGGCGGTGGAACCCCAACGGCTTTAAGTGATGATGAATTAGCAAAGTTATTAACTTGTATAGAGATGCATTTAGTTAATCAACAAATTAGAGAATATACATTAGAGTGTGGACGACCAGATTCTTTATCAATTTCTAAATTAAAATTAATTAAGAAATATTCTGTGTCAAGAATAAGTATAAATCCGCAAACTGTTAATGAAGAGACTCTAAAATTGATTAATCGCAAACATACTACGGAGGATATAGTTAATACTTTTAAAGAAGCAAGAGAGTTAGACTTTAATAATATTAACATGGATTTAATTATAGGATTACCTAAAGAACATATTGAGGATTTTAAAAAATCAATATCCGAAATCATCTTTTTAAATCCAGAATCAATAACAATTCATTATTTGGCGCAAAAACGAGGTTCACAAATGTATAATGAAGAGTTTTGTGAAACTGATAATTTTGATGCTTATCAAACACTTATTGATAATGATTATATACCTTACTATCTATATAGACAAAAAAATATTTATGGAAATTTAGAAAATATTGGCTATAGTAAAAAAGGGTATGAAAGTATTTATAATATTATTATGATTGAAGAATCACAAAACATCATTGGTTTAGGTTGTAATGCTTCAAGTAAGTATTTAAATAAAGAAATCATCTTGAATCCAAAGGATTTGATTAGTTATATGAAAAGCTATCGAAGTTATTTGAATAAGAAAATAAATATGTTAGAAAAAAATTTTATGAAAGTTGAGGAATAGTTAATGAATGATTTATTTAATATGGATATTAAAAAAATAAGTGATGTACAAAATAAAGTAGAGATTAATCTATACGCCAAATTAGAAAATATTAATATCCAAAAGGCTGTTAATAATACTGAATTTTTAAATGCCACATTAACTGATGAAACAGGATATATTTATGCCAAGAAATGGAATATAACTGAAAAAGAAAAAAGTTTATTCAAAGTTGGTCAACTTATTTTTTTGTCAGGAGTAGGAAATGAATATAATAACAAAACACAATTAATAATTAATGATATGCGACCAATTAATGAATCAGATGATGTTGATATAAATTCGTTTTATCAATCAGCACCAATTTCCTCAGAAAGTTTACAAAAGAAATTATATTCATATATTGAACTAATTAAAAACCCTATTTTAAAACAAATCACAGAAAAATTATTTAAAAAATATGAAAATGAATTTTTATTATATCCAGCCGCAACTAAAAACCATCATGCCTACATATCAGGACTTGGACATCATGTAGTTTCAATGTTGGATTTAGCAAATGCCATTTCTGGAATCTATCATAATCTAAATTTAGATTTATTGTATTCAGGAATAATTTTACACGATATAGGCAAAGTTATTGAACTTTCAGACCATTTAGCTCCTCAGTATACGAAAATGGGGTCACTAATTGGCCACATAAATATTTGTTTTCAAGAGATTAAGATTTGTGCTAATGAATTGAATTTTGATGGCGAAGAGGTAATGCTGTTACAACATTTAATCCTATCACATCACGGTTTATTAGAATATGGCTCTCCTAAGCAACCGATGGTGCTTGAAGCTGAAGTTTTACATTTAATTGATTTGCTTGATTCAAGAATAAATATGATTGATTTTGAACTAAAAGAAACTGATATAACAGAATTTACAAAAAGAATGTATGCTCTTGATGGTAGAGCCTTTTATAAACATAATTTAAAATAAAAAAAGCTCAATGAATTTGGTATGATCCCCAATCTATAGACAGTACAATTTATTTTTTGTACTGCCTATAGATTGGGGATCTTTTCTTATGGGGGTTAAAGCTAAATTTAGCAAGACAAAAATAATGAAAGATTACAAGAAAAATTAAAAGACTTGACTTCGATTAAATATCGAAATCAAGCCTTAGTAAGCTAAATATTTATTTTTTTACACAGTTCAATTTATTCTGCATCTGGATCATAGTTTTTTTGTAAATCATTAACAGTTTCGTAAATAGCTTGCAAATCAGCATCTAGGAATTTGAACTCGCTATCTGAACGTAATTGAGCAAGCAAAATATTTCTATTATTAATTGAAGTACGTTCATTTTCTATATCTGTTTTAAGTGTTTTTATAAACGAAGCATATGAATTTGCTTCACTAATTTCTTCTGCAGAATATTTATCTTCTAAATCCACATCATTTTCTTCATCTGTTTTATATGCATCATAAAAATCTGGTTTTTCAGTTTTTTCTTGACTTGATTTAACATAAATTACATGGTAACCAAATTCAGTCTTTACTGGTTCAAGCGAATATTTTCCATCTCCACGATTAGCAATTTCAATTGCTGCAGCTTCAAATTCTGGTACCATATCACCATGCCCAAATAAACCTAAAGAACCTAAATTTGAGCTAGCGCCTGGATCATCACTATATTCTTTAGCTAAATCAGCAAATACAGTTTCATAATTTTTAGCAGCAGTATTATATAATCCTTTAAATGGATCAATTACGCCATCATCTTCTTCATCTACATTTTCTTCATCTTCTACTTCATAATAAATATAACATTCTTCATTGTCTACTTCAGTTGAAGTACATCCATTTATAATTTGATTTGCTTTCTGTAAAGCTAAAGCTTCTGAGGCTGCATCATCTTTATCAAATTCAAATAAAATATGACTAGCACTGATAGCAATCCAATTGTCATAAGCTTCATTAATGTCTGCATCAGTTACAGGATTCTGGCCAATATAATCTTCATAACCAAGAATATAACGATTTCGTAATTGTTCAACAGCATACATTTTACTTAAGTCTTTTTCATTGAAAACATAGTAGTTTGAAGCAATAAATTCAGACCATGTAGCATCTTGTCCCCTTGAAATATAGTTAGTTTTTTCAATCTTGATTTGGTCTAAGATATTTTCTTTTTCTTTTTTGGTTAATTGAATATCCGAAATTTTTGCAAGAGATTCATAATTAATTTTTTCTAATAATAATTGTGTCCCGTATATTGTTTTTAAATTTTTGTATAAATCATCAGCAGTTATTTTTATTGTTTCACCATCAAATTTATAAGTTGCAACTGTTTTATCATCAAGCAATTTCTTTTGTTCTTTAAAGTCTTTATCTAATGCTTTGTAAGCTTCTGCTATTACGCTATCATAAATTTTAAGATCTAATGAATTATGTAAATCAATAATTTCACTAATGACATACATGTCAGTAAGTATAGGAGAGACCAATTTATCTTTAATATATTCATCAAATTCAGGTAAATCTCTAAAATTAGGTGTATCTTCTGCATTTATATATGTTGGATTAGCTAGTTTGTAAACAAAGTAATATGCTTTGTCTGTATTAATATATTTAGCTTTTTCAGTATAATCACCTGTTTTAAATTCTTGGGTTACATTTTCATTTGTTGTTTTATCATAATATTTATAAGAATCAGCAAAGATAAAATCACGTAAATCAATCGCTGATGTTGAATATTCATCATAAACGGCTCTTTCATATTCACAATTAAAGCTAGCTATAAAAGAAAGTTCTTCTGCATCTTCATCTTCATCAGCTTGCTCATCGTCTTTGTGTTGTACAACCCATTTATCTTCGAATAATTGTAATTTATCTGCAGCAGCTGCTAATTCATCAGCAAATACGTCAGCTTCGCTTTCTTTTTCAAACTCGATAGTAATAATACATATATCTTCTTTATAATCATCTTTAGCCTTTTGAATATCTTCAGCCTTTAAATCTTCAATAGCTTTAGCTTTAGCATAAGTTTCTTGTAAATAAGATAATCTGAAGTATTCTTCAAGTAATTCATCAGCATTTTCATCATCTTTAGAACTTATAACACCTTGTAAAATCATATTTTGATAAAAATTATGTTCACCTTGTTGATTTTTACTATCTTCAATAGCTTCTCTTACTTTTTCAATGTCAATATCATCTTTGTATTCAGCAAGAATATTCCTATCAATAATATCTATTAAGGTTGATGTTCCTCCAACTTGTTTTAATAAATTATATAAACTACTGTTTGTAACCTTTAGTCCTTGATAATTAACTACATCTTTATCAGGGCTACTTAGCTCTGGTTGTTTTTTTGGTCTACTTGCAATAACTGCTACAATAACTATAACTGCAGCTATTAAAAAAATAGGTAAACCTTTATAAAGAACTTGTTTCCAGTTCATATCCGACACTCCTTTTTCATTTGTTATAACTATCTTATAATATCATTTTTGGGTAATATTAACAATACTTTTAGGAAAATATCATTAGTTAATGGGCTAATGTAATCGCGCTTTTGTTGAATTATGAATAAATTATTATTGAATACAAGAAGAGAGGGGGAATTAATGTGTCACAATACTTTGGTGATAGTTATGCATTAATTCTAGTATTATTCATATTGTTAGTAATTATTGGTGCTTGCTGGTGTTGATGATTTAGGATTAAATTTAAGTGCTTCTAATTAAGAAGCACTTTTTTAAATTAATTCCTAACAAGTATTAGACGATTGTCTCAATCCTTTTATTGCATTATTTTGATAAAAATTATTAATTTTTATTCAATTAATTGATTAAAATAAGAAAAATCTTTTATATAGATATTTTTTCTATCGTAATCAATTAATTTTTTATTTTTGAGGTTGTTTAATTCTCTTACCAAAGATTGTCTTTCAATTCCTAGGAATGAGGCAAGGTAGGTTTTTGATTTTAACTTACAAATTAGTTGACTACTATTTATATTTGCATAATTAATAAAATAGAAGGCTAGTTTATTGACTATCGTTTTCTGTGACTTTAGTTTAATATATTTGTTTAAGTTCATATAACTTTCAGCTATATGAAATAAATATTTTTCAAGTAAGTTAATGTCTTCCTTAAATGTTTTAAGTAAAGTAGCTTTATTAATAAACAAAACTTGACTTGTAGTGGTCGAAACTATTTGATAAGGGTAAAATGGTTCGTTAGAAAACAACAAAATTTCACCAAAAATATCATATTTGATTAATTGATTAATAATAATCTTTTTTCCTTCTTCGAGAATATGTTCAATATGGACATTTCCTTTTAAAACTATTCCAACTTTTTCACATTGTTGATTAATAGAAGCAATTACTTGCCCAACTTCGTAGTTTTTTATATTGTTGGGAAGTTTGCGTTTTGAAATTATTGAAATTAAATCTTGATAAAACGTAATCTGAAAATTTTTAAGATAGTCTTTGTGCATTTTTTCACCTGCTTTATTAAATTGTAACATATGTGACATTTTTTTTAAACAAAAATGGTTAAAATAAAAATATAAAATAGTGTGGAGGAATATATGAAAAAAATTCTGTTTTTATTAATAATATCTTGTACTTTATTTTTAGTAGGTTGTACCAAAGACTCAACAAAAATAAAAATTATGATTCCAAGTGGAGCCCCTACCTTAGGTTTTGTTAAAATGATTCATGAAAATGAAGAAATTATGGATTATAAGATGGATTATGAGATTACTTCTGGACCCGATTTATTAGTAAGCGCGATGACAAGTAAATCTCATCAAATTGTCATTGCTCCAACAAACCTTGGTGCAAAAATATATCAAAGTAATGAAAGTTATCAATTTGCCGGTACAATTACATTTGGTAATCTTTATTTAGTTAGTAATGAAGAATTTTCATTAAATGATTTAGAAAATGAAACAATTTATGCATTTGGTAAAGGCGGAACCCCTGAAATACTTCTAAAGAAAGTGCTAGAATTTAATGATCTTGATAATGTGAACATTGAATTTTTAAATGGAGTAGATGATGTTAATGTTGGTTTTAATGCGGGTACATATTCTCATGTATTACTTGCAGAACCAGTGTTATCGGTAGTTAAAAGTAAAAAAGAAGTATATATTGTGTCTGATTTACAAACTGAATATGAAATAATAAGTGGAAATAATTCATATCCACAAGCAGGTGTTTTTATTGATAAGGATTTTATAAATAAAAACCAAAAATTTGTAGAAAAATTTTTGAGTGAACTACAAGATAGTATTAATCTAGTAAATAATGATAAAGAAAGCATAGCTGATATGTATATTTCTGAAGAATTGTCTCCGAAATTTCCAAAACAAGTTATAATTGATTCGATTCCGGGGTCTAATATATCTTTTATGTCAAGTAGCGATTCCAAAACAATAATTGAAGATTATTTTAAGATAATTCAGGACTTTAATAGTAATTTAATCGGGGGTAAATTACCTGATGAAGAGTTTTATTATGATTAAGAAATATAAATACTTTTTATCAATTTTTCTTCTAATGTCAATTTATTACTTGATAAGTCATAAAGTAGATAATGAAATGATTTTGCCAAGATTTAGTCAAATTTTAAATTATTTTAAAAATCTAAATTTAAAAGACTTATTTAAAAATATAAGTTATACCATTTTTAAAGCAATTACTAGTTATTTAATAAGTTTGATTATTGCCTTTGTGCTAGCAATAATAGCCTTTTATCGTAGGGGCTACCAGATAATCCAACCTCTTATGAGTATATTAAAATCTATACCAACTATATCAATAATTCTTATCAGCTTAATATGGCTGGGTAAAGAAAAATCAATCTATATAATTGCTATTTTGGTAATATTACCGATTTTATATGAAATGTTTTATTTTCAAATTAAAAATGTTAATTCCGAACTTATAGAGGTTTGTAATGTATATCAATTTAGTTGGTTTAAAAAAATTAAATACTTATACTTTTACCAAATATTAGAAGGACTAATGCTAACTTTGAAACAAACATTCGGATTGTGTTTTAAAATCATCGTAATGGCTGAAGTAATAGGTCAAGCTAAGTATGGGATTGGAGCTAGGATTCAAAATGAAAAAATTAACTTAGAAATAGCAGGAGTCTTTAGTTGGACAATTATCCTTATCTTGCTTGTTTTATCGATTGATTTGATTATTAATTATAGTTCGAAGCATGTTATTAAATGGAAGTGAAGTTATGAATATAAAGATATCTAAAGCTTATGAAAAAATAAAAATCTTTGATGATTTTGAACTAAACATTGTCGATCATAAAATAAATGTTATTTTAGGTCCATCTGGATGTGGTAAAACAACATTGCTCAAGTGTATCGCTCAAATATGCGATTATGAAGGTCAAATTGATCAAAACAATAGGGATATTGGTTATGTATTTCAAGAGGATCGTTTATTTCCGTATTTAAACATTTATCAAAATCTTACTGTAATTGAAAATAATGAAAGTAAAATTAAAAGTTATTTACAGAAATTCAATGTATCAGATTTAATCTATAAATATCCTAATAAGTTAAGTGGCGGAGAAAAACAAAGAATTTCTATAATTAGGGCTTTTTTAGGAAATAATGATTTAGTTCTTATGGATGAACCTTTCAAATCACTCGATTTTAATTTGAAAATGAACTTAATGGAAATGATTCGCGAAATTTATGGAGAAACGAATAAAACAATTATTTTAGTCACACATGACCTTGATATCGCATTGAGTTTAGGCCATGTAATTCATATTTTATCAAATAAAGTAACGAAACTACATGAGTCAATAAACAATCCATACTTTAATCAAGAACTTGATGCGCAAAGTATTGTTATTCGTAATAGTATTAAAAATTCTCTACTATAAATATAATTTTTTTAAAAAACTTTTAATTTTAAATTGAAAGTTTTTTATTAATTTATTATATAAACAAAAGATGACAGATTTTTATAGATTCGTATAATAGTTTAGTAGATAAATAGATGAATCTTTAGAAATGATAAACATTTCTAAGTTCATAAAATAAAATTAATATAGGAGGTAGGTGATTCGATGAATATTCTTAATAAACAATTTATGAGAATGCAAATGCGGATCAATCAAGCAATTGTATGGGTATTTGTAGTAGCCCTAGGAATGGTTCTAATTTATGCTGGATATTGTACAGCAGTAGGTGGAGATATTTCTGCAGATATTGGATGGTTAACTGCAAAAGTAACATGTACTAGGTAAGTGATTTAAGGGGCTGTAAAAAAAAAATAAAGTAATTGAAGAAATACTATTAGCATTCGATATTCAGCGTTCATTAAGTAAAGCTGGTTGTCCTTATGATGATGCTGTAGCAGAAGCGACATATAAAACATTCAAAACTGAATTCTGTGATAAGCGATTTAAATCCTTAGAACAGTTAAACGTTGAATTATTTGATTACATACATTGGTATAATAATAAGAGATTACATGGAAGTTTGGGGTACATGCCCCCTGTGGAATACAGAATAAAAATGTCTATTTAAAAAATGTTCAAAAAAAGTGTTGCCAAACCAATCTATGTATGCAATATCTGTATTTACATTATCTTTTTCAAATATATATTGATTAATATCGTAAAATATTTCTTCAATACTACATTTTAAGTAATTATTAATGAAATTAGAGAATGTCATATGAGTAGGTGTACTATTCTCGTTTCTCAATAAATACATAAATCTGATATCTGTTTTACATAAAGCTTCTAGTTCTCTTAAAGATGTATATCCTTTTGTCATAAAACCAAATAGTGTTACCTCTAATAAAGTGACTAAAGGAATAATTGTTTGAATATCAATTGGCTAAACTAATTGTTTTGGTGTATAATTATTCATATAATTTAGTATTTTGTTCATAATTAAATTATAATAAAAAAAGGAATTTTATTCCAGATTTATTATCTAGAATTTGGTTCCTTTTTTGCTTACTGAGGACTGTTTATTTTTTTACAGCCCCTTTTTATTCGTTTATGTCTATTTGTTAATTTTTTCACAAAATTTTGTAAAAGGTATTGAACTTTTTCTTAAAAATAATATAATAGGAAGGGGATATTGATTTTTTCACAAAGGTGTGAGGTTTTATGAAAATTAATGAAATTTTGAATTTAATAAAAGGTAAACTTGTTACTTCTCCATGTGAAAATTTAAATGAAAATGTATATTTAAAAGCTTTTGCTTGTGATTTAATGAGTGATTGTTTAGCTTTTGTTAATGAAAACTGTGTACTAATCACTGGCCTTACTCATCCACAAGCCCTGAGAACAGCAGAAATGCTTGATATAGATTGTATTATATTTGCTAGAGGCAAAAATATTAACCAAGAAATGCTTGATTTTGCGATTCGAAATAACATGATTTTAATTACTACTAATTATACTGTATATGAGGTAAGTGGTATTTTATATAATAATGGACTTGAAGGACTTAGAATTTAAGGAGATTTTATGAATGATGTGAGGTTTGAATTTGAAGTTTATAGTGAGGATTATGTCCAAGGTGGTAGTGTATCTAGCGATATAAAAAAATATTTACATCAAATTGGAATTAACCAAAAACTAATCCGTAAGATTGTCATATGTAGCTATGAAGCAGAAATGAATATAATTATTCATTCATTAGGTGGGAATTTAATTTTAGAAATTAAACAAGACTTAATTTTATTAATTTCATCTGATAAAGGACCTGGAATTAAAGATATTACTCTTGCTCTTACAGCAGGTTATTCAACTGCAGGTTCAAAGGCTCGAGAAATGGGTTTTGGTGCTGGTATGGGGCTACCAAATATGAAAAAAAATTCTGATTTGTTTGAAATTACGTCATGTCCCAATGGGACAAATATTAAAATGTCATATTATATATAATGAGTAGGTGAGTAAAATGGGGAGTTTAGAACACCTGGTTGATATTCATGTAGATAGATGTATAGGGTGTACAAGATGCATGCGAGTTTGCCCAACCGAAGCAATAAGAATTCAAAATAATAAAGTAAATTTGATGGAAGAAAGATGTATTTATTGCGGGAACTGTATTTCTAATTGTCATAAAAATGCTTATAAAGTAACTAGTGATAGTTTCGCTAACCTTTTGAAACACAAATTAAATGTTGTTTTATTGCCAATTTCTATTTATGGAATGGTTAGTAATACAGAAGAATTAAATGCAGTATATCAAACTTTGTATAACTATGGTTTTGATGAAGTATTTGATTTATCAATTATAACGCAAATATTATCAGAAAAAACTGATTATATGCTTTCGGATAATAACGATAAAACATATATATTATCACAATGTCCATCAATTATTAGACTAATACAATTAAAATATCCATCGATGCTTAATCATTTGTTGCCATTTGCCTTTCCGTTTGAGATAGGTGCTAAAATGGCAAGAAAACTTTTTAGCAAAAAATATAATTTGAATGAAATTAATATAGGAATAAGTTATGTAAGTGAATGTTTATCAAATTTTATTGCGATAAAAAAGCCAATTGATAAAGCTAAATCAAATGTCGATTATGTCTTTTTATTTAATGACTTATTTAAAAATATAAATGCGATTAAAAATACAAATTTTAATAAGCAAGTAGCTAAAAAGGGGATTCAATTTGGAAAAGTAGGAGCAATTGAAAAAACAACTAATATAAAAGAGTATTTATCAGTAGATGGAATTAACCGAGTAAGTGATGTATTAGAGAAAGTATATCTTGATTCATTTTCACATATTAAAATCATTGAAGCATATTCTTGTGTTGGGGGTTGTATTGGAGGGAATTTTACTGTTGAGAATACTTACCTTTCTAAGTGGAAAATAAATCATTTTTCTCAAGGTTTAAGTGATGAAGAAAGTGAAAAATATGTTGAATCCTACCGTAATTATTTGGAAGGTAGTGACTGGTATTTCAAAGAAGAAATCAAAGGAAAAGATCCTTTTAAACTAAGCGATAACATAAATCAATCATTAATAAAAATGAATAAAATAAATGAAATATTAAAAAAATTACCTAATATTGATTGCTGTGCTTGTGGATCTCCGTCATGCAGAGCACTTGCTGAGGATATTGTAAATAATCACAAAACAATTGAAGACTGTGTTGTTTTATATAAAAATCAGGGGGGAAGTTATGAAAGTTAAAGATCTATTAAAAAATATTTCATTCAAATTAATAACTGGAGAAAATCTCGATAAAGAGATTGGAGGGGTTTATACAGGTGATTTATTAAGTTGGGTAATGAGTCATGCAAAAAAAGATGATGCTTGGATGACTGTTCAGACACATTTAAATATTGTGGCTGTTGCCAAATTACTTGATTTAGCCTGTATTATTATTGTTGAGAATGCCGAAATTGAATCTGAAACAGTTGAAAAAGCTAATTCTGAAAACATTACACTTATTCAGACGCATTATAATAGTTTTGAAATAATGAAAAGTATGTTGGTAAAGGATGATTAGGTGTTTTTATGATTTACATATCCATTCTGCTCTTTCACCATGTGCAAGTAATGAAATGACTCCAAATAATATTATTAATATGGCTTTATTAAAAAAACTTGATATAATTGCGGTTACTGATCATAATAGCGCAAAAAACATTGGTGCTATGTTAAAAGTAGCTAAAAATAAAAATATTATAGTAATCCCAGGAATAGAAGTAGAAACATATGAAGGAATTCACATGTTGTGTTTATTCAGAAGCTTAATGGATGTTAACATCTTTGATAAAATTGTATATAGGAATCTACCGAAAGCAAGAAATAATGAAAATGTGTTTGGTGAACAAATTATTTTAGATGAAGATGACAAACTTTGTTGTAAAGAAATGAAAATGTTGTTAAGCTCAACAAACATTAAATTTAATGAATTGTTAAAATTAGTTCATTTAGCTAATGGATTAATATTTTGTGCGCATATTGAAAGACCGAAAAACAGCATTATTAATATTTTAGGATTTATTCCCGAAAATTCAAATATCGATGGAGTGGAAATTATAAAAAGCAATAATCAATTTATAAAAGATAAAATAAATTCAAGGTATCGAATTATTCATAATTCTGATGCCCATTATTTAGGCGATATATGCGAAAATATTAATGAAATATATTTGCGAGAAAAATCAATAAGTAGCTTTTTTGATTATTTTAGGGGTGGAAAATGAGAGATATTTCTATGCATGTATTAGATATTGCGATGAATTCGATAAAAGCAAACGCTACAGTAATTAAAATTATGATTATTGAAAGTGATGAGACGATTAGGCTAATTATTAAAGATAATGGATGTGGGATGGATAAAGAAACTTTAAATAGTGTGGTAGACCCTTTTTTTACAACAAGAAAAACAAGAAATGTAGGTCTTGGCATTCCATTATTATATCAAAATGTTAAGAGAACTAGCGGGAAATTTAATATAACATCAAGCTTAAAACTAGGGACTGCAATTGAAGCTATCTTTAATAGGAAGCATATTGATTGTATCCCATTAGGAGATATTAATGAAACCATTATTTCTTTAATATTACTTGAACCACTTATTGATTTTATTTATACCCGTAAAAATTCTTTCAAAAAGTATGTCTTAAATACTAAAAAAATAAAACGGGTTTTAAATGGGGTCAAAATTAATGAAAAAGAAGTAATTGATTGGTTAAAAGCCGACTTACTAAATTTTAGTATGGCTTTTTAATAAATGTTAATTTAAGGGAGGTTTATTCATGGCAAAATTAGTAATGAATGATGAATTGTTTGCCGAGCTAAAAACTTTTATTGATGATAATAAAAGTCAAACGTTAGGACTTATGCCAGTACTTCACAAGGCACAAGACATTTTTGGGTGTATTCCATTAGAGGTTCAAAAATTTATTTCCAAAGAAATGCATGTTACAGTTGCTGAAATATACGGAGTTGTTACCTTCTATTCTCGGTTTTCAACAGAACCAGTTGGTGACCATTTAATTGGAGTTTGTTTAGGTACTGCTTGTTATGTTAAAGGATCACAAAAAATTCTTGATGAACTTATTAAAGAATTGGGGATTAAACAAGAAGAAACAACTGAAGATGGAAAGTTTACATTAACTGCAACGCGCTGTGTAGGAGCGTGTGGTCTAGCACCAGTTATGATGATTGATGATGATGTGTATGGAAGATTATCACCGAAACAAATATCTGATATTCTTTCTAAATATAAAAATTAGGAGGGGAAACATGAAAAAATCAATAGCAGATTTAATGAAAATTAGGGACGAAGCATTAAAAAACATGCAATTACGTGATCAATCAGAAAGTAATTGCCGTGTAGTTGTAGGGATGGGAACTTGCGGAATTTCCGCAGGAGCTAGACCTGTATTAAGAGCTATTATAGATGAAATAAATAAACGCTCATTAAATAATGTTCAAGTTGTTCAAACGGGCTGTGTGGGTATGTGCCGTTTTGAGCCAATGTTTGATGTTAATATTAACGATGAAAAAGTAACTTATGTTAATATGACTTCCGAAAAAGCAAGGCAAGTCGTCGTAGAACATATTGTAAATAAAAGAGTCATTCGTGATTACACTATTGGGAAAAGTGAAAACGAGTAAGGAGGGAAAATATGCAAATTTATCGATCTCATGTATTAATTTGTGGAGGTACAGGCTGTACATCTAGTAAATCATTATTAATTAAGGATGAAATGATTAGTGAACTAAAGAGATTAGGAATACATAATGAAGTTCAAGTAGTTATGACGGGCTGTTTTGGATTATGTGAACAAGGTCCAATTATGATTGTATATCCTGAAGGGACATTTTATTCAAAAGTAAAAATAAGTGATGTAAAGAGAATTGCGGAAGAACATTTATTAAAAGGTAGAATTGTCAAAGATTTACTATATTATGAGGCTCTTGAAGATGAAATAGTTAAATCTGTTGAAGAAGTAGATTTTTACTCAAAGCAAATGCGAATCGCTTTGAGTAATTGTGGTGTGATAGACCCTGAGAATATTGATGAATATATCGCGTTTGATGGTTATCAAGCTCTTATTAAAGCATTAACAGAGATGAACCCCGAACAAGTTATCGATGAACTTAAAATTTCAGGTTTACGTGGGAGGGGTGGAGCTGGATTTCCTACTGGCTTAAAATGGGAATTTGCAGCTAGTTATAAAGATGATGAAAAATATGTGTGCTGTAACGCTGATGAAGGTGACCCAGGAGCATTCATGGACCGCTCAATTTTAGAAGGTACTCCACATTCAGTTTTAGAGGCAATGACGATTGCTGGCTACGCTACAGGAGCAAATAAAGGTTACATATACGTACGTGCTGAATATCCGATCGCTGTAAGTAGACTAGAAATAGCCATTAAGCAAGCGAAAGAATATGGTCTATTAGGTGATAACATACTTGATACTGGCTTTGATTTTGACATTGAAATTAGACTTGGTGCTGGTGCTTTTGTATGTGGAGAAGAGACAGCTTTAATTGAATCAATAGAAGGTAAACGTGGAATGCCAAGAACTAAGCCTCCATTTCCAGCTGAAAAAGGGATATGGGGTAAACCAACATTAATAAATAATGTTGAAACTTTTGCCAATATTCCAGCAATTATTTTAAAAGGTGGAAAGTGGTTCTCATCAATAGGAATTCCTGATTCAAAAGGGACAAAAGTTTTTGCATTAGGTGGAAAAATCACTAATACTGGTTTAGTAGAAATTCCAATGGGCACAACTTTACGCCAAGTAATTTACGATATTGGTGGTGGTTGCCCTGATAATAAAAAATTCAAAGCTGTACAAACAGGAGGACCTTCCGGAGGTTGTTTAACTAGTGAACATTTAGATACGCCAATTGGTTATGATAATTTAGTGAAATTAGGATCGATGATGGGTTCTGGTGGAATGATTGTCATGGATGAAGATAACTGTATGGTTGATATAGCCAGATATTTTCTAGATTTCACTTGTGATGAATCATGTGGTAAATGTACACCTTGTAGAGAAGGAACAAAAAGATTAAAAGAATTATTAGATAGGATTTGTACAGGAAAGGGAACTTTAGAAGACTTAAGTCGTTTAGAAGAATTGGCTTATTATATTCAAGATAATTCATTATGTAATTTAGGACAATCTGCTCCTAATCCTGTTATTTCAACACTTAAACATTTTCGTGATGAATATTTAGCTCATGTTATAGATAAAAAGTGTCCAACTGGAGTTTGTAAAGACTTGTTGCAATATTTTATCACAGATAGATGTTTAGGATGCGGAAGTTGCGCTAGGGTATGTCCTAAAGATTGTATTACTCCTACAGGAGAAATAATTAGTGAAAAAACCGGTAAACGTCGTTTTGTAATTGATAATTCAAAATGCATTAAATGTGGAGCTTGTATTCAAGCATGTCCACCAAAAGTAAGTGCTATCGTAAGACAATAGGGAGGTGTTTTAATGAAAAATGTAAATATAAAAATAAATGGAATGGATTTTGAAGTTCCGAGTAATTATACCGTTTTAGAAGCATGTAAAAAAGCTAACATAGATATTCCGACATTATGTTACTTAAAAGAAATTAATGAAACAGGCGCCTGTAGAATGTGTGTCGTTGAAGTTGAAGGAGCAAGGAGTTTACAAGCCTCTTGTGTATTAAAAGTTAGAGAGGGAATGAATGTTAAAACAAATACAAAGCGTGTCATAAATTCAAGGACAACTACATTAGAACTTCTTTTAGCAAATCACAATAAAGATTGCTTAAAATGTAATCGTAACGGAAAATGTGAATTACAAGATTTGTCTGAAAGATTTCATATTAGGGATATATATTTCGATTCTTTTGAAAAAAGAACTCCGCATTATGATGATTCATCAGTGTCAATAGTTAGGGATCAGTCTAAATGTATTTTATGTGGTCGATGCGTCTCAGCCTGCCAAAAAGTTGCAGGTATGGGGATATTGACTTATATTAATCGAGGTTTTGAAGCGGTTGTTGGAACAGGGTTTAATTATAAATTAGAAGAAGCAGGTTGTATTTATTGTGGACAGTGTATTAATGTGTGCCCTGTAGGCGCATTAAAAGAAAAATCACATATCGATCAGGTATGGGATGCTATTAATAATCCCAATGTACATGTAGTTGTTCAAACAGCACCTGCAGTAAGAGCTAGTATTGGTGAAGAATTTGGTTTAGAGATGGGAACTAGAGCTACAGGGAAAATGGTGGCTGCAATAAAAAGACTAGGTGTAGATAAAGTTTTTGACACTAATTTTGCAGCAGATTTAACAATTATGGAAGAAGGGTATGAATTATTGGATAGAATCCAAAATAATGGTGTATTACCTATGCTCACATCTTGTTCACCTGGCTGGATTCGTTTAATTGAACAATATTATCCAGAATTTATACATAATCTATCTTCTTGCAAGTCTCCACATCAAATGTTTGGAGCGATTATAAAATCTTACTATGCAGAAAAAGCTAACATCGATCCTAAAGATATCTTTGTTGTTTCTGTAATGCCATGTTCAGCAAAAAAATCAGAAATGAACAGAGATGAAATGGAAGTCAATGGACTTCGCGATGTTGATGCGGTTTTAACTACAAGAGAAATAAGTAATATTATAAGAGAAGCAGGAATTCGTTTTAATGAACTAGAAGATGAAGAATTTGATAATCCATTAGGTGAGTATTCAGGAGCTGGGGTTATCTTTGGTGCTACAGGTGGCGTAATGGAGGCAGCGCTTAGAACAGTTGCTGACATATTAGAAAATAAAGATCTAGATGATTTTGAATATAATAACGTCAGGGGTATAGAAGGAATAAAGGAAGCTTCTATTGAACTTGGTGGAAAAACTGTTAATATTGCTGTTGCTCATGGTGGAGAAAATGCGAAAAAATTAATGGACATGATAAAAAGTGGTGAAAAGGAGTACCATTTTGTTGAAATTATGGGTTGTAGCGGTGGTTGTGTTAACGGTGGTGGTCAGCCTTATGTTAAAGCAAGTATCCGAAATAGTGGTGTAGATATCCGTTTAGCTCGTGCTAAAGCATTATATGAAGAAGATGAGATAAAACAAGTTCGTAAGAGTCATCAAAATAAGCAAATACAATTATTGTATAAAGAATTTTTAGAAAAACCAAATAGTCATAAATCACATGAATTATTACATACACATTATAAAAAACAAGAAATTTTCCCTATAAGCTAATTACTCTAGGGATAAAGTTTATGACTTTATCCCTAGAACTTTATTACAAAAAAACTAAGAATAATTAACTAAGATAATAATAATATATTTAATCTGGTAGAAAATATTTATAAAAGGAAAAATTTGTTTTGTATTGTTGTAACTTGAAATTATTTGATGTATAATAATTTTTGGTAAATAAAATAAAAGTAATACAAGGAGGAAGCAAGAATGACTAAAAAATTCATAACTATGGATGGAAACCAGGCTGCAGCTTATATTGCATATGCGTTTACTGAAGTAGCTGGTATTTACCCAATAACACCATCATCTCCAATGCCAGAATATATTGACTTATGGGCTTCTCAAGGTAAGAAAAACTTATTTGGTATGCCTGTTAAAGTCGTAGAAATGCAATCGGAGGCTGGAGCAGCTGGTACTGTTCATGGTTCATTGCAATCTGGTGCATTAACCACTACTTTTACAGCTTCACAAGGGTTATTATTAAAAATCCCTAATATGTATAAAATCGCAGGTGAATTATTACCGGGTGTTATTCACGTTTCAGCACGTAGTTTGGCTGCTCAAGCATTATCTATATATGGTGACCATCAAGATGTTATGGCAGCTCGTCAAACAGGGTTTGCTATATTTGCAACTTCATCAGTCCAAGAAGTAATGGATTTGGCTGCAGTTTCTCATTTATCAGCAATTGAAGGTAGGATTCCTTTTTTACATTTCTTTGATGGATTCCGTACTTCACATGAGATTCAAAAAATTGAAGTTTTAGACTATGAAGTACTTGATCGTTTACTTGATCGCAAAGCTGTCCAAGCATTTAGAAAAAATGCCTTAAGTCCTGAACATCCAGTTACACGTGGTACAGCTCAAAATGATGATGTATACTTTCAAACTCGTGAAGTCCAAAATAAATTTTATGATGCTATTCCTGATATAGTAGCTAAATATATGAAAGAATTATCTGTAGCTACAGGAAGGGAATATAAACCATTTAATTATTATGGAGCAGAAGATGCTACCGAAGTTATAATCGCTATGGGTTCTGTAACAGAAACTGTTCAAGAGGTAGTAGATGTTTTAAATGCTCAAGGGCGTAAAGTTGGTTTATTAACTGTACATCTATATCGTCCATTCTCAGCTAAACATTTCTTTGATGTAATTCCAACAACGGTTAAAAACATAGCCGTTTTAGATAGAACTAAAGAGCCTGGTTCAACTGGTGAGCCTTTATATCTTGATGTTAAATCAGTATATTATGGAAAAGAAAACTCACCAAGAATTATTGGTGGACGTTATGGTCTATCTTCAAAAGATACTACACCAGCCCAAATGTTAGCCGTATTTGATCATTTAGTTTCTAACGGACACGATAACTTCACCGTGGGTATTAATGATGACGTTACAAAATTATCATTACCGATTGATGATACATTTGATATTGCAGCAAAAGATACTACTGAAGCATTATTCTTTGGTTTAGGTAGTGACGGTACTGTCGGTGCTAATAAAAACACTATTAAAATCATTGGTGATAATACTGATTATTATGCTCAAGCTTATTTTGCTTATGATTCAAAAAAATCAGGTGGAGCAACACGCTCACATTTGCGTTTTGGTAAAAAGCCAATTCGTTCAACATATTTAGTAACAAAACCATCATTTGTATCTTGTTCAATGGATAGTTATTTAGAAAAATATGATATGTTATCAGGTCTTAGAAAAAGTGGAACATTCTTATTAAACACTATCTATACTCCTGAAGAGATTGTTGAAAGAATGCCTAATAGTGTTAAACGTTTATTGGCAGAAAAAGAGGCAAAATTCTATATTATAAATGCAATTTCTTTAGCTCGTGAAATAGGTTTAGGAAATCGTACTAATACAATTTTACAATCTGCGTTCTTTAAGTTGAATGAGCAAATATTACCGTTTGCAGAAGCGGAAAAATTAATGAAAAAATATGCTGAAAAGACTTATGGACGTAAAGGTGAAGCAATTGTAAAAATGAATCACCGTGCAATTGAATTAGGTTATGAAGGATTAACAGAAGTAAAAGTTGATTCTGCTTGGAAAGACTTAAAAAATGAAAATTTAAGTGATAGTAATCGACCTGAATTCATTAAAAATGTTGCTGCTCCAATTAATCGAATTACAGGATATCAATTACCTGTTTCAGCTTGGACAGGTAGTGAAGACGGTACTATTATGAATGGTACAACACAATATGAAAAAAGAGCAACTGCAAACTTCGTTCCAAGATGGATTGAAGAAAATTGTATTCAGTGTAACCAATGTTCATTTGTGTGTCCACATGCAGTAATTCGTCCATTCTTAATTACTGATGAAGAGATGAGTAATTCACCTGAAGAATACGTAACTTTAAAACCACTTGGAAAAGGTTTAGATGGACTACATTACCGTATTCAAGTATCTCCTTTAGATTGTACAGGTTGTGAAGTTTGTGTTAACGCTTGTCCAGGTAAAAAAGGAGTTAAAGCTCTTGAAATGGTTCCAATTGGTGAAGAAGTTGAAAGAAAAGAAGTTATAAATGCTGAATATTTATTTAATAAAGTAACTTATAAAGATAATTTAATGACTAAAAGCACTCCTAAAGGTTCACAGTTTTCACAACCGCTATTCGAATTCCACGGTGCATGTGCAGGTTGTGGAGAAACACCTTATATTAAATTAGTTACGCAATTATTTGGTGATAGAATGACAGTTGCAAATGCAACTGGATGTTCATCAATTTATGGAGCTTCTTACCCATCTTCTCCATATACTACAAATGTTAAAGGACAAGGTCCTGCATGGGCTAACTCTTTATTTGAAGATAACGCTGAATTTGGATTTGGTATGAGAATAGCTAAAGAAACTATGCGTGATCGTATTCAAAATATCATGGCAACAAACCTTGATAAAGTTGAAGACAACTTAAAAGAATTATTTAATAAATGGTTAGAAAATAGAGCTTCAGGTGCTGTAACAAGTGAAATTAAAGATGATTTAGTGAAAGCACTTAAAGCATCAACAAATACAGAAGTTAAAGATATTTTAGATTTAGAAGAACACATTGTTAAAAGTTCTCAATGGATTATTGGTGGAGATGGTTGGGCTTATGATATCGGTTATGGTGGATTAGACCATGTTATCGCTAATAATGAAGATGTAAATATCTTAGTATTAGACACTGAAGTGTATTCTAATACAGGCGGTCAATCATCTAAATCTTCACAAACTGGTTCAATTGCTAAGTTTACAGCATCAGGAAAACCTGGTAAGAAGAAAGATTTAGCTGCTATCGCAATGAGTTATGGTCATGTTTTTGTTACTACAATCTCATCAGGTTATAGCCAAGCTCAAACTTTAAAAGCTATTGCTGAGGCAGAGGCTTACCCAGGACCATCATTAATAATTGCTTACTCTCCATGTATTTCTCATGGTATTAAAGGTGGATTATCTAATTCACAATATCAATCAGCATTAGCAACTGAGTGTGGATATTGGCCAACATTTAGATTTAATCCAATGTTATCTTTAGAAGATAAAAATCCATTCCAACTTGATTGTAAGGAACCAAATTGGGATAAATATCATCAATTCTTATTGAATGAAGCACGTTATGCACAATTAACACAAATTAACCCAGATCTTGCAAAAGATTTACTTGATGCTAACATGAAAGAAGCAAAACGTCGTTATGCAATGTATAAACGTTATGCAGCAATGGATTATTCAAAACAAATTTAATTAAGTATAAGGACAGTCTCAATTATGAGATTGTCTTTTTTTATCAATCTATATCAGCAAAAATACTCCCATCTTCTTGTATTATTGCATATGTTATATTCTTAATAGAAACTATACCTGATAGGCTTAATTGATCCATCACTCACTCTTTTTTTATATTTAATTCCAAAATATTTTATCAACAAAGTTACCATCAAGAATTATTACTGTTGGCATATAATGAGGTGTTGGTGTAATAATTTTTAAATCAGCTTTTGTTACAGGTTGTTTTCCTACAGTTTTAAAAATAGCATAGTCAACATCTTTAATTGAGAAGATACCTTGTTCCCTCATTAGCATGTTTAAATCATCGATAGTTAACCTTAATCGTTTTAAAGAATCACGCAATATTTTACCCTTCTTAATAATAATTGTTGGATGTCCACTAAATAAAAGTTTTAATCTTGCGGATTTTAATGAAATAATTTCTATCAAAGTGTTAGCAAGCACCAAGTTGTTAAGACAGTTAGTTTTTTTGGAAACCCTACTGTATCTGAAATAACAATGTTCGCAGCAATAGATCCTATTGAAATTTCTGCGACATAGTTAAAAAAAGTTAGTTGACTTATTTGTTTTTTACCAAGTATTCTTGTATAAATGAATAAAGCAAAAAAAGTTATTACACTTTTAATTATTATATCTATATATGATAAATCTTTATAATTCATTATATCAACTCCTAAAATTATCTTTTGCAGTCATAATTATTAAATTCAATATAATATTAGATTTGTATAGCAAATTTTTGGAACAAAAGATTATGACTTTAGTTTTCATTTAAACTAGGATTACTCGTATGAAATCTATAATTGATATGGTTATTGGTAGAAATGAACTTGATGATAAATCACATAAACCGATGAAAAAGTCAAAACACAATGATAATGTCACATGTTGTTCATCTAGTTGAAAGTTATATGTTTCCGTTAATTTTAGAAGGAAAACAAACCAGAAGAGCTGATGTAAATCTTTTAAAAAAATAAACACCAAATAATGACAAATAATATCAATATAAACATAGATTTAAAAAGATCTTTGATTTATAATAGAATTAAAGATCTTTTCATTAAGCATGTAGGAGTAGATTTATATGAAAGAAACATGGATGAAACTTGATAACGCAGCAAAAATTTATCCTTTAATAGAATCTGATTTTATAACAGCTGTCTTTAGATTTAGTGTGACTTTAGATATGAAAATTAATAAAAATAATTTGTTAAATGCGCTTAATACCGTAATTAAACGCTTTCCGTACTATAGAGTTACATTAAAAACAGGTCTTTTTTGGTATTATCTAGAAGAAAATAATCAAGATTTAGAGATTTATGAAGATATAAACTATCCTTGTAGAAGAATAATAAAAGCTGAAAATAATGGATATTTATTTAGAGTTCTCTATATTAATAATAAAATTTCTGTTGAATTTAATCATATACTAGCTGATGGAACAGCATGTTTAATATTCTTAAATACAATTGTATATGAGTATTTGAAGTTGGAAGGATTTAATGTTTCAATTAATGAATGGATAAAAGATATTGAATCAGTAGTTGATAAAAAAGAATTTGAAGATTCACATAGTGTAATTGGTAAAAAACATATAAAAACGCATTACAATAAAGTTAATATTATTAAAGGTGTCTTTCATATGAAAGATAGATTAATTAGTAGAGAAAAATATATTGCGATATCTTCAATTATTAATTCAAATCTATTATATACTACCGCTAAAAAATACAATTGTAGCATTACGGTATTTTTAACAGCAATTTACTTAGAAAGTTTACTTGAAATACAGGAGGAACAAGTTAAAAAGAAAAAAAGGAAAACAGTAGCAGTTCAAGTTCCGATAAACATGAGAAAAAGACTAGATAGTAAAAGCATGAGGAATTTTTCTTTATATATTTTACCTTATATAAAACCTAACATTGAATATACTTTAGAAAATATAATTGAATGTGTGAATCAATACTTTATCGAAAAAACTGATATTAATAATCTTTTAAGTCTTATGGTTCAAAACTTGATGACTGAGAAATCACCTTTTGTGAGGCTCTTGCCTCTTAAGCTTAAGACTATAGTTACGCCAATTATTTACAAATCTGTTGGTGTTGATACCTATTCTGGAACTCTTTCAAATATTGGTATGATTAAATTACCTGATAGTATTGAAGAACATGTTAAACGTATTGATTTCATGCTTGGTCCATGTCCATTAACAAAATGTTCTTGTGCAGTTTCAGGATATAAAGATAAAATCTACATTTCATTTGGGCGAAATATTAAAGAAGCAAGAGTAGAAAAAAAATTTTTTAGAAAATTAGTAAAATTGGGAGTAGAAGTTCAAGTAGAAAATCAGGGTGGTGAAAACATATGAAATATTGTATGAAATGTGGCGTCTTAATCGATGAAGAAAAGAATCGTATTTGCCCTCTTTGTAATACGATTATTTTAAATGATGTAGAAATTGATAATTTATCAATTAGTGAGCTTAAAATTAAAAGAGAATTAAAAAAAGATAATAGAGAAATTAAAGTTAAAAAAGAGAAGAAAAACATAGTGGGGGTTACCGCTTATATTATGTTTATATTTTCTTTTGTTGCGATATTCAATCTATTGATAATAGATTTATCTATTGGTTTTAACATTGATTGGTCCATAATACCGATTATTTCTATTTGTCTTTTTTTATTGACAGTAAGTCTGCCTTTTATGAGTCAAAAAAAGAAAAATTATTGGTATATTACCTTTGACACGATTATGTTTTGTATATATTTTCTTTTACTAAATTATTTTATAAACAAAAATATATCATGGTCATATTATGTTGTATTATCAATTATCCTTTTATGGGTTTATTTATCAACTATTTTATTAAGTAAATTAAAAGGATTTATTATAAAAGCTTCGTTAGATTTTATTGCGACAGCAATTTATGTACTATTAATTACTTTAGGATTTGAAGACAATTCTGCGTTTTCAAGGCTAGTTCTACCTATAAATGGGTTAGTATTCATCCTAACAATAACTTTTTATATGTTTTTTAAGACATATATTTATAATTGGCGGTTAATTCTTTCAACACTTTCAATTAATGTAAGTATCCTTTGTCTTGGAATTGATTTGATTATTCAAAGATATATCTACGATGAACTATCCTTAAGATGGTCATATATTGTTCTTATGGTATTGATACCATTTACGTTATTTATTTTTTATCTTGATAATAGATATAAAATCCATAGTTATTTAACTAAGAAATTTCATATTTAATAAAATTAACTGGAGATTTACTTGTAAATATGCAAATAATCTCCTTTTAAAATTAATCTGATTAATCTTTATACCTTATATGATACATGATATAATAATTCTAGTTTATAAATAGATAACAAGGAGATTAAAAATGATTTTTATTAACATGATTCGTGGTTTTTTCATGGCATTAGCGGATAGCGTACCTGGAGTATCTGGTGGTACTATCGCATTCATCATGGGATTTTATGATGATTTTATTATCTCTATAAATACACTTATCTCAAAATCTAAAAATCTGCTTGAGAAAAAAGCAGCTATCCTATTTTTGGGGAAATTAGGTATAGGTTGGATTGTTGGGATTACATTATCCGTTTTTATTTTAACGTCTATATTTGAATCAGAAATTTATAAAATAAGTTCCGTATTTATAGGGTTAATTTTATTTTCAATCCCTTTAATAATAAAAGAAGAAACAGCTAGTTTAAAAAGGAATTATTACAATGTTGTATATACACTTGTAGGGATATCATTTGTATATTGGTTATCTGTACTTAATAGTCAGATAAGTAATACAGCCGAAAATGATGCTTCTACTTTTACATTTACATTTGGATTATTTGTCTTCTTGGCTGGGGTGACCGCTATTTCAGCTATGATATTACCAGGCATTTCAGGCTCTAGTATCTTGCTGATTTTTGGAGTATATTCAACAATTATTCTTACAATTAAAGAAGTATTAACATTTGACTTTCAAAATTTACCAATTCTTATTTTTTTTGGAATAGGCATAATTACTGGAGTATTAACAGTTATACGCTTATTAAGATATTTACTTAGCAACTATCGCTCTCAGATGATTTACTTAATTTTAGGATTAATGATAGGTTCACTTTATGCCGTATTTATTGGTCCGACAACTTTAGATATTCCACAGAAAGCTATGAATATTAAAACTTTTAATATTTACTATTTTCTTTTAGGCGGGATCATCATTTTTGGTTTAGATGAGCTTAAGAAATACCTTAAATAATAAAGAAAACCACATTTTTTATAGCCGTAATACTCAAAATAATTACTGACCTTTACCATTTTAAATTATATGCGTTTTATATACAAATTAATCTTGTAATTTATTTAGTAATATTCTATAATAAATTGGTGATAGGTGATTAGTTCGCCATTAAGTGCATTAAGCTAATGACTCCTACTAATGATTTTTTTGTTATTGGTAGGATTTTTATTTTTATAATAAGGAAAAAATATATAAGAGGTGTAATAGTGGCATTAAGTATAGCAATAATCATGTTTTTCGGAATGTTAGGGAATTTATTATTTATTAAATTGAAACTACCTGGTCTACTTGGAATGTTAATTGCTGGTGTAATAATTGGTCCATATAGTCTAAACTTAATTGATGATTCTGTACTTTCAATATCAGCAGATCTAAGAAATATCGCATTAATTATTATCTTATTACGAGCAGGTTTTGGGCTAAATAGAAAGGAACTTAAAAAAATTGGGAAGACTGCCATTAAAATGAGTTTCATACCTGGTATAATGGAAGGTTTATCAATTGCATTGGTTTCAATTTGGTTACTTAATTTAGATTTTATTCGCGGAGGGATGCTAGGATTTATAATAGCGGCAGTTTCGCCAGCAGTAGTGGTTCCGTTGATGTTAAGATTTATTGAAGAAAAAAAAGGTATGAGAAAAGGGATCCCTGTACTTATATTATCTGCAGCGTCAATTGATGATGTGTTTGCGATTACTATCTTCACTAGTTTCATGGGATTTTATGCAAATAAAAACTTTAATATAGCCTATCAACTATTAAATATTCCATTATCTATAATTTTAGGAGTTATATTAGGGTTAGTAATCGGTACAGTTTTACTGTGGTTATTTAATAAATTTCATATTCGAGATAGTAAAAAAGTTATCCTCATATTAACACTTGCGATTTTTATGGTAAGTTTAGAAAAAGCTATCGAAAACTATATTATGATTGCTTCATTAATAGGAGTGATGGCATTAGGGTTTATTATTACAGAAAAAAAACCAGGTTTAGGAATAAGGTTAGCATCAAAATATGGTAAAGTATGGCTATTTTCTGAATTGTTTTTATTTGTATTAGTAGGTGCAGAGGTTAATACTCGTGTTGCACTGAATGCTGGATTAGTTGGACTAACAATAATTACAATCGGACTATTTGCGCGTAGTATTGGCGTTTTTTTATCAACTATATATAGTGGATTAAATATAAAAGAAAAAATATTTGTGGTAATTTCTTATTGGCCTAAAGCTACAGTTCAAGCAGCTATTGGGGCAATTCCTTTATCGCAGGGAGTAAAAGATGGTGACTTGATACTTGCAATCGCTGTTTTATCAATTGTTATTACAGCTCCACTTGGGGCTATTTTTATAAATTTATTAGCTCCTAGAATATTAGAAGAAGAATAGGGAATTTGGTAGAAATAAACACTTCTATAGATTATAATTAAACTATAGAATTAATATTTTTATATTTGGGTGGTGTTATTATTCATTACATTGTCGCTAAAAAAATACTTTCTAGTAAAAATGGCGTAAATATATATCGTGGCTGTACACATGGTTGTATTTATTGTGATTCAAGAAGTAAATGTTATCAAATGAATCATGATTTTGAAGATATCGCAGTAAAAGAAAACGCAATCGAACTTTTAGAATCTGAATTAAGTAAAAAAAGAAAAAAAGTTATGGTTAGTACCGGGTCCATGTCTGATCCATATATGCATATTGAAAAGAAACTTATGATGACAAGAAAGATGCTAGAAAAAATTTACAAATATAATCATGGTATTCATATACAAACTAAGTCTAATTTAATTCTAAGAGATTTAGATTTATTAATAAAAATAAATAATACTTCAAAAGTTGTAGTAAGCATGACATTAACTACTTCAGATGAAATCTTATGTAAGATTATAGAACCTCATGTAGCTACTACTTTTGAAAGAGTTCAAACTTTAAAAATTTTAAATGAAAACAACATAGCAACAGGTGTTTGGCTAGATCCGATTTTACCATTTATTAATGACACAGAAGAAAATATTATAAACATCTTAAATTATTGCATAGAAGCTAAAGTTAAATATATACTATGTTTCGGAATGGGTTTAACTTTAAGAGAAGGAAATAGAGAATATTTTTATCAGAAATTGAATCAATATTTTCCCGGTCTTAAATGGAAATACATTAAAATATATGGAAATAATTATGAAGTAAATAGTTTAAATAATGAAAAATTATCTAGATTATTCATAAAAACTTGTAAAGAAAATAATATCTTGACTGATATTAGTGAAATATTCAATTATATATCTTTATATGAGAATAAATATAAACAATTAAATTTGTTTGATTTTTGAACTTTTTCAAACAGATAAAATTCAATATTAACAATATATAAATAAGGTTGTCTTAAGTAATACTTGAGTCAATCTTTTTTTATATTAATTAAAACATCATCTCATTAGAGAAATGATAAATCATTACTATTGCATATTTATTGTAATTTTATTGACAAAAATTTAAAAATAGAATAATATGAATATATGAACAGTCATTCATATAACAAGAGGTGAATAAGATGAAAAACCAAGATGTATGTAGTGTAAATATAGTACATCACGATGTTGTGAACAAGGTTAAAGAAATATTACCGAATGATAAATTATTATCTGATTTAGCAGACTTTTTTAAGACATTTGGTGATGCTACAAGAATTAAGATAATAAGTGCACTACTTGAATCAGAGTTATGTGTATGTGATTTATCTAATGTTATAAACTCATCACAGTCAGCAGTAAGCCATCAACTTCGGACTTTAAGACAAGCTCGATTAGTAAAACATCGAAAAGAAGGAAAAACTGTATACTATTCATTGGATGATGATCATATCAAAGAGATAATGAAACAAGGATTAGTTCATATCTCGCATAAATAGAAGTATAAGAGGTGAAGTTTATGGTAGAAACTAAATTTGTTCTTAATGGATTAAGTTGTGCTAACTGTGCAGCTAAAATTGAAAATAAAATTAGTAAATTACCTCATGTATTTGAAGCATCAGTTAGTTTTATTTCAAAAGAACTAAAAATCAAATTAGAAGATGATACAAATTTGTTAGAACTTAAAGAAATAATTAATAAAATTGTTAAGGAAACGGAATCTGGTGTAGATGTATGTGAAATCAATCCGCAAATTAATTCTGTTTCAATTAGCGGTTTAAGTTGTGCAAGTTGTAGTGCTAAAATCGAAAAAAAGTTAAAGCAAACAGTAGGAATAAAAGATGTCTATATAGATTTTATAGGCAAAAAACTAAACTATTCTTTAAGTATTGATCAAAATAAAATAGAAATGTTAAATAAGATTAAAAGAATTATATCTGAAGTTGAACCAGGAGTAGAGATTAAGGAAATTAATGAAAATAACAATTCACAAACTGAAGAATTTGATAAATGGAAACTGTATCGATTATTTTTTGGAACGATAACCTTTATGAGTGTTTTATTTATTAATAAGGAATCAATTCTATATCTATCGATGTTTATAATAAGTTATTTATTAATTGGAGTAGAGGTTGTTTTTAGAGCTTTAAGAAATATATTTAAAGGTAAAATATTTGATGAAAACTTTTTAATGACTATAGCTACTACAGTAGCGTTTGTAGTAGGTGAATATCCTGAGGCAGTAGCGGTTATGTTGTTTTATCAAGTAGGAGAAGTATTTCAAGATAGGGCTGTTAATCGTTCCAGACGTTCAATTAAGAAATTAATGTCAATTAGACCGGATGTCGCAAATCTTCAAAAAGGTCAAGAAATAATTTCAGTTAAAGTGGAAGAAGTTAACGTAGATGATGTAATCATTATTAAACCTGGGGAAAGAGTGCCTTTAGATGGAATCATTTTGGAAGGTAATTCATCTTTAGATACTAAAGCCCTCACTGGTGAGTCATTGCCTCTAAATGTTAGTGTTACTGAACAAGTTTTGTCAGGATGCATTAATATAAATGGGTTATTGACTGTAAAGGTTACAAAAACTGCGCGTGAGTCAACTGTAGCTAAAATATTAGAACTAGTAGAAAATGCGACAAGTAAAAAAGCTCCTACTGAAAACTTTATTACTAAATTTGCTAGGGGATATACACCAATAGTTACTATATCTGCTCTTTTGTTAGCCGTAATACCACCTTTATTTATTAATGGTGCAGAATTTAGTGATTGGGTATATCGAGCGTTAATATTCTTAGTTATTTCTTGTCCATGTGCACTAGTAGTTTCTATCCCTTTAGGTTTCTTTGGAGGAATAGGAGCAGCCTCTAAAAACGGGATATTAGTAAAGGGTGGAAATTACTTAGAGGCTCTAAACAATATTGAAATAGCTGTATTTGATAAAACAGGTACATTAACAGAAGGATCATTTGTGGTAACAAAATTAAGTCCGCTTAATATTTCAAACACTGAGTTATTAGAAAAAGCAGCTTATGTAGAAAGTTTTTCTAATCATCCTATTGCGATGTCTGTATTAAAAGAATATAAAAAAGAAGTAGATCAATCTATAGTAACTAATGTTTTTGAAATACCTGGGAAAGGAATAAAGGCAATTGTGGGCAATGATGAAGTCATTGTCGGAAATGACAAATTATTAATTGATGAAGAAATTGATTTCGTTAAAGAAAAATGTATAGGCTCAATAATATATGTCGCAATTAATAAAAATTATGTTGGTAACATCGTTGTATCTGATGAAATTAAGAAAGATTCTAAAAAAGCAATTAAATTATTAAAGTCATTAGGCATTAAAAAAACGATAATGTTAACAGGTGATAAATTGTCTGTTGCCAATAGTGTTGGAGCTGAATTAGGAATTGATGATGTATATGCTGAATTATTGCCAGTTGATAAATTAAACATAGTTGAAGATCTTATTAAAAATAAATCTAAACAAGGAAAGTTATTTTTTGTTGGAGATGGAATCAATGATACACCAGTTCTTGCAAGAGCTGATATTGGAATAGCGATGGGAGCCCTTGGAGCAGATTCAGCAATAGATGTAGCCGATGTTGTCATTATGACCGATGAACCATCAAAAATAGTTTCAGCAATAAAAGTTGCTAAAAAGACAAGAAGAATTGTTTGGCAAAATATATTATTTGCTTTGAGTGTTAAGTCCTTCTTCTTAATTTTAGGGGCATTCGGTATAGCTTCAATGTGGGAAGCTGTATTTGCCGACGTTGGAGTGTCATTATTAGCGATATTTAATGCTATGAGGGTTTTAAGGTATAAAGAAATTTAAAGTAATTATGATTAAATCAAAGCGTAAAGATGTTTTATTTACTAGGTTTTAAATGCTATTACTAAATTTTATTCTAATAAAATAAAAAAAATATTGACTTTATGTTAAAAATTGTGTAAAATAAAGAGACTTTAATTCAGTTCAGAGAGGCTGAGAAGGAATATATAAGATTTAATATGTTTTAACATATTTATATATTGATATGTTTCCTCTTAGCTTTATCTAAGAGGATTTTTTATGTCTAAATAGAGCAATATTTAAAAAAGAATATCCTTTAACTTAGTTCAGTGAGACTAAAAAGGTACATTTTTAATGATTACCTTTAAAGGTACTCTTTTTGTGTAAGGAGCGAAAAAATGCTAAAACATTTACTAAACTTAAAAGATTTACCTGTCAATGAAATTCTTAAAATTTTAGATCGAGCAAAAGAATTTATAAATGGAGAAAAAGTAAATTATGATAATAAAATTATTGCTAATCTTTTTTTCGAACCTAGTACAAGAACACAGAATTCTTTTGAGGCAGCAGAACACAGGTTAGGATGTAAAGTGATTACATTTAACAAAAGTGAATCAAGCATTCAAAAAGGTGAATCGTTATATGATACAGTTATTACCTTTACTCAATATGTAGATGCAGTTGTTATTAGGCATAACCAAAATAAGTATTATGAAGAATTAATTAATCATACTAATATTCCAATTATAAATGCTGGTGATGGTAGTGGTAATCATCCTACTCAATCTTTACTAGATTTATTAACAATTCAACAAGAATTTAAACACTTTGAAGGCTTAAAAATTGCGATTGTAGGTGATATAGTTCATTCTCGAGTAGCCAGCACTAATATTGAAATAATGGAAAGGCTTGGAATGGAAGTATATTTATGTGCTCCGCCAGAATTACAAAATCAAGACAAAAGGTTTTGTGAGTTAGATGATGTAATATCAGAAGTGGATATTGTAATGTTACTTAGAGTACAACATGAAAGACATAAAAAAGAGATATCTTTAACTAAGGAAATGTATCATCAACTTTATGGGCTTACAATAGAGAGGTATCAAAGACTAAAAGAAACAGCAATAATAATGCATCCTGCTCCTGTAAATAGAGGTGTAGAAATTGCAGATTGTCTTGTTGAATGTGATAAATCAAGAATCTTTAAGCAAATGAAAAATGGATTATATATTAGAAAGGCTGTAATAGAAAGATCATTGAAAGAAGGTGTCTAGTTGATTTTAATAAAAAATGGGTTAGTTTATTCTAATAATTCTTTTGAACAAATTGATATTCAAATTGAAAATAACAAAATAACTAAGATGGAAAAAAATATTAAATTGTGTAGTGATTGTACTATTTTGATTGATGCTAGTAATACCATTTTAACGCCTGGATTTATTGATATGCATGTGCATTTAAGGGAACCAGGAAATACACATAAAGAAACAATTTGTAGTGGAACTTTAGCAGCAGCAATTGGTGGTTTTACTACTATAGCGGCAATGCCAAATACTAAACCAGTAATTGATAGTTTAAAAAAACTTGAAAACATTAAACATTTGTTAAGAAGGGATGCTTTAGTAAAAGTATTACCTTATAGCACAATTACTAAAAATGAAGAAGGTAGGAAGTTAGTCAATTTTAACATAATGGCTGAAGAAGGTGCAATTGCTTTTACTGATGATGGTGAAGGTGTTCAACAAGAATCAATAATGTATGAAGCGATGCTTCAAGCTAAAAAAGTCAATAAAAAAATTGTTGCACATTGTGAAGATAAATTACTAACTAATAATGGATATATTCATGAAGGAAAATTAAGTAAGCAGTTAGCTATCAAGGGAATCACAAGTGAATCAGAGTATATACAGGTTGAAAGAGATATAAAATTAGTTGAAAAAACGGGTTGTTCATACCATGTTTGTCATATTAGCACAAAAGAATCATTAGAAAAAATAGAATATGCCAAAAATAAAGGGCTTAAAATAAGTTGTGAAGTCACACCTCATCATCTATTACTTTGTGAAGATGATATTGATATTAATGATGCAAATTATAAAATGAATCCACCATTAAGGGGTATTGAGGATAAGTTGGCACTAATTAAAGGATTGCAGGATGGTACAATAGATATTATAGCAACCGACCATGCACCACATAGTGAGGAAGAAAAAACAAAGAGTTTTATAGAAGCACCATTTGGAATTGTCGGTTTAGAAACTTGTTTTCCCCTAATGTATACAAACTTGGTCTTAAAGGGATTTATAACACTTAATAAATTAATTGATCTACTGACAATAAATCCTGCTAGATTATTTAATTTAGATTGTGGCGAAATTAAGGTAGGAAAAACAGCAGATATAACTTTAATTGATTTAAATAAGAAGATGGTTATAAAGCCTAGTGAATTTGCATCCAAGGGGAAAAACACTCCGTTTTCTTATTGGGAATCTCAAGGTGTACCTGTTATGACGATGGTAGAAGGTAAAATAGTTTATAATATACTAGGTGAAAAACATGAAACTAATTGAAGATATGAAAATAGTGAAAAATTGTGAGATAGCTAAAAACATTTATGAAATGACCTTAACAGGAGATAATGTTAAATTAATGAACCAACCAGGTCAATTTGTCAATATAAAAATTACTGAAATGAGTCAATTAATATTAAGAAGACCAATTTCTATTTGTGAAATTGATCAAGAAAAAAAGCAGATTAAGTTAATATATCGGATAAAAGGTCAGGGCACTGAAATCTTAGCTAAGAAACTTCCTGGTGAAGTAATTAATATATTTGGACCCTTAGGAAATGGTTATCCGGAATATTCGATAAAGAATCATGAGACAGCACTACTAGTAGGTGGAGGAATTGGTGTAGCACCACTATACGAACTAGCAAAACGATTAAGTAGAAGAAAGATTAAAGTTAAATCTGTCTTAGGGTTTGCGACAATGACTGATGTTTTTTATGAAAAAGAGTTTAGTTTTTATGGAGAAGTACATGTTGCAACAATTGATGGTAGTTATAATTTTAATGGGAATGTGCTTGATTTAATTAAATCAAAAAATCTTCAATTTGATGTGATATATGGTTGTGGTCCCCAAGCAATGTTAAAAGCAATAAATGATGAATACATAAACCTTAAAAAAGGCTATTTATCTCTTGAAGAGAGAATGGCTTGCGGAATTGGTGCTTGCTATGCGTGTGTATGTGATAAAGCTAATAAATCGACCGAAACGGTTCGCATTTGTAAAGAAGGACCAGTATTTAAACTAGGAGAGGTGGAGATATAATTTGGTGAATATTAAAGTTGAACTGCCTGGATTAAGTTTGAAAAACCCGATTATACCTGCATCAGGTTGTTTTGGTTTTGGAAGAGAATTTGCAGAGCTTTTTGACATAGAGAAATTAGGTTCAATTATGATAAAAGCTACAACGCTTAATTCACGAAAAGGAAATCCAACACCTAGGGTAGCTGAGACAAATGGAGGGATGTTGAACGCGATTGGACTACAAAATCCTGGTGTGGATTATATTATTAGTACAGAACTGCCTTGGTTAAGTCAATTTAACTTACCAATAATCGCAAATGTCGCCGGAAGTAGTGTTGAAGAATATGTAGAAGTGGCAAAACATTTATCAACTGTAGATAATGTTAAAGCTATTGAGTTAAATATTTCTTGTCCTAATGTTAAAGAAGGTGGAATTGCATTTGGAACAGATTGTAAAGTAGCAGCACATCTAACAGAAGCGGTAAAAAGGGTATCATGTGTACCAGTGTATGTTAAATTATCTCCAAATGTCACTGATATTGTACAAATCGCAAAAGCAGTAGAAGAAGCGGGAGCAGATGGATTAACAATGATTAATACCTTAATTGGTATGAAAATCGATCTAGCAACAGGTAAAAAAGTATTAGCTAATGGAACAGGTGGATTATCAGGCCCAGCTATAAAACCAATTTCAATTCGAATGATACATGATGTTTATAAGCAAGTTAGTATTCCAATAATTGGAATGGGTGGAATTCAAAATACTAATGATGTTTTAGAGTATTTATATGCTGGAGCCCAAGCAGTTGGAATCGGGACAGCAAATTTTGTTGATCCATATATCTGTCCTAATATCATTGAAGAATTGCCATATGTTTTAGAACAACATGGATTTAAAGATATAAAAGATGCGATTGGTTATACTCATCGAGTAAAATTAGATTAAATTTATAGAGTAACTAATTTAAGCCTAGTATAAATGAAATAAAAATATATTAAGAAAAAACAAGTATTTTAATTAAAAAACTTGTTTTTTTGAGATCTATTTCCAATATGTAATTTTGGAATCTGATTGTTTGCTTAGTAAAAAAAGTAGTGATATAATTGTATGAGTGATTTTAAGAATTTATTAAAATATTAAATTTAATATTAAATGACTTTTCGATTAAAATAATATTGAAGTAAAAAAAAATAAAATTCATTATTATATCATTGGCAATAAATAAATTATTTTTGTATAATTAATATTAGTGAAATAAGTAATAGGAGGAAAAGAATGAAGCCTGTTTTACATATAAACAATTTACATGCATCTGTTGAAGATAAAGAAATTTTAAAAGGGGTCAACCTAGAAATAAAAGGTGGAGAAGTACACGTTATTATGGGACCAAATGGTACTGGTAAATCAACTTTATCATCGACTATAATGGGTTATCCAAAATATACTGTCACGGGTGGAGAGATTTTATTAAACAATGAAGATATCGTAGAAATGCAAGTTGATGAAAGGGCAAGGAAAGGATTATTTCTTGCAATGCAATACCCTTCAGAAGTACCTGGAGTAACGAATTCTGACTTTATTCGTACAGCTATTCAGTCTGTAACAGGTAAATCATTACCTTTATATAAATTTATCATTGATTATAATAAAGCAATTGAAAAACTACAGATGCGTAGTGACCTACCACATCGTTATTTAAACGATGGTTTTTCTGGTGGAGAAAAAAAACGCAATGAAATTTTACAAATGTTAATGTTAAAACCAAAGTTTGCGATTTTAGATGAAATTGATTCAGGTCTTGATGTGGACGCTTTGCGAATTGTTGGTGAAGCAATTAATTCATTAAGAAACCCTGATTTTGCCTGTCTATTAATAACGCACTACCAAAGAATTTTAGATTATATTAAACCTGATTTTGTGCATGTTATGATGCAGGGCAGAATCGTTAAAAGTGGGGGCTTAGAGTTAATGGAAAAAATCGATAAAGATGGCTATGATTGGATAAAAGAAGAATTAGGTATTGTTGATGAAAAAGTCGTTCCCGATGATGAAAAAAGTAAAAGACCAGCAATGATTGGCGAATGTGCTACTAAAAAATCATTAGATTTATAATCTAAAGATGGAGGATCAAAATGACTGAACAAATTTTTCGTAATAGCTTAAAAGAAAATTTTTATTTAGATAGCGAAACAATAATTAATTTAAGACAAAAGCAATTAGATAATATTAAACAAATTGATTACCCAAAAATTGGTAAAATAAAATTAGGGAAAATTTATCTTGAGAATTTAAATGTTAAATATAATTCTGAAAAAACAGTTAAAATTTTACCGCGAAATATCAATAATTTAGTTGATGATGAAAATAATATCATAATTATAAAAGACGGTAATATCATTTACAATAATTTAGATGAAGAATATACTGGGGTTGAAATCATTAGTTATTTTGATGCTTTACAATTTAAAAATGAGAATGCTTTACAAATATTTAATAATAATTTTATTAAAGAAAATAACAATAAATTAATGGCTATAAACTCTGCTTATCAAAATAGTGCAATCTTAATTAATATTCCCAAAAATAAGATTGTCAAATCTACTCTTAAATTACATATTATTGGTGAAAATAGCGATTTAGTTCATCATACTTATATAATATCAGGTCAAAATAGTGAGTTTTCAATAGTTGAAAAACTAGATAATTTAAAAAGAATTGATGTAAATTATGTAAGTGAGGTAGTTATTGAAGAAAACGCAAAATTAAATTATATTGGAATTGACCGATTAAGTGAAAAAACTAATGCCTTTATTGAAAGAGATTGTTTGGTAAAAGATAACGGTTCGGTAATATATGCCTTAGGTCAATTAAATGATGGATTTACTGTTTCAAATAACATAATAAACTTGGCTGGTAAAAATGCTCATTGTGAATCAAGAAATATTTTATTTACTGATATGGATAATATACATGCAGTAACTGTTAGAGTTAATCATTTAGCTCCATATACTGTTGGAACTATCATAAATCACGGAATCGTAAAAGATAAAGGTTATTTGCATGTTGATGGGATAGGTAAAATTAACCAAGGCATGAATCAATCTAATTCACAGCAGCATACTAATATTATTAATTTATCAAATAGCGCTAAAGTCTACGCTAACCCGTATCTATTAATTGATGAGTATGATGTATTAGCAGGACACGGCGCAACCATTGGAAAAGTAGATGATGAACAATTATATTATTTAATGAGTCGTGGTTTATCTAAAAATGAAGCTGAGAAGTTAATTATTTTAGGATTTTTATACCCGTTAATTGAATTAATTGATTCAGAATCTATTAAAAATAGTTTTATTCAAACTATTGAAAGTAAGTTGTCAATCTAAAAATTGAAGGTGATATTATGGATGTTCAAAAAATACGTCAAGATTTTTACTTGTTTAAAAATGATAATATAGTATATTTAGATAATGCGGCATCAACCTTAAAACCAAAAGCGGTAATTGATGCATTAAATTACTATTATGAAAGATTAGGAGTTAATGTCCATCGTGGTGTATATAAACTTAGTTATGAGGCGACAGATATGTACGAACAAGCTAGAGCTAAAGTCGCCGAGTTATTGAATTGTCAATTTGAAGAAGTTGTCTTTACTCGTGGTACCTCTAGTGCTTTGAATTTAGTAGCATCTAGTTATGGAATGGCTAATATCGAAGCAGGTGACGAAATTATAACTTCAGAGCTTGAACATCACTCCTCATTATTACCGTGGCAACAAGTAGCAAAAGTAAAAAACGCAAAATTAGTATTTGTTCCATTAGATGAAGATTTAAGAATTACGGTAGAAAATTTCAAAAAAGTATTAACAGATAAAACAAAAGTAGTTGCGCTAAATTATATTTCTAATGCAATGGGGTATATCACGCCAATAAAAGAAATTATCAAGATTGCCCATGAAAAAAAGATTGTTGTTGTGGTTGATGCAGCTCAAGCTGTACCCCATATGCCTGTTGATGTTAAAGAATTGGATTGTGATTTTTTAGCATTTTCAGGCCATAAAATGTGTGGACCTACAGGAATTGGTGTTTTGTACGGAAAGTATAATCTACTTCAAAAAATGGAACCAATCGAATTTGGTGGGGATATGATTGATTATGTTGGTTTAAACGAATCGACATATAAAGATGCTCCATATAAGTTTGAAACTGGTACACCGATTATTGCATCAGCTATTGGTCTAAAAGCTGCAATTGAATATCTTCAGAGAATTGGCTTTAATTTTATTATTGAGAAAGAAACTGAATTACGTAAATATTTAGTAGAAAAAATGCAAGAATTAGATGGAGTAACTATTTTCAATCCACACACTGATACAGGAATTGTCGCTTTTAATATTGATGGGGTGCATCCTCATGATGCAGCAAGTGTATTTGATGAAGAAAATGTTGCGATTAGGGCAGGTCATCATTGTGCACAACCGTTAATGCATTGCTTAAAACAAGTAGCAACAATTAGAGCATCACTATATTTTTATAATACAAAAAAAGATATTGATAGATTAATTATCGCAATTAAAAAAGCAAAAGGCTTTTTTGATAACTTTATTTAAGGGGGCTTTTCACAATGTCATATGGTAATTTGGAAACATTGTACCGTCAAGTAATTATGGATCATTATAAAAATCCAAGAAACAAGGGATTAATTGGTGATGAAACTTATTATAAAGTTCACTTAAAAAATCCCACATGTGGTGATGATTTAACTGTGCAAATTAAGGTAGTAGATAATATAATAACTGATGTATTTCATGATGGTACAGGTTGTTCAATTTCGATGTCTGCAGCTTCAGTCATGAGTGAAACAATTAAAGGGCAAAAATTAGAAGATGCTAAAAAAATCCTTAAAAACTATCTTCAGATGGTAAAAGGCGAAGCTTTTGATGAAGAATTATTTATGGGTGATGCGATTGTCTATCAAGGTGTAGCAAATTTTCCAGCTCGCTTTAAATGTGCAACAATTGCTTGGAAGGCACTAGATAAGGCAATTTTTATTCATGATGAAGAGGATAATAGTTAAATTTAATTATATAGATAAAAGAGGTGTAGTAAGTGGCAGAACAAAAACAAAATAAAGAAATTGACAAAATTGTTGGTGATTATAAATATGGTTTTAAAACAGAAACTAAAAGTGTTTTTAATACTGGTAAGGGATTAAATGAAGAAGTAGTTCGCGTTATTTCAAAAAGAAAAAATGAGCCTGAATGGATGCTAGATATTCGTTTGAAAGCATTTCATCATTTTGCTAATCAACCTGACCCTTCATTTGGGCCAGATTTATCAGACATAGATTATGATAATTATACTTACTATATTAAATCTACAGATAGGTCTGAAAATAATTGGGAAGATGTGCCCTCAGAAATTAAAGAAACTTTTGATAAATTGGGCATACCTGAAGCTGAACAAAAATTTTTAGCTGGAGTTTCAACTCAATTTGAATCAGAAGTTGTATATCATAGCGCTTTGAAAGAATTAGAGGACTTAGGGGTAATATTTCTTGACACCGATTCAGCACTTAAAGAATATCCCGATTTATTTAAAGAGTATTTTGCAAAATCAGTTTCAGCTACAGATAATAAATTTGCTGCTTTGAATACTGCTGTTTGGAGTGGGGGTTCGTTTATTTATGTTCCAAAAGGTATCAAAGTTGAAAAACCACTACAATCTTATTTCCGTATCAATTCTGAACAAATGGGACAATTTGAACGTACTTTAATCATTGTTGATGAAGGGGCTTCTGTTCACTATGTAGAAGGGTGCACAGCTCCCATTTATTCTAGAGATTCACTACATGCAGCTGTTGTTGAAATATTTGTTCGTGAAGGTGGATATTGCCGGTACTCTACAGTTCAAAACTGGGCAAACAATATTATTAACTTAGTTACAAAAAGAGCTTTGGTTGATAAATCAGCTCACATGGAGTGGATTGATGGTAATATTGGTTCATGTGTTAATATGAAATATCCTGCATGTGTTCTTCGTGGTGAAGGTGCTAAAGGAACAACTGTTTCAATAGCTTTTGCTGGTGAAGGACAAAACCAAGACACAGGTGCAAAAATGATTCATCTTGCACCACATACATCTTCAACTATCATTTCAAAATCCATTTCACGAGGTGGAGGAAGAGTTAATTATCGTGGGTTAGTTAATTTAGCAAAGAATGCAAAGAATGCAAAATCACATGTGGAGTGTGACACAATTATTTTAGATGGTTTATCAAAATCAGATACTATACCAACTAATATTATAAACAATAGTGATGCCCAAATCGAACATGAGGCAACTGTTTCTAAAGTCTCAGAAGATCAATTATTTTATTTAATGAGCAGAGGCCTTACTGAAAGTCAGGCAACTGAAATGATTATTATGGGATTTATTGAACCATTTGCGAAGGAACTTCCAATGGAATATGCAGTTGAATTAAATCAGTTGTTGAAGCTTAATATGGAAGGTTCAATTGGCTAAAAAAATTATCACACATTTTTTTATGTGTGATTTATTTATGTTATAATTTAAGAAAAATGAAACTAGCATGTGAAGTGGAGAAGATAAATGAATAAAAAAGTAGTTATAATTATCGCAGTAATGACAATGACCACATTTATTAATAATTTTGCTCATCCTGTAACACCTGAATTAGTTGAAAGTATTGGGTATGGATCATTTTTATTAGGAGTTTTATTTGCTTCTATGTCTTTTACAAATTTTTTATTATCACCTTTATGGGGGAAATTTTCTGATAAATATGGAAGAAAAAAATTTATGATTATCGCACCAATTGGTTATGGGCTTGCCCAATTGGGATTTGGATATTCAACAGTACCTTATATTATTATAATTTTCAGACTAATAGCCGGAGGATTTGCTTGTGCGTCATTTGTTAGTGGAATGGCCTATTTAATTGATGTGGTTGATGCTAGTAAGCGAACTAAGATAATGGCATTATATACAGCTATTACAGGTTTTACTGCTACTTTAGGCTATCTCTTTGGTGGATTTATAGGTGATAAAGATTACCACATTACATTTATTGCCCAAGGTATATTGAGTATTTCATCGAGTTTAATTATCTTTTTCGTTTTAAAGGAAACCCATGTTAAAGCTCGGGTAACAAGTAGTAATGTTATAAAAGACTTGTCAAAATATCGAAAAACTGTGGTTCCGTTTTTATTAATAATAACTATGTTAACAAGCTTTGTTGCGATTGGATTTAATAATAATTTTAATTCATATATAAAATTTATCATGGGCTTAAGACCTAGATCCTTAGGAATTATTATGGCAGTTACAGGATTTATTGGTTTACTAATGAATATACTTATATTTCCAATTATTAAAAGAAAATTTAATGATTACCATACACTGATGATTAGTATCTTCTTCATATTTACTACATTGGCGCTGGCAATGTATTATGAGAGAAGTAATTTTAATTTTACAATTGTAATATTAATAATCTTTTTTGCCTTTTTAGCTTTATATCGTCCACTTTTGCAAAGTATTTTATCTAGAGTGGGAAATGCTAATGGAGAAATTATGGGTCTAAACAATGCTTTTACCGCATTAGGGAATGTCGGTGGTTCGTTTTATGCAGGTGTAATATTTGAGATTGATGTTCGTTTTTCCATATATTCATTATCAGTAGTTGCCATTATAGTTTTTGGTTTATTGCTGATAAACAAAAAAAAATTTATTGAATTTGGGTGATTGTATGAAAAAAGATTTACGAAAAAAAATTTTAAAAGTTAGAGATCAAATGACCTGTAATGAAGTAACTCTAATTTCAAAAAAAATAATTAGAAATATTCAAAGAGAGCTTAAACTAGATGATTATCAAGTAATTGGCATGTATATGCCAATTGGAAATGAAGTAGATCTTAGGCCGTTAATTACTTCATTAATTGAAAATAATAAAACCGTTGTTATTCCAAAAGTATTAAGTAAAGAAAAAATGGAATTCTATCCTATCGAATCAGTTAATGATATTCATGAAGGAAAGTTTAAGGTTTTAGAACCAAATTGTAATAAAAAAATGCCTAAGAATGAAATAGATATAATGTTCATTCCTGGCATCGGATTTTCAAAGCAAGGATATCGTTTGGGTTTTGGGGCAGGGTATTATGATCGCTACTTAGTTGGTTATATTAATCAAAAAGTAGGGGTTTGTTTTGCCTTTCAATTATTAAGTGATTTTCAAACTGATCGATTTGATATTCCAATGGACAAAGTTATAACGGAAAATCCATTACATCAGTACCATGGTGAGGATTAGATTCAATATCAGTCGATTTTAATGAAATCTGTGATAAGGCAATTCCCGCTTTTGTGTCATTTTCGGCAGTAGTAGAAATATCTGCCATTGCTAAAATACCAACTAATTTTTCGTTCTCATCTACTGCAAGTAAACGTCTAATCTGTTTATGTCCCATAATATGAGTACATGTACCTATTTCGTCGTTAGGACTAATAGTTTGTAGACTTGAAGACATGATATCCTCAAGTCTTGTTTTTTCATTATTATTTTGAGCTATACCACGAATAATTATGTCACGATCTGTTACTATTCCAACAGGATGATTATCATCATCAACAATAGGAATACACCCGACATTATGCTCTAACATCATAATAGATGCATCTTTAATTGTGTCGTGTGGTTTTAATGTAACGATGCTTTTTGTCATTAATTCACTAGCTTTCATGTTCGTACCTCCTTATAAATATGTTTTGTAACTTCAGATTTTTATATACATCAGATATAAAAATTGTATATACTCGCATATAATAGGTTTAGGGAGGGATTTATATGTTTCGTGTAGATAGAATATTCATTAACAATAGGGCGTTTTTTACTTATACAATTAAACTACCAAAAACAACATTGCTTATTATAGCTAATGATATTGGTTATTTTAGTTGTAGTGCAATTGATGTCGATGTTTTCGATTCTAAACCACACTTAAAAGCTAGAAAAGTTGTTTGTGGATGTGCAATTGGTGTTAAAACAATAGAAGAGTTACTTAATGCACCTTTAATAAAGGTTACAGATGCAGCTAAAGAATTAGGGATAAATACGGGAATGTTGGTTGTAGACGCTTTAAATAAGTTGCAGTAATATGCATAGACACAGACGTAAAAAGCGAAAAATTACTTATAAAAAAGTAATCTTATTCTTAATTCTGCTTTTTCTATTACTTTACATTATGACTAAAATTTATCTTCGTTCACCTTTAATAGCTTATGCAAAGCAAAAATCTTATTACTATTCATCAGTATTAATAAATGAGGCAATAAGTAATCAAATTGTACCTAATATTGATACAAGTAAAATTATTATGATGGAAACTAAAAGTAATGGAATTGTAAGTAGTGTCGTAGTTGATGTATATCAAATAAATTTATTGATTTCCAAAATGACAAAACAAATTCAAGATGAATTACTTAATTTACAAAATGATAAACAAAATGAATTAAATCGCTTAAAAATTCCAGTAGGTGTGATCTTAGACAATCCCGTGTTTAATAATTTAGGCCCAAATATTAATATATCATTAAGAATAATTGGTAGTGTATATACTGACATTGCTTCGAGTGTTAAACCATATGGAATTAATAATAGTTTAATTGAGGTTGTTATTAAAACTAAAGTTAGGTTTCAAGTAGCAATACCATTTCAGAAAGATGAAATTTTAGTTGAAACATCCACTCCATTATTAATAAAAATTATTCAAGGAAGTGTACCTCATTATTATTATATTGGTGGAAATGGTAGTTTTTCAAATCCGCCACATGATGATAATGATGGTCCAGATGGTAGTTTATTAGAACAGTAATTGTATTATTATTTAGTGTTATGTTATAATAATTTTAGAGGTGTTATAATGTTTGTAATTGATAAAAAAACATTTGAATTAATAAAAGAATATCGAGATTGTTTTGATGAACAACTATTTAGAGGAAAGTATACAGAAACATTAGATAAATATGATGTTATTGTTGGAGATATGTCTTCAAATATTTTACGTTTAAAAGGTTTTACAACAAGACAAAAGGAATCGCCATACTATGCCAACACTATACCTGATTATCTAAATGAATCTTGTAATTTTAATTGTCCTTATTTTATTGTTAAAAGAGTAAAGAATGTATAAAGGTTATTTAATTGATTTAGACGGTGTTGCCTATTTAGGTAACAAAGTAATCCCAACTTGTAGAGACTTTATTCTTAAGTTAAATCAAGAAAACATAAAGTATTGTTTTGTTACTAATAATTCATCAAGAACAACAACTGAGGTATGTGAACATTTAAATTCAATAGGTTATAAAGTAAATGAAGAAAATATCATAACTTCAAGTGAAGTAACTGTAAACTATCTTAAAAAGGAAAATAAAGATGCTAAAGTATTTTTAATCGGAATGACTGGGATTAGGACTGAGTTAGAAAAAAATAATTTCTTGATTGTGGATGATTCTGCAGATTATGTCGTAGTTGGGTTAGATATGCATGTTAATTTTGCTAAATTAGCAGCAGCATGTCAAGAAATATTAAATGGTGCAAAATTTATCTCTACAAATAGCGATATGCGACTGTTAAAGGATACAGGGATGGTCCCCGGAAATGGTGCAATTTGTAAATTAATTGAAGCTACAACCCAGGTTGAGCCACTTTATATGGGAAAGCCACAATTAGAGATGTTTGAATATGGGTTAGAAAAATTAGCTTTAAATAAAGAAGATGTAGCTATGATTGGAGATAATTATTTTACAGATATATTAGGTGCACACCAATTTGGTATTAGTAGTATTTTTGTGGAAACAGGAATAATGAAAAAGACAGATTTAGAAAATTATACTATTAAACCAACAATAATGGTAAAGGACTTGTCTGAGTTAAAATAACATCCACCTAGGGTGGATATTAATCCACCAGTTTAGCTGGTGGATTAATACTTAATAAAAAACTCCATAAAATGTATGCTAATTTTTATTAATGGCAATAATAGTATTAAATTTGTTTATTAGAGTGTTTTAGTAGACAATTGAAATAAATTGACATATAATAAAAACTGTTTAGTAAAGGAGTGGCATAAATGGATGGAATAGAAAAACAAGTTGTTGAAATATTAGGGAAAATTCGTCCTTATATTCAACGAGATGGTGGAGATGTTGAATTTGTGAAGTTCGAAGATGGTTTAGTTTATGTTAAATTATTAGGAGCTTGCGTTGGATGTTCGGCTTCAGATTCAACAGTTTATGATGTTATTGAACAAATTTTAGTTGAAGAAGTACCAGGAGTTATTGCCGTTGAACAAATCTTTTAAATCGTTTCTAGATGAAACACTTTTTTATAAAAATTTGCGAATTAACTTTAAATTATCTTCAATTATTGGAATATTTTTATATAATTCAAACAAATATTTGTCGTTATTATATTTGATATATTGAAGAAAAAACTCAAAGAAATATAAAGAAAATCCAACTAAACCATAAAAATGTCTCGGGTTTATTTGATATTTTTGTAAAAAATTATATATTTCTACCTCGGAAAGTGGTTTAATATATATAATAGGCATATTAATAATATCAACAGCACTTTTGATGTTATAGTTATAGTTTATTAAAAACGCTAAACTATTTTCTGCTAGATGGGAAAAATAAAGATAAAGAACTTGAATATTTAATGGTATTTTTGGTGATTTTAAGACATAATAATTATTAAATTCATCAAGTGCTTTCTCCAAATCGTAATTAAAATATTCAATTAGCGAATTTTTATTTGATTTCATATTATCACCCCTTCAATAAAGTATATGCAAGAAGTCTAGAAATTTGAAAGAAGGTTTAGTAAATGAATGTTGATTACGAAGTAATAAGAAATAAAGCGATTGATTTATTAGAACAACGTGGAGTTAAATTAATTGATATTGCGAAAATTACTTTAGAGATTCAAAAGCAATATTATGATAATTTAACCATTGATGAATGTTTAGATCATGTTAATAATGTTTTAAATAAAAGAGAGGTACTAAATGCTGTATTAACTGGAGTAACAATCGATGTGTTAGCGGAACAAGGGCATATTGAAGAACCTTTAAAATCATTATTAATGAATGATTATTCTTTATATGGTATTGATGAAGTACTGGCATATTCAATTGTTAATGTCTATGGCTCAATTGGTTTAACTAATTTTGGTTATATTGATAAATTAAAAGTTGGTATTATTGGTGAAGTTGATAAATTGGGGAAAACACCAAATAGGTGTAACACATTTCTCGATGACATTGTGGGAGCGATAGCAGCTGCAGCAGCTAGTAGAATTGCTCACACAAGGTGATAAATTTATATAGGATTTTTAATCCTTTTTTTTTTGAGCATTTTATTAATTAATTTCTATAAAACATGCTAAAATATAATAAAACAAAGAAAGGTGATACAAATGATTGACAATGCTTATGATTTGACAATTATTGGAGCAGGACCAGTTGGAATGTATGCAGCTTTTTATGCATCACTTCGAAAACTAAATGTGAAGATAATTGATTCTTTACCAGAATTAGGTGGACAACTTCAAGCATTATATCCAGGTAAATTTATTTATGATATTCCAGGTTTTCCTGGAATTAAAGCAGAAAAGTTAGTTGAAAATTTAAAAAAACAAATGGATACTGTTGAGGATAATATCGAAATTGTTTTAAATGAAAGAGTTAATTATGTTCGCAGAAATAATATAGAAGGTATTTTAGAAATATGTACTGATAAATCCTGTCACTATACTAAAACAGTGCTTATTACAGCTGGCAAAGGCGCTTTTCAAGCTAGAACATTAGAATTACCAAATGAACAGGAATTTTATAATATTTATTACTTTGTAAATGACATTGAACGATTCAAAGATAAAAAGGTTGTTATTTTCGGTGGCGGTGATTCAGCAGTCGATTGGGCTAATATGTTAAATGATGTAGCAAGTAGCGTTACTATTGTTCACAGACGCGAAAAATTTAGAGCACATGAGCATAGTGTTGAAACAATGAAGAATTCTAAAGTGAATGTGTTAACAAATTATACAGTTGACAAGTTAGTAGGTTCTCGAGGTGAAGTAAAAAAAGTTTATATAAAATCGCTTGATAATGAAGCAGTTAAAGAATTGGAAGTTGATGATGTAATAGTGTTGTTTGGTTTTTTAAGTTCTTTAGGCCCAATTGAAACTTGGGATTTAGAACTTGAAAGTCGTAGTTTGTTAGTGGATTCAAATCAACAAACAAATATTTCGGGTATTTATGCAGCTGGTGATGCTTGTATTTATCCTGGTAAAGTTAAAATGATAACTTGTGGGTTCGGAGAAGCTGTTATTGGTATAAATAGTATTTATGGATTTTTAAATCCTGATAAAAAAAACAATGCAGTATTTAATTCAACTTTGAAAGGTAAGTAAAAAAATTTATATTATTAAAGTTTCGATTAATAATTATAATGTATTAAATAATAATATTTCTATATTAGGTACTTCTCTATTTGTCTTTTTAAATTAGCATAATTCAAAAAATGTTCTTATAATAATAAAAAAATTATATTTCTAATAATCTTTGGAAAATATGGGCTATGATTTTAACTTTATTATTGTTTGTGATATAATAATAATTGGATTTTTAGAATAGAGGTGTATATATGGCGTTAAAAGAAGGGAGTGTCGTTAGAGGCAAAGTTACTGGAATTCAACCTTATGGAGTATTTGTTAAGTTAAATAATAACATTGACGGATTAATTCATATTTCTGAACTAACTGATGATTTTGTTAGAGACATTAATGATTATGTTAAACTAGGTGAAGTTATTAGAGTCAAAATTTTGGAAGTGAATGATGAAGCTAATAATGCTAAATTAAGTTTAAAACAGGCACAAAACTATTACTCCCATTTTCAAGAAAAACAAAAAAAGCGAAATAAAAATATTGAGGAAACTCCAAGTGGGTTTCATAGTTTAAAAATCATGATAGAAAAAGTTACTAAAGTAAAAAAGTAGGAGGTCATCGTGGATAATTTTATTAAACTTGATTATACAAATGCGGAAAATGTTGTATCTAGACACGAATTAGATTATTATAGATCGTTTGTTGAAGTGGCTCATAAAAAATTACATGAAAAATCTGGAGCAGGAAATGAGTTTCTAGGCTGGTTAGATTTGCCAGAAAATTATAATCGTGAAGAATTTAAATCTATCCAATTAGCAGCTGAGAAAATTCGTAATTCTTCTAAAATATTAGTTGTTATTGGTATTGGTGGCTCTTATTTAGGTGCAAAAGCTGCAATTGAACTTTTAAATCATCATTTCTATCAACTTAAAAATGATGTTAAGGTATTATTTGCTGGTCAAAATATTTCATCTAGTTATTTGCATGACTTAATTGATGTTTTGAAAGATACTGATTTTTCAATAAATGTAATTTCTAAATCTGGAACTACTACCGAACCAGCAATCGCTTTTAGAGTGTTGAAAAAATTACTTGTTGAAAAATATGGTATTGAAGGTAGTCGTGACAGAATTTATGTGACTACAGATAAAGCGAAAGGCGCTTTAAAACAGCTAGCTACAGAAGAAAATTATCAAACATTTATCGTTCCTGATGATATTGGTGGAAGGTATTCAGTATTAACGCCTGTAGGTTTACTACCAATTGCAGTTAGTGGCATAAATATCTTAGAGATGATTGATGGCGCTAATAAAGCAATGAATAAATATTCTACATCAAATTTAGAAGATAATGAAGTTTATCAATATGCTGTTTTAAGAAATTGCCTATATCAAAAAGGAAAAACGATTGAATTATTAGTTAATTACGAACCTTCATTACAATATTTAGGTGAATGGTGGAAACAACTTTTTGGTGAATCAGAAGGAAAAGATAATAAAGGTATATTTCCAGCAACAGCTAACTTTTCAACTGATTTACATTCACTAGGTCAGTACATTCAATCAGGGCGTCGTGATTTATTTGAGACTGTAATTAATGTTCTAGAACCACGTCATAGCCTAGAAATTAAAAAGGAAAAGATTGACCTAGATGGTTTAAATTACTTAGCAGGTAATTCTATCGACTACGTTAATAAAAACGCCTTCATGGGAACATTACTTGCTCATGTTGATGGTGGAGTACCAAATCTTATTATTAATATTAAACGCTTAGATGCATTTGGATTTGGATATTTAGTTTATTTCTTTGAAAAAGCATGTGCAATTTCTGGTTATTTACTAGGTGTAAATCCATTTGATCAACCAGGTGTTGAAGCTTATAAGAAAAATATGTTTGCCTTACTAGGGAAACCTGGTTATGAAGATTTAACTAAATCTTTAAAACAAAGATTAAATAAAAAATAACAAAAAATGCTTGTTTAAGTTAGCTAAACATTAACACATAATATTATTAGGTGATTTTATGAAGAGATTGATAAAAAACTTAGTATTAGTGTTAATGTTTTTCTTTTTTTTAATTGTAAAAATAAACAATGTAGCTGCTAACCCTTCATCTATTAGTTATACGGTTTTTATAGACCCTGGACATGGAGGTTATGATGGTGGCGCAAAAGGCAACGGAATTATTGAGAAAGAATTGAATTTAGTTATATCTTTGCGGCTAAGAAGTTACCTTGAGCAAGCTGGGATAAATGTCATTATGTCACGCGAGACTGATATTGATTTTGTAACACCAGGAAGAGGAACGAAGAAAAAAAGAGATTTAGATAAACGGATAGATTTGATAAATAACGCAAATGCTGATTTATTTGTTTCAATTCACATGAATTCTCTTCCAAACCCTAGATGGAGTGGAGCACAGACTTTTTATTATAATAAATTTGAAAAGAATAAAATTCTGGCTAAAAATATTCAACTAAGTATTATAGAAATTCTTAAAAATACAAATCGAAAAGAAAAGGAGGTGAAAACCCTTTATTTATTTAAAAAATTAAGTGTTCCTGGAGCATTAATAGAAGCAGGTTTTATTTCCAACCCTTATGAAGCAAATTTATTAAAACAGGTAAAATATCAGGATAAATTAGCTTTCGCAATTTATTTAGGTATTATAAGATTTTTATCAGAAGGCAGTAATTAAATAAAGAGAATTGTCACCAATTTAAAATTTTCACTTATTATATAGTAATCTTAATAAGTGGGTGATTGTCTTGGGTGAAAAAAAATCTAAATTGTTTAATGGTTTTCAAAACGATAGTTTTAATGATGTTAATGATGCATTATATAAGAGTTTTTTTATTTATAATATTATTTTAATTAGTTTTACAACAATGTTTATATC
>NSKI01000068.1 GCA_003586005.1 Haloplasmatales bacterium 4B | reverse complement strand
TACAAATGTTCTTTGTATTAATGATTCCTCTAAGTCTTGCTTAACACTGTTCCATCTGTAACCAATATAAATTCATTATCCATTTCCCTAATTAACAATACGACACTCTCGACGTGTGTTTAAACCTTAGTTTTACTAGTTTTATGAGAATATAAATATTATGCATAATAAGAGAAATTTAGTTCCATCAAGTAGGTTTTCATATGAATTCTTACTCACTATTCTATTTTTATTAAGGATTTAACTTTAGAAAGTTTATAAGTAAAATAAGCACAACAACCTATTGCATAAATAGAGAATGCTAAGACAATAAATCTACTTAAATCTTTACCAGTATTTTTTTCATTAATTCTAAATGATGTTTCAAGAGTCAAATAATATTTTCCATTTACTTTTACTGAATATACTGAAGCTTGAGTTACTTTATTATTTTCAAAAATAGTACTGCCCATATAATCGGAACAAATTAGTTCAATTTTATCTCCCTTTTTAACATTTTTTTCAAAAGAATCCTTATCAAATCCAGATTTATATATAGTAACTATCCTATAAACAATATTATCTTCTTTAATTTCTATTTCATAATCCCTTGGATTATTTCTAAATGATTCTATAGTCCCTATAACTGTTTGGAATTCCTTATCTTTAAGAGATACTTTATTTGAGTTTTTATAGAATAGAATACAACTTAAGGAAATACTGAATATAACTAATATAATACAAAAGATAAGTCTTGATTTAATTTTTTTATATTCAGTATTATTTTTAGTATCATACATATTATCATCCTTCACAAAAGTTTATATATAAATTAATATATAGAGATCCCACACCCAATAGTACATTAAAATTAAACATTATTAATGAAGTGTTATAGGATCGAAGTACCAATCATATTCCACATATCCACTTGGTCCAGTACTAAAAGTAATAGAAGTTGCTTTTACCGTTTCATCATATGGATATCTAGGGTCAAAACAATGATCTACTCCAATAAAAAAACCTCCACCTACATTTACAAATGGTCCTTTATAAGACCCTGGGCCAGAATAATTATCGATGACTCCAACTGAATATGATAATCCTGAACCAACACCACCTGTGTAACCAATATGAGGATAAAGTTCTACGTTTCCATCATCAAAATCTACTACTAGTGATCCTCCCGCCTTAACAGGTCCAAATGTAAAAGAAGTATCCATCACAATCTGTTCTTCATCTGCGTATCCGTAAGTTATTGCCGCACCAGTAGTAGCGGTAGCAGCAACCGCTAGAGCAGCAACAGGTAAACTCACAGGAGCAGTAACTACAATAGCAGTAACCGCTGCAACAGCAACAACAGTTGCTGCAGCACCTTTCCAAAATTTATTCCAGCTCCAATACCCACTAGGGTCAACCATCATCACAGGATTATTCTGACAATAACTATATAAATTATGGCCTAATATATCTCCAGTTTTACCAATTAATCCATCCGCATTTATAAAT
>NSKI01000067.1 GCA_003586005.1 Haloplasmatales bacterium 4B | reverse complement strand
CTAATTCACTTTTTAAATTATTAATGACCTCTTGATGTAATGATGTTAATTCTTCATTTAGTTTGATAATTCTATTCCCTTTTGATCTATGACATTCTGATTTCAAAGGGCAGTTACTACAATCTTCACATTGATACAACTCTTCTGTTCTTCCATATTTATTCCCACGTACAGGTCTGGTTGTTAAAAAATGAAATCTTTTATTATTAGGACAGACTAGTTGCCCATTCTCATCTTGTTTGAAATTAAAAGGTTTAAAAGGGTTATTTATATATTTCTTATCTTCTGTTAATTTCTTATAAGTAGAGAATTTCTGATATAACTCCATTTTGTTTTCTTTACAATATAAGTAATTATTATAGTTCCCATATCCTGCATCGCCAACAGGATAGGTAGGATATTTATGATAATGAGTTTTAAATGTTTCTAATAAAGGTTGGAAACAATCTGAATCTGAAGCATATTGAAACACATCACACACACTAATATATTCATCTGAAATACCTAACTGTATATTATAAGCAGGTATTAATTGATCGTTTCCCATATAATCTCTTTTCACTCGCATAAATGTGGCATCTTTATCTGTTTTCGAATAACTATTGCGTTTATCACCACATGTTTCAATAAGGTCTGCATATTCTTTTATTTTCTTTAAATAACGCTCTAATTTTTCATGATATCTTTGAGTGTTACTTTTTCTTTTTCCTTTTCCATGGACAAATGTTGATTTATCTATATTAAATCTTTTCTCAAAATCATAAAAAACAGATTCTAAATATTCTATTTCATAAACTTCACGAGTAGTATAACTAGTCATTTCATAGTTTAAAAAAGTAGTATTTATTTCATCTAATAAAATGGTTATTTTTTTGAATAGTTTCTCTCTATTAGTTGTACAAGCTTTCTTCCATACCCAAGTATATTTATTGGCATTAGCTTCAAATTTAGAACCATCTATGTATGCAATATCTGTATTTACATTATCTTTTTCAAAGATATATTGATTAATATCGTAAAATATTTCTTCAATACTACATTTTAAGTAATTATTAATGAAATTAGAGAATGTCATATGAGTAGGTGTACTATTCTCGTTTCTCAATAAATACATAAATCTGATATCTGTTTTACATAAAGCTTCTAGTTCTCTTAAAGATGTATATCCTTTTGTCATAAAACCAAATAGTGTTACCTCTAATAAAGTGACTAAATTATAACCGATGCGACCTCTAGATTCAATTTTATCGGTTATTAAGTATTTTTTTAAGTTACATCCTTTCATTACCTCGTCAAATGTATAGATTAGATCATCAAACGGAATAATTGTTTGAATATCCATTGGCAAAACTAATTGTTTTGGTGTATAATTATTTATATAATTTAGTATTTTGTTCATACTTAAATTATAATAAAAAAAGGAACTTCTTTCCAGATTTATTATCTAGAATTTAGTTCCTTTTTTATATTAGGGGCAATTTATTTTTTTACAGCCCCTTTTTT
>NSKI01000066.1 GCA_003586005.1 Haloplasmatales bacterium 4B | reverse complement strand
TAAGAGGTCGTAAGGATATCTAAGGTGTTTGAATTGGGAATGGTATAGAGAGTGGTCATTTTTGGCTTTATATCTTTAAAAGCATCATTTTCAGTAATAATAAAAAAGTGTTTAATTTCTGTATATTTACAGTTAATACCCATATTGTTTAAATTCAAATAATATTTCATTAATGATAACCAGAATAATATCTACAACTAAAATAATATCCAATACTATCCTTTCTTTAATAAATGGAAGAATAATAATGCTGATAGCTACAATAAAATAAGAAATAAATCTTAAATATCCTAATTTTAATACCTTGCCACAAGAAAAATAGTATTCATTACTCTGATTTGTACCTAAATGAAAGAAGTAAAACAATATAATCATCCAAATAATTGGAATTTTTATTAAAATTATTATTATGAATTCAATGTATACAGATAAAAATGATTGAAACATAAGGTAAGATAAATAGGTTGTCATTACTGTTAGTAATCCTACCAAAAGTAACTCTATTTTTGATGATAAATCCGTAACATTATAAATGGACAACAAAAATAAAGATATTATCATTGGTTGAGAGTAGGTAAATATTAGACATATATTATCTATACTATTTTCATTACTTATTAATAAAAGTTCAAGAACGCTAAAAAACATTAGTATTCCATATATAATCAATTTAATAGTCAATTGTTTGAATAATGTTCTCTTAGACTTTATAGGTGTTAAATAAATAATAAACAATAAAACGATAAATATTAAAGGGATATAACTAATTTTATATAAATATGGAATTACAGTATAGTAATATAAAGATATATATGGGTTGATTTTCATAACATATTCCTCCATATTCTTTTATAATAAACTACTATTGAGGCTTCCATCCCATTTTAGTTGCTTGATCATATGCATAATCATCATTAATATAAGAATATATTGCTTTCCCAGTATTAATAGCAGAAAATTCATAAGATAAAGCCATTCCTCCAATACCAGCTCTACTCTTCATAAATCCTCCCACAGTAGAAGAGCTTATGTCAAAAAATTTTGCACCGGTTGTTAATGCTTTATTAGAAGAATTTAATAGAATATCTGTGCTAAAGGTCTTTAGTAATGGATTGTGTATCTTTTCAGCTGCTAATACAACACTCCCTGCCTTAGGTATAGAGGATATCCCTGCTATACCAAGTATTGTATCACCAATCGCATTGACAACATCATCAAAAGTCTCTGTACCGTCATCGCCATCTTTTTTACTTTTATTATATTGTGCTCTTCCTACTATCGCGGTCCTAGATACTGTATTAATTGCATAACTAATTGCTATTGTTGCTACAACAAACGCCAAACCTCCCGTTGAAACTGTTAATGCCACGGCAACTGTTATTACAGCTGCTACAGAGACTATTTTTAATACAGAGCCTAATTTAGGCCAATACCCACTAGGGTCAACCATCATAACAGGATTATTCTGACAATAACTATATAAATTATGGCCTAATATATCTCCAGTTTTACCAATTAATCCATCCGCATTTATAAAT
>NSKI01000065.1 GCA_003586005.1 Haloplasmatales bacterium 4B | reverse complement strand
GGTTATCGATATGATAATGAAACAGGCTGGTACTATCTGAATAGTCGTTATTATAATCCTGAAATTAGTAGATTTATTAGTGCGGATGGATTATTAGGTAGTGTGGGAGATTTATTGTCACATAATATGTATGCGTATGCGAAGAATAATCCAATTATGATGATTGATCCTAGTGGGTATTCCCCTTGATCGTGGTTAGAAGATAGATGGAATGATACAAAAGAATGGGTAACAGGAGCATTTGATGATGTCAATAATTGGTTAGATTCAACATATGAATCTCCGTTTACTATTCCTTCTATAAGTGAAGAGATTGTGCCAGTTTTAAACAGTTTAGTAGGAATTAATATTACAGGTGGAAAAGTAATTCATAAAATTGAAGGGTTAGGACCAGTTAGTACTGCGATGTCAATTTTAACTATTTCGTCTGATATATTAAACACATGGACTGATAATAATAATAATGCAATTAGGCAAAGATTTCAAAAAACTGGTATTCAATTATTGGGGTTTGGCGCTAACGTAGGAGTAGGTGCTATTGTTGGTTTAAGCTTATCCGGGGCTGTCGTTAGTGGAGGAATGTTACTTCCAGCAGCTCTTGCAGTTACCGGCATTTGTTTTGGTATGGCGGCTCCATATAAAATTGAAGAATACCAACAAAGACTATATGATAAATATGGAATTGAATAAAGGGGGAGACATGAATATATATAAATATAATAGAATTAAAATATTAATAACTTCAATATTATGCATAATATTGATTTCTATATTTGCTATAAACTATTTAGAAGATATAGGTGGTTATATAACTATTATATTACTAACCTTATTTATAGGAAGTATATTAATAAAAAAACAGTTATCATATAGAATATACATGTATCCAACGCACTTAAATATTGAATACTTTATTGTAAACAGTAATGAAACCATGGATATTTACTGGAATAAAATTACAAAAGTTAGGTATACAATGGGTATGGTCATCGTATATGAAAATAATAAAAAGACTTATATTACACGTTCTGTGTTAAATTTTAAATCGCTCTATAAAGAATTGTATGAACAAATTAAAATACATAATAAAGAATCTATCGTTGATAAATCTTTTTTAGATTATGTAAATTCAATAAAAAATTAATATTGCGTAAAGGTTCATTTATGATTTAAAGGCGGCACCTTTATTAAACGGGGGTCTACCAATCGCAAAAATTTTTTTGAAAACTAGTAACATTACATCATAAACACACGTTGAGAGCGTGATGTTGATATCAAGAAAGTAAAAATAAAAGCTTAAAGATGTCCAAATATAAAAGGGTTTCCCGACATTGAGTAAATCATACAATTATTAAACTGATGATATCGATGTTGGGAAACCCTTAGTTTTTAAGAGACAGATTAGATAACAAGGGATGAGTTGACAAAATAGTTGTTTGATTTATTATCTGTAACCGTAAAATCCTAAGCGTCTACCAAAAAAAATAAATATATGAGATAATCCTCCCATCAGTAAATTGGCGGGAGGATTTTTATATGAATGAACAAGAAAAATACCAGAA
>NSKI01000064.1 GCA_003586005.1 Haloplasmatales bacterium 4B | reverse complement strand
TTGGGTTAATCGTGGTTATGGAACGATACCAAGATAAAAAAATGAAATGAGATGAGTAAGTATGAATAAGAATGAATATAACGACATTAAAAACAATTATAATCATTATAAAAATGAAAGAAAAAGAAATCGCTTTTATCCAGCTACTAAATTGCATGAGAAAATTATCATGTCTTCTGAAGTGATTTTGATACTTCTAGGGTTTATAGGTTTAGCATTATTACCTTTAGCTGAAATTTTTGGGAGTATAGTTTACATTATACTTATTATGATTTTTGTACTTGGACCACCAGTAATTTATATGAAAAACACTTTCATATACCCACGATTATTCTATAAAAATTATAATAACAAAATTGATTTATTTGAAGAATATAAAGTAGTAACAGAGACTAAGAATTTAAATTACAATCCATTATCAGAAGGTAAAAATAAGAATGATATTTTCAAGCAAAATTCAACTAGAAGATTGGATTCTAAAGGCTATAACATAGTGTGCGATAGCGATGAAGCAATTTTAGGTTATAAAGTATGCAAACCACAGGATAGAAGAGTGTGGTGGACATATTCTTTATATAAGAAATTAAAATTTAATATTATTTTTATAAATGGAAGTGTAAGTAACGAGAAATTACTAGAATTAAATTGCTTAGAGTCTGAATATGAAAACTTTATTATAAGAATTCATACAGAAGAGCTTTTTTCCGAAACTCAGAAAGATTTATTTCTATTTTCATCTGAGAGAAACCTTAATCTAGTAAGTTCATATCATCTTAAATTATTAGAAATAGGTTATGAATTAAGTACAGGTAAATTTTATTATAGAAATCCATACATACGTGTTGAATATAATTCGTTTCTCATTAAAAATAGAATACGAGTTAAAAATGATAACAGTTCTGGTGCAAAATCTATTCACGATATAGAGTCAACGGAAATCTTAAAAAGACAGTTACTTAAAATACTTAAAATGTAATGTAGAGATTATTGTAATATGTTAGCTTTTATAAATATGTAATAATTAAAATGTGTTAAAGTTCATTTACTGATTAAAAACGCCCCCTTTACAAATTATTAGTTAAGGGGGTCGTACTATTTTCCGCAAAATATACATTTCGCGTAAAACCAGTAATATAACATCACAAACACACTGCAAGAGTGTCGTTTTGCTAGTAAGGAAATAGTTTTATATAAAAGGTTATTTAAATATAAAGACATTATTCAAAAATATTTATATGTTCTCTTATACCGAGTGAACTGATTCCTGTTAAGTAAGCTCAAATAGATACAAGCCCGTACTTAGCCATTATAGTGCCTATTTTACGTCTTGATACGATTTTTCCAATCTCTTTAAGTACTTCTTGTTCTTCTATTAGACATGTTAAAATTCCTCCACTATTCTATTAATTCTATTTTAACATCTCTTTATAAAAACTGTACAATTTATTGTAACCTATCAAACAAGATATAATTGCATTAATTGATATAACTGGTACAATAAAAGTAAATTACGAATATGATGCATGGGGAAACATTGTAAATATTACAGATAATTCAGGAATAAATTTAAGTGA
>NSKI01000063.1 GCA_003586005.1 Haloplasmatales bacterium 4B | reverse complement strand
ATCTGACTAGATTATATCAAAAAAAGAATTGTAATAACCGACATTTTTAACCGCGATTTTCCTACAATTCTATTGTGTCATATACAAATCGAGTTTTATCTCGAATTCGCTCCAATAAAATTACAAAATTTACACAAAATACTTGACAAGCTCTAGTAATAATCCTAGATTCGTTAATAAGTTTTGTCAAATATAAAAATAAGGGTTTCCCAACATTGGAATCTCCAGTTTAACAACTGTGAGATAAACCTAATGTCGGGAAACCCTTTATTTATTGATACTACCAACGCTTTTATTTCTATTTTCTGACTAACATAACGACTCTCTCGATGTATGGTTAGACCTCAGTTTTACAAGTTTTACGCTAAAATAATTATATGCGAAAAAGTATTAAGGGGTCGTTATAGAATTACTTTTTAAACATTTCATCTTTGTTTCATGCTGCAAAGATAATTTAATCAATTAGAATCGTGTAAAAGTTCTACTTTTAATACAAAAGTACTTTTTGGTAGATATTCTACTTCTATATAGTCACCAACCTTTAAATTACCTCTAGTCATAAAATACAATTTTTTCCCATCGATAGTCACAATACTAGCATGTACAGGTTCGTCATTATAGTAGTATCGTGGGGATTGAAACACATTATCTATTTCATCAATTCTACCAGAAATAGTTGTAAATTGGTTTTTGTTTTCATATAATAAGTAAATTCCATATCGTAACCTCAAACACGAATCTAATATAATTAAAAGAAAAATAATTATTACTAATATATTTTTTATTGTAATCTTGTCTTTTTCGATTGGCAATCTCATTATCTTAATTATTATTATGATAAACAAGATTAGAAAAACCATTCCAATAATTATAGGAGTAACTAAAGAACCAGAACGATATTGATTATAATCAAAAATCATTTTATTACCTCCAATTAAAACTAAAAATACGATTATATTTATCATAACCTTGACAGACGCTCCCGCCGATACCAAATGTCACAGAGTTTGCTTTTACTGCTTTGTCCCATGAAGTATTAGGATCATAACAATGATCATATCCAAGCATATATCCTCCACCAACATTTAAAAAGTCACCACCGTATGAACCTTTACCCCTATAGTTATCCACTACACCAACAGAATATGTAACCTTAGGACCAAATCCATATGAACCCCCATGATGTTCATAGAATTCTATATTTTCACCTTTGAAATCAATTACTAACGATCCACCAATTTTACCACCAATTTTCTTAATAGGTGTTGAGATTGAACCAGAAACGTCCAATACAATAGTTTTCTCATCTGAATAACCATATGTTATTGCTGCACCAGTAGTTGCGGTAGCAGCAACTGCAAGTACTGCAACTGGTAAACTAACAGGAGCAGTTACAACTATAGCCGTAACAACTGCAACAGCAACCACAGTTGCTGCAGCACCTTTCCAAAATTTGTTCCAGCTCCAATACCCACTAGGATCAACCATCATAACAGGATTATTCTGACAATAACTATATAAATTATGACCTAATATATCTCCAGTTTTACCAATTAATCCATCCGCATTTATAAATCTACTAATTTCAGGATTATAATAACGACTGTTCAGGTAGTACCAGCCTGTCTCATTATCATATCTATACCCACGGTATCTATATGGATTTATATCACTTAAATTTATTCCTGAATTATCTGTAATATTTACAATGTTTCCCCATGCATCATATTCGTAATTTACTTTTAT
>NSKI01000006.1 GCA_003586005.1 Haloplasmatales bacterium 4B | reverse complement strand
ACTCTTGTTTTCCTCAAGGACTTATGATTCTATCACTTCTTTTATATATAGTCAACAACTGCTTTTTTCCAGTTTGTTTAGTCAAATTAAATACCTATTTACTTCATTTTTTGAAAAAAATGCATTAAGTGAACTTATTTTATCACTTAATGCATATTTTTATAGTTTTAATAAATCTTCAGTATTTCCTGCTTTTAAATTCATATATCTAGCCAAGGTATAAAAATAATCTGAAAGTCGGTTTATATATGTTAGTACAATAAAATCTAATTCCTCATTTTCAAATAACTGAACAACAATTCTTTCAATACTTCTTACTTTAGCCCTAACCTCATGGCACAACATAGAGATATTTGTCCCAGTATAATAAATAAAGTTTTTTAATTTAGGTAATTGCCCTGACATCTGATCAATTTCATTTTCTAAATCTGTAATATCCTTTTCATTTATCATATATCCAAATTCTTTGTTTACATCAGCTATCAATGAGGTTATTTTAAAAAGCTGTGTATAAATAATTTTTAAATCTTCAAAGTGTTTAACCTCATTATTGTCTTTAAAATTTTCAATTAGAAAAGCTAATTTAACAAGTAGCTCATCTAGTTGTCCATTTATTTCGATCCTTAAATTAGCTTTACTTACTCTTTTACCAATTAAATCAGTTTTACCTTCATCACCTTTACGAGTATATATTCCCATTCAAACCTCCAATAAATTATTAATATATTTTAACTAAATAAATTAATCAATCTTTTAACCTTGTTTTTACAATTGATGAAGTTGTGATTGATACATATCGTAATATTTACCCTTTTTAATCATTAGTTCATCATGTTCACCTTGTTCTACAATACTACCATTATCTAAAACAACAATTTGGTCGGCATCTTTAATTGTAGAAAGACGATGTGCAATTATAAATGTAGTTCTATTTTGTTTTACAACATTTAATGCTTTCTGAATTAATTTTTCTGTTTCTGTATCAATATTCGCAGTTGCCTCATCTAAAACTAATACAGCAGGGTTATATAACATTGCTCTTGCAAATGAAATAAGTTGTCTTTCACCTGTGGAAAAGTTTGAACCCATATCTAATACAGGTTCATGAATTCCTTTGGAAAATTTATCAATAAACTGATTAGCTCCAATTTCCCTCAAAACATTTTCAATAACCTCATCGCTTATGTCTTTATTTAAACTAATATTTGAAGCCACTGTCCCTGTAAATAAAACTGGGTCTTGTAAAACAATTCCAACATGTTTTCGGAAAGCTTGTTTAGAGTAATCACGAATATCCACGCCGTCAATAACGATTTCACCTTCCTTATAATCATAAAAGCGCAGCATAATATTCATCATAGAACTTTTTCCGCTACCTGTATGACCTACTAGAGCTACAGTCTGCCCTGATTTCGCACTTAAATTTATATCTTTTAACACATAATTACCTGACTCATAAGCGAAATTCACATGTTTAAATTCAATATTCCCTTTAAACCTTTCTACATCATCATTATATAACATTATTTCATCTTGATCTAACAAATAAAATACTCGATCGCAAGAAACTAGTGATTGCTCAAAAACCTCAATGTTTCCAAAGATTTGATTGATTGGGTTGATTAATTTATTCATATAATCAATAAAGGCATATATTATTCCAACTTCAAGTACGCCTTGAATACCCAAAGCACCCCAACCAAAATAAAGTAAGATACCCGCATAAATACTCCGTCGTAATAACCTAACCATATTTCCTGATAAAGTAGCATTTAAAAACAACATTTTATTACGGTATTCTAAATAGCGTTTATTATGATATTGAAATTCATCAAAACATAAATCTTCTCGATTAAATGATTGTATAACTTCCATTCCTTTTATTGATTGATTTAAATAAGCATTTATTTCCGAATTTTCACTTCTTATTATTGTATTATTCTTTTTAGCACCACGTCGATAATATTTACCCCACAATAATACTATAGGTAAAATTATTAAACTAATAGCGGCTAAACGAAAATTTAGAATAAATAAACTAATATAAATACCAACAAAGTAGATTAACGCGGAAGTAAAAATGATAATAATTCTAGAAAACAAATCAATTATTGTCTGAGTGTCGTTAGTTACTCTAGCTACCACTTTACCAGCTGGAATTTTATCAAAATAGGAAATATGTAATTTTTGAATTTTTTCAAATGCTTCTTTACGAACATCATATGTAATATTGTTCCCTAATTGAAAGAAACCTAAACGATATAAGTAAGTTACAATCATCACAATTAAATTTAACACTATATTCAGACCAATAATAATAATTATCGGTGAAACAGCAGGCTGATAAAAATTTAAGACTTCTTTCGAATTTAATATATAAGCATCATAAATATGTATATCTTTAGATTCATCAGTAATAACAAGCTTATTACCTTCAATTTTTTTCGAACCATTAATAACACTTTCGTTAATAAAATAAAATTTATTTTTAATCAAAAAAATCCGTGCCTCATTATCTTTTGCAATATAATCCTCTTGATTATTTTGGGAAATATTTCTCTTTTGAGCATAATATTCACCATTAAATTCAACAGCATCATCAATTGAATCATCAACCTGATACCAAGGCTTTTCAATTCCGATTAAATGATCATCAATAATGGTCTTAAACAATAATGGCAATATCAACTCAATACTAATAGCGATAATTAATCCGGCTAATGAAAATATCAATAACTTTTTATATCTATTTGTATATCTTAATATTCTTCTTAAAGTCATTTATTTTCACCACCCTTGTTTAACATCTGTTGGTGTATGTATTGCTTTGCATACCAGCCAGATTTTTCCATCAATACTTTATGATTTCCTCGTTCGATTATAACACCATCATTTAAGACGATGATTTCATCTGCATGTTCGACAGCTGATAGTCTATGTGCAACAATTATCGATGTCTTACCTTTTCTTAAATTTTTAATATTCCTTAGGATAATTTTTTCAGTTGTCCCGTCAACAGCTGATAACGAATCATCTAATATTAATACTTCTGGATCAGTCACAAACGCCCGGGCAATTGATAGACGCTGTTTTTGTCCACCAGAAAGCATTACTCCTTGTTCACCAACAATAGTTTCTAATCCATGATCTAAAAATGTTAAATCTTTTCTAAATGAAGCTAAATCTATTGCATTATTGATTTCTTCTTCAGTTGCATCTTTTTTCCCAAAAGCAATATTTTTTTGTACAGTGCCAGTAAATAAAATATGTTCTTGAGGAACATACCCAAAAAACTTTCGCACTATTTTTGTTTCTAATTCTTTGACATTTATATTATTAATTAACACATTTCCTGATTCTAAATTATATTGTTTTAATATTTGTCTTAATAAAGTAGTTTTACCAGAACCGGTTTTCCCTACAATTCCTAATGTTTTCCCTTTATTAAGTGTAAAACTAATATTTTCTAAAACATTAAACTCCCCATTTGGATACTTAAAGGTTACCTCGTTAAATGATAATGAATTCAACTCGTTACCTACTTGAATTGGATTTAGTGGTTCAATAATATCAGACTTTTGGTCTAAAACATTTTGTAATCGATCATAAGAAGCGTTGCCTCTGCTCATAATATTTACCATATCTCCTAATGCAAACATTGGCCAACCTAACATTCCCAAATATATAGTAAATGAAATCAACTGTCCTGGTGTTAATTGTTGATTGAAAACCATGTAAGTCCCATAACTAAAAGCTATTGTATTAGCAACAGTAAATGTTAGTCTAAATACCGGGTCAAATAATGCATTAATTTTAATCAAACCCAAATTTTGTTTCAATGCTTTTTGAGCACTATCTTCTAATCTTTTTATATCTTCATTCTCCTGAACATATGCTCTAACAACCCTAACACCGGTTACTGATTCTAATACTTTATTGTTAAGCTCACTAAAAGCATTTTGACTTTTTGTAAAAGCTTTATGAATTTTATCACCTAATATTTTAACTCCAATAACTACAAATGGAAGAGGTATGAGCGATACTAAGGTTAATTTTAAATTAATCGTATATATCATCATAAATAAAATAAATACAAGGTAAACCACTGAATCAACTAATGTTAAGACACCATACCCCGCTGTCATAGAAACTGCATTCAAATCACTTGTTGCCCTAGCCATTATATCTCCAACATAGTTTTTCTCATAAAACTTGTTATCCATTTTAAGCAAATGCCCAAATAATTTCTTTCTAATAGTGTATTCTAATCTAATTCCTGCCCCAAACAATAAATATACCCAAATAAACATAACAATATAGCCTGCCATAATCACTAATAGCATATATAATATCAATTGCAACAGAGACTGTTCTGTTAGCGTTTTATTAATAATTTGGTCAATACCTTTTTCTAAAATTTTTGGTGGTATAACACTTACAATACTTGCTAAATTCAAACATGTTATCGCAACTAAATAACGTTTCCAGTGTTTTTTAATGTACCAGCCTGTCTTTTTAAAAATACTAAACAACTTACCCACCACCAAATCCATTTATTACTTCATTTAATTATAACTTTTTAAATATTTGATATCAATAAATTATTACAAAAAGAAAAAGGATAACACTAAATTATCCCTTAAACTATTTATTGTTAATCTTCTAATGAAAATAATGAGCTTTCATCATCACAAATTTTCAAACCTTTAGCTACTTGATCAATTCTAAAACTAAATAATAGAAATACCGCTGATAGAACCACACCTTTAGCAAAATTAAATGGCGCATAAGAAGATACAACATATTTTAAGAATGGTTCAGGTAATTCCAAGCCGATTAAACTTAAATACCATGGTGTAAACCAAATATAATTTAAGAAAGTTAATAAAACAGTTAGAGATAATGTTCCTGCCAACATTGGTATTATCCTAATAATTAATGCATCCTTAATTGGATATACCTTCAATAACAGTAAAACAATTATTGAGATTAGCACGAATACAAATGGTAATAGTAGGATTATAAACCAAGTATCAAAATTTTCGGAAAGGGCTATACTTAATTGCTGTGTCATTATATAGCGTACCCATAAAGAACCAATATATGAAACAGATAATGTTATAAATAGTAGTCCAAATGCAAGACTTATATACTTCATTATTTTACTTTCTTGCTTAATTATTTTTCTTATAAATACCATAGTGAAATAAAAAGGTAGAACATAAGCTAATGATGAAACAAAAGCTATAAACTGATCTATTGGTATACCAGCTACTGATCCTTTTATTAGAAAGTGAATAATAGATTTAATCAGCGCAACAAGCACAGCTCCAGCTGGTCCATAAATTACAGCCGCAATATACACTACAATATCACTAAAATCAAACTTCAACCATGGAGCTATAGGTACGGGGGCAACTTCAATAAACATAAGCGGAATTCCAAGAGCTGCTAAAACAGAAAGTGTAACAATTTTTTTTGCACTAAATTTTTGTATTAACATAAATACCTCCAAATTTTTTAGATAAGAAAAACCCCTTATAAAATCTTCAAAGGGGTTTAGTTTCAGAGGCATATAAAAAGCATCCTAGAAAATAAAAACTTCTCCCAGCCAGACTTTACTGTCGATTACGGAATTTCACCGTACTAACTAATATAATAATTAGTGTTGTGGACTATAACCACCGGTAAGGAATTTCACCTTGTCTCGAAGACTCTATATTAAGTTATTTCTCTCACATAAATTATATGATAAATTGCCGAATAATGCAAGTTGAAAATTACTAAAATTTCATTATTATCTTAAATAGTTGTCATATTTATTAATATACATTGAATAATATATATTAATAAATAAAAAGGAGGATTCTATGAAACTATCCAGATGGGAATTATTATTTGGAGTTTTACTCATTTCTGGTTTGGGCATATTTTTGCATTATGCTTATGAACTATCTGACAATAATCAATTTGTTGCTTTAATCGCACCAGTTAATGAGAGTATTTGGGAACATCTTAAGATGGCTTTCTACGGTATGATCATCTATGCATTAATTGAGTATATCTTTATCGGTAAAGAGCAAAAAAATTTCATTTTTGCTAAAGCTTTTGCTTCTCTACTAGCATGCTTTTTACTAGCAGTTCTTTACTATGGATATACTAACTTCTTAGACCCAGAATTATATTTAGACATCATCATTTTTGTAATAGCAATTTTAATTGCTCAATTAATTAGTTATGCAATAATGAAATCAAAATTCCATTTTTATGGGCTTAACTACATCGGTTTAATTGCTATTTTCTTATGTACTTTTGTTTTTTCAAGTTACACTTACGAAGCTCCAAATGATGAAATTTTTACAAAAACTTGTAACCACGATTAATTTTTAGATTATAACGTAATAAAAAACTCCTCCATTCATAATATAGGAGGGGTTTTTTATTATTTCATAAATAATTTTTGCATAGTTTTCTGCACTATAATTTCCCCCAAAATTATCAAATATAGTTTATAAAAAAAACATAGTTTTCATATTTTTACCAATAATACTACTAAAAGCTACTGGAGGTAATGTATGAAAAACAGAAATGTTTCTAATAAAAATTGGCTGGTTACACTAGTGTTATGTATATTGCTAGGATATGTAGGCGCACATCGCTTTTATGTAGGTAAAATTGGTTCGGGGATCTTATGGTTATTGACAGTTGGACTCTTTGGGGTTGGGTATATAATCGATTTAATTTTAATTGCTACATTTAATTTTAAAGATTCAGAAGGAGTAAAAATTATATAAAAAGCGTGGAAATCAATTTCCACGCTTTTTTATCACTATTCTTCTTCATTCTTATTTTTAACAACTAGAACATCGCATTTTGAATTCTTTACAATTTCTGTTGCAACGTTTCCAAACAATTTAAAAAAACCTTTACTATTACTTGATCCACATACTATTAGGTCACAATCAAATCCCTTTGCAACTACACTAGTGATGGCTAATGCCGGAGTTGAACTAGCAGTAACAACCACATCTACTTTTTTTATTCCTGCATTATATGCATCTTCTTTATATTTATCTAATGTTTCTTCTATACCATCATTAGTTTCAAAATAAACTATATCTTGAGGCATATAAACACTACCGTTTGTATAATTAGGCATTATATACTGCATATTTTTAATATGACATAACGTTAAACGTGCATCATTCTTTAAAGCAATATCTAAACCAATTTTAAATAAATTAAAAGAATTTGAACCATGAGACACAGCAACTAACACATTTTTGTACATAGTATCGCCTCCATTTTTACTTATTATTATTATATCAAATATGTCAACAGTCTTTCCATAACAACAACCTATATAATAAAAAAAGTATCAGAAAAGATACTATTAAGTGGTGGTTCGGGGCAGAATCGAACTGCCGACACAAGGATTTTCAGTCCTTTGCTCTACCGACTGAGCTACCGAACCACACAAATGGCGGTCTCGACGGGAATCGGACCCGCGATCTCCTGCGTGACAGGCAGGCATGTTAACCGCTACACCACGAGACCATATGGTTGCGGGGATAGGATTTGAACCTATGACCTCCGGGTTATGAGCCCGACGAGCTACCAGACTGCTCTACCCCGCGATAATATGACACAACTATTAGTATAACATCTTTTACTTATTTTGCAACCCCAAATTATATAAAATTACAATTTGGTTAATATTAACAATATTACTAATCCAGGCACCCTTAAAAAACCCACAATTAAAATGGTTATAATATTTATTGGTATAAAGACATTTAAATCTACACCTAAATAGTTAACAACATACAAAACTACTATTCCTATTAATAGGTTTTTGAGAATCCATTTTACATTTTTTATCATCCATCATCACCTATAATAATGTATGCAAATTTCTTATTTATAATACATATTTAAGTTATTATTTGATTTCTCTTCTACCTTCAAGTGCTTTTAACAAGGTAACTTCATCTGCATATTCTAACCCACCGCCTACAGGAAGTCCTCTTGCGATTCTTGTTACACTAATATCAATTTTTTCGAGAAGTTTCGCAATGTACATTGCTGTAGATTCACCTTCAATTGTCGTATTTGTTGCTAAAATGACTTCTTTAATTTCATCATTTTTCAATCGCTCTAATAAGGAAGGTATGTTAATATCTTGCGGTCCAACACCATTAATGGGTGAAATTACACCATTTAAAACATGGTATAGTCCTCGATACTCTTTCATTTTTTCGATTGCGATGACATCTTTATTCTCTTCAACTACGGCAATTATTGACTTGTCTCTATTAGTATCTCTACAAATTACACAAGGATTTTTATCTGTTAAATTACCACAAATAGGACATTTCATTAATTCTCTTTTTACTGCTACTAAAGACTTTGCAAAATTTAATACATCTTCTTCTTTCATTTTATTAGCAACATAAAAAGCCAAACGTTCTGCACTTTTTGGTCCTATTCCAGGAAGTTTAGAAAAGCTTTCAATTAATTTTGATATTGAATCAGGATATTGCATATATATCACCTCAATTAAATTATACAACTTTCATATAATTAATAAAGATAGTTGCATAGAAAAATCACCATAAATCATGGTGATATTAACTTTAAAACATGCCGTTCATACCTGGTAAACCTGATGTATAGGGCGCCATAACTTCTTGGGTTTTTTCATCAATTTGTCTCATAACATCATTCATCGCCGCTAACACCATATCTTCAAGCATTTCAACATCCTCAGGGTCTACAGCTTCAGGTTGTATTTTAACTGATAAAATTTCTTTGTTCCCTTTTGCTTCTACAGACACAACGCCACCAGCAGTTCCAGTAAAAACTGATTCCTCTAAATCTTGTTGGGTTTTCATCATTTCTTTTTGCATTTTTTTAAGTTTATTTAACATATTAGGGTTAAACATTATAACTCTCCTTTTTTATTTTATATTTATTATTTCTTCACCAAATATACCAATAGCCTCTTTAACAATTTCAGGTTCATATTCGAATTTGTTATTATTTTTTTTAATTATGATTGGCTCTGTAATAGGCGAAAGCTTTGGTTGTTTAATATTATTTTTAAATTGCTCGATAAATTCACCTTTTTTTTCATTCCAAATTTTCAAAGGTAAACTAACAATTTGGTAATTTTCATGAAAAAGGCTATTTAAAATGCTTATTGCTTTATCATAAACATCCTTTTCATATAATCTGGAACATTCTGCATCAACTTCATAGGAAAGTAAAATTTTATTATCATTCGAAACAGCTTCTACTTGCCCATCAATTAATAATTGTTCTATATTAGTCAAATTAATATTAATTCCATATATTGAAGACCAGTTTGATTTCAAATTTTCTTTTTTCTCTTTATTAGCGTTATTTAAAATTTTTTCTATTACAGACACATCAATATATTTTTTTTCTGTGCTATCATTAATTTCAGTTTTTGTCTCACTTTCTTTAATAACTTTTTTTAAAGTGTTTTCTTTAACTTCTTTTTTTTCTATTTTTATATCCTTTATGAATAATTTATTGACTAGTTCAAATAATGCTAATTCAATAAATACTCTTGGTTGATTAGTTTTTCGCATTTCATATTGAGTATTATTTAAGATCAATATTAATTCGAATAAGTTGTTTTCTGATATTTTTGCCGCAATTTCTTTTGTTTCATCACTATTATTAGTAACTAGTTGTTCATCAATTTTTTCCATTTTATTGATTAAAAAAATATCTCTAAAATAGAAAATTAAATTTTCAATTAACCTTAAAGGTTCTTTACCTCTAGAGATTAAATCATCTACACTACATATTGCTTCATTAACATTTCCTAATATCAAATATTGAACGATATTTGCCAATTTTTCTTCTGATACTGTACCGGTTATTTCGTGAACATCTTCTTCAATAACTATATTTTCACTATAAGAAATCACTTGATCCAATAGTGATAGTGCATCTCGCATACCACCTTGAGCATTCTTAGCTATAGTATATATCGCCTTTTCCTCTATTTTGATATTTTCAACAGAAATAATATATTTCATACGAGCTACAATATCTTTTATGGAAATTGATTTAAAATCAAAGCGTTGACATCTAGATATTATTGTTGCTGGTATTTTATGAGGTTCAGTAGTTGCTAAAATAAATATCACATGACTTGGTGGTTCTTCTAAAGTCTTTAATAAGGCATTGAAAGCTCCGGTACTTAACATATGAACTTCATCTATGATATATACTTTAAATCTTGATGTTGTAGGAGCATATTTGACTTTATCACGTATTTCTCTAATTTCATCTACCCCATTATTACTAGCAGCATCTATTTCATATACATCATTATCAAATCCGCTATTAATACTCGAGCAACTTTCACAAACATTACACGGTTCGTCTGTAGGTGATTTTACACAGTTGACTGTTTTCGCAATAATTTTGGCAACGGATGTTTTCCCGGTACCTCTTGGGCCAGTAAATAAATAAGCATGAGATATCTTATCTTTTAAAAGCGCATTTTTAAAAGTGCGAGTAATATGTTCTTGTCCAACTACATCAGAAAACATCTTAGGACGATAAGTCCTATATAAGGTTTTATAACTCAAGATATCTCCTTCTTTCATTAACACTATTTCTTTGATATTATAACATAAATTATAATAATTTTGTACAAACATATTAATTTAAGACTTTATATTTTATAATTTATTTAGAATATGATAAAATAGGAATATAATAATGCAAGAAGGTGAAAAAGTGATTTTAAAGAATACATTAATTTTTCAAGGTAGTTACTATCATATAAAAGACTTAAAAGAAGAACTTATTCTACTAAGTAAAAGCAAAAAACATTCTAAACTATTTTCTCATGAAATAACAAAAAATATGAAAAAAATTATTATTTTCGATGAGATTGAACGTAATTATTTATATGAATTAAAGATTACTTTTGAATATCATAAAAATAACTTATTAGAATTAATAGATACTTTCAAATCCTCACAATATGAAGTAATTCATATGTGTGAGAATGCTAAAAATGAAATTTGGATTGTAAATGATAAAAAATACATTGAACAATTTCGTTTAATACCTGCTTTCGCTATTAAGAAAATCCTTCTAGAATATATGCACTATAAAGAAGCTGCTATTATTCTAGATTCATATGAAACAATTAAATACGACAGAAATAACCAGGATATTGTAATAGAAGATAAAAAATTAAATCATGAAGAACTTTTAAACCTTTTGTATGAAAAAACAATTAAAAATAAACGATTTTATGATCTCATTGAACAATTTATTGATAATTTTTATGAAAAATGCATAAATAACTATGAAGAATTATATTCTATTAATAAGGTAGAAACTGGAAACGAGGAACCTAGTCCTTTAGCCTTATTTATAGTTACATTTGGAATTATGGGAATTATATTTCTTCTAGTTAAATTTATGGGATATTTTTAACAAGGAGGAATACAAATGAAATTTTTATGTCCAAGTTGTGGCTCTAATCTTTCTTCAGAAGATTTATATTTTTATACTTGCCTAAACTGTGATGAGACATTTACAATAGAAGAACTAGAAGAAGAGCTCGGATTAGAATCCTCATGTTCAAGTTGCCACTCAAGTTAATAATAATGCGAGGCGATTAATCATGAAATATAATTCTGAACTTTTAGATTCAATCGAGAATGAATTAATTCAAAATAATAAAACAACTTATCAAAAGATAATACCGATAAAAGATTACACACCCGAATCCAAAAGAACTTTGGATATTTTAGTTGAAAAGTATGGTGGTTTTGTTAATCGTTATGATGATAAAATCATCATTTTTATAAATTCAGCTAAATCAGATTCTAAAAAAAATACATCTGATAATGAAGAAAGCTATTTGAAATTAAAATCTGAAAGAATCAATACAGTCATAAATAAGCTGGGTGACAGATTAACTGTTATTGAATCAAAATTAGATAAAATCATGGATGAACAAAATCGTTATGTCAAAGATACAAATAAAAGCGTCTTTAATTATTTAAATTATTTCCGACCAAACGAGAATAAGAACGAAATTGGTAGATTAGTTAATGAAATTTTAAATCACCATTAATAAATTAGCATGTTTGGAATCTCTATCACATATGATTAATTGGGTGATAGAGATGATAGATTTTATTCATTATGAAGTAAAATTTGGTGATACAATTCTTGAGATTGCGAAAAAACATGATATGGATGTAAACTTGATTTTGTATTATAATCATTATAACTCATTTTACCCTGGTATTATTTTGAGAATACCTAGAAAAATAACTATAACAACTAAAAATAAGGATCTGAGTAGGGATGTTGAATTTTATTTAAAACGACATACAAATAAAAAGCATTTATATAATTTTTATCGATACAAAAGATTAAATTAAGTTTAGAGATGGGAAAAGGGTTGACTTTAAAGGCAACCCTTTTTTAACACCTATTATTGAATAAACTTCAAATCACAACCTGGAATGTTTTAAACTACTATATCAAGATCTACAGTTCTACATTTTTCAGAAAATTCTGCTTTCGATTAACAACATCACATAAGATTTCTATTTTTTAAGTTATCCACAGATATTTCAAGTGCTTTAATTGTCTTAACTTCAACAACAATTGACATTTCATTTTTTTTTGCAAAATTTAGTTTCTCATATAAATTAAGTTTCCCATTAAACAAAATTTGATGACACTTAAAATTATTATAATCATGTAAATGCATATGCTTGACCTTATCACCTAATGTATAGTATAACTTTTCAACATTATAGTTTCCAACTGCGTCATGACCAATATCATATGTAAAATATAAACCTGGAGTAGACTTTAAATTCAGGAAAATTTTTTCTAAAAATTTAGGCACTTCCGCGTTTTCAATATAAACTTTAATTTTGTAAATTGCAGCTATTTTAATTATCTTTGATAAAGATTTTCTAAGATTTTCTAAGTACTTATTAAAGTATTTTTCATATAAATATATCTTTCTATCAGGCAGGCTTACATATGTCCCTGGTAGCAAGTGAATATTAACCTTTTCAACACCAAATTGTGCTCCGTACTCAATATATCTTTTGAATAATGAAATATTCGCATCTTGTGTTTCTTTATAAAAAGTTCCAAAATCAATTTCTTCGGGAAAGTGCATTGTAAATGACACATTATATTTTTTTTTTAATTTTTTGAGTTTTTCTATTTCATTATATTCTGGGAAACAATAGGGCATATTCATATTTATCTCTACAAATTGTAGACCTAGATTTTTACACAATTTTACATTACCCTCAATTGATATTAGTTCAATCAAGGTAGGCATACCAAATATTAATTTTTTCAAACACATTACCTTCTTTTTACTGGCTAATTTGATATCAAGCATTTTCTGTGATTTCCTATTAAGTCTAGTCGATTAGTTTTTTCTAGGGCTTCTCTAACTAGCAAGTAGTTCTTTGGCCTATTAAACTGAATTAAGGCTCTTTGCATAGCTTTTTCATGGGCAGTTTTTGGAACATATACTTTTTCTAATGTTTTAGGGTCTAACCCTGTATAATACATACATGTTGCTAGAGTTCCAGGAGTAGGATAAAAATCTTGTACTTGTTCAGGAATATAATTTATACTTTTTAAATATTCAGCTAATTCAACCGCTGCATATAAATCACTTCCAGGATGACTACTCATTAAATAAGGTACTAGAAACTGTTTCTTTTCATGCTTTGCATTTAATTGCGAAAATTTATTAACAAATTTATCATAAAGTTTTCGATTTGGTTTTCCCATAATATCTAAAACTCGCTGTGAAACATGTTCTGGAGCAACTTTCAATTGACCAGAAATATGATATTCTACTAAATCATTAAAAAATGCATCATCCTTATCATACATTAGATAATCATATCGAATTCCAGAGCGAATAAATACTTTTTTCACACCAGGTAATTTTCTTAACTTTCTTAACAATTTTAAATACCTAGAATGATCTACTACAAGTTTATTACATGGTTTAGGATGTAAACACTCTTTGTTTATACATGTTCCGTGTTCTAATTGTTGATCACAACTAGTTCTTTGAAAGTTTGCTGTTGGACCACCAACATCATGGATATAGCCTTTAAAATCTTTAGCTTTTATTAACTTTTTTGCTTCATCAATTATTGATTCTTCACTTCTTGTTGATATCACCCTACCTTGATGATGTGTTAGCGCACAAAAAGCGCATGAACCAAAACAGCCACGATTTGAAATAATACTAAACTTAACTTCATCAATTGCTGGAATAGGTCCTATTGTATTATATATTGGGTGGTAAGTTCTCTCATATGGTAATGAGTAGACAAAATCCATTTCTTCTCTTGTTAAAGGTAATGCTGGTTGATTTTGAACTATATATAGATTCCCATAAGTTTCAACTAATGTTTTACCTTTAATTGCATCAGTATTGTTATGTTGAATATTAAAGCTTATCGCATATTTTCGTTTATCATTAACGATTTCTTTAAATGTTGGTAAAAGAATCGGTGAGTAAACTCTATTAATATCATTCGTTTTCCACACAGTACCTCGAATATAAATAATATCTTGTATAACTAGACCACTATCAAGTGCTTCGGCAACCTCTATAATAGAATTATCAGCCATTCCATATATCAACAAATCTGCTTTCGAGTCTATAAGTATGGATTGTCTTATTTTATTATCCCAATAATCATAGTGTGCTAATCTTCTTAGTGAAGCTTCGATTCCTCCAATTATAATAGGGACACTTGGATATATTTTTCTGATTATTTGCGAGTAAACAATTGTAGATCGATCAGGTCTTTTTCCCATTTTTCCATTTGGAGTATAGTAATCTTTAGACCGTCTTTTTTTTGCTACTGTATAATGATTTACCATAGAATCGATATTTCCACCTGTAACTAAAAAAGCTAACCTCGGTTTCCCAAATTGAATAAAATTTGCTTCATTTTTCCAATCTGGTTGTGCTAGTATTGCAACTTTATATCCATAAACTTCTAGTAACCGTGAAATAATTGCTACACCAAAAGAAGGATGATCAACATAAGCATCTCCTGAAACTAACACAAAATCAACTTCTTCATAAAATCTATCTACCATATCTTGATGACTAATTGGTAAAAATGTCATTACTTTCCACATCCGCTTCCAAAATAATTCCTATTCAATTATATCATCATTACAAAAAATAAACTATACCAATATCCTTTAATAATTATTCTACATTAAATCTTTTGCCTTTAATTAAATAAAGAATTTGTTCAGATATATTAGTTAAATGGTCTCCAGAACGTTCAATTTGTTTATTCAATATCAATGCTCTTGAAACCATGTGCTGTCCATATTCATCATTAGTATTTTTAAATTTGTTTAATAATAAGTTAAAGTTTTCTTTGTATAAATCGTCAATTTCATTATCCATCAATAGGGCTTCTCGAGCCATTAATTTATCTTCATCTAAAAATGCTTGTAAGTTTTTTTCTAGCATTTTTAAAATTATTTCGAACATTTTATCAAATGTTATGATTAATTCTCCCGTTTTTTCAAAATTTAATTTACTACCTGTAATAATATATTCAGCAATATTTTTAGCGTAATCAGCGATTCTTTCTAATTCATATGCTAATTTATTAATTGTCATTACTCTACGTAAATCTGATGCCACTGGTTGATATCTTGCAATAACAATTATTGTTTCTAAATCAATATCTTCCGCCATAGTGTTAATATCTCCGCCATTTTTAATTACTTCTAGAGCTAAATCACTATCAACGTTTTCAAGAGCCTTAATTACCTTTTTATATTGATCAATTATCATATTTACTAAATTTTTAATGTCTAGCCTTAAAATTGTAATACTATCATCTAAGATACTTTTTTGAGTTGTCATAAAATGCCTCCAATAATTAATTTTTACCCAAATCGACCCGTAATATAATCTTCTGTGCGTTTATCTGTAGGTAAGGAGAAAATTTTCTCTGTTTTATCATATTCTATCAGTTCTCCCATCAAAAAGAAAGCAGTATTATCAGAAATTCTTGCTGCTTGTTGCATTGAATGCGTAACAATAACAATTGTATACTTCTTCTTTAATTCACTCATTAGCTCTTCAATTTTCGCTGTCGCTATTGGATCTAATGCTGATGTTGGTTCATCCATTAGGATTACTTCTGGCTTCATTGCTAATGCTCTTGCTATACATAAGCGTTGTTGTTGTCCACCTGACAAACCTAAAGCTGGTTTATTTAATCTATCTTTTACTTCATCATATAAGGCAGCTGATTTTAATGATTGTTTTACAATTTAGTCTAAATTTTTCTTATCTTTTATTTCCTGACATCTTGGTCCATGAAACAAGAATTAACGCTGCTGATTTGCCGATTACTCTACCGATAGAAAGAATCACAGCGGATAATATGCCAGAAAACGCTGAAGGAATAATTATTTTTATGATAGTTTGGGTTCTATTTGCCCCAAGAGCTAAAGACGCATCACGTAAACTTTGAGGACTTGTAGTAAAGATTCCTCCGTTGCTCGGATTACAACAGGTAATAAGTTTGCAACCATAACTAATGCCCCCCCATAAATAACCGGACCTCCTGATTTAAGAATCACTAGAAATAATGTAATTCCTACAAATCCAAAAACAATCGAAGGAACACCTGTTAGCATATCTATTAGAATTCTAAGTACATAAATCGCCTTGTTTCTTCTAGCATATTCAGTTAAATATACTGCAATACCAACTCCTAATGGAATTGCGACTAGTGATTCTCTAGTGCCTGATGCTGCATCTCGTGTATAAACATTAATTTCACCACCAAAAACTTTAGTTTTCCCACAACCCAATAAAATGATTCCTAAAAATATAATTGTCAATAATAAACCTATTTTTTTCATCGTAAATGTCCTCCATGTGTTTTTATTATTTATTACTTTGACAATACTATTATAAAACACTTATATTAACTCTTTATAAATCTTATTTTTTTATTAGTTAATTTTTTTTATTTTTGTTAAGATTGTGTTAACAAATAACTTTTATATTTATTTCATGTTAAAAATATGTTATTTTAAATTAGTAATAATTATTGATTTTTAATCGGAGGTTAATTAGATGGTTCAAAATATTTGGGAATTCATATCTAGTGAACAATTTATTAAAACAACATTAAGTGTTTTAGGTGGTTTAGGTATCTTTCTTTATGGTATAAGCATTATGGGAGATTCTTTAAAAACATTAGCTGGTGATAAATTAAAAAATACTATTGAAAAACTAACAAACAATGTCTTTATGGGAATATTTTTAGGGATTATTGTTACTGCAGTTTTACAATCATCTTCAGGAACCACTGCTTTATCTATAAGCTTAATTAGGGCAGGTTTAATGACGATGCCTCAGGCCATAGGGATTATTATGGGTGCCAATATTGGTACAACTGTTACAGCATTTTTATTTAGTGTTCCTAAAATATCTGAATTTTCATTATTTTTTATAGGAATTGGTGCTATTTTAATCTTTTTCTTTAGAAATAAAAAGACAAACAATATCGGAAAAGCTATCCTTGGATTTGGTTTATTATTCTATGGAATGGATTTAATGGGTGGAGTATTAAAAGATTTATCTGGTACTGATATGTTTAAAAACTTATTGTTTAAATTCTCCGAAAATCCCGTTTTTGGAGTTTTAGCTGGCGCAGTAGCTACTATGATTGTTCAATCATCTTCAGCAACAACTGGAATTGTACAGAGCTTATTTGAATCATCAGGGCTAACTCTTAAGGGAGCACTCCCAATTTTATTTGGTAATAATATTGGCACAACTGTAACTGCCGTAATTGCGGCAATTGGTGGCTCGCTAGCAGCTAAAAGAGCATCAGCATTTCACGTCTTCTTTAATATATTAGGTGCACTATTGTTTTTAATTTTACTTAGCCCTTTCTATATTTTAATTGATAAAATTGCTGGAATTACTGATGCAACCCCTAAATTAACAATAGCTTATGCTCATTTAATTTTTAATGTTATTAATACTATAATATTTGTATGGTTTGTTAAACACATTGTTTGGTTGATTAATAAAATCATTCCAGGAAAAGATGATCTAGAGGAAGATTTTAATCTTGATGTTTTTAATGAGCGAATGATTACTGAGTCCCCTATTCTAGCATTAGAAAGTACAAAAAATGTAATATTACATATGGGTAAAATTGTCAAAAAAATGGTAGACTTAACATTTATTTATTCTAAAGAAGCAAATGCAAAAGTCCTTGAGGAAGCTCTGCAACTAGAAAATATTATTAATTCACTTGATCATAAAATCCATGATCATTTAATAAAAATCACTTCTAAAATCGATGAGGGGCATTCAAAAGTTTTATCTAAATATTTAGATACAATCCGTGACTTAGAGCGAATTGGTGATCATTGCGAGAATATTTTACAAATATGTGAACACGTTCATGATAATAAAGGCTACTTAACAATAGATGCATGGGATGATTTAAATTTAATGTTCAATACTGTTACATCTATGCTATCTAGTTGCTTAATCATAATTGATAAATCTGATAAAAACCTTGCTTCTAAAGTAATTGAAATTGAAGACAGTGTAGACCGTTTAGAAAAGAAAGCTCGTAAACGTCATACAATTAGAGTAAATGAAGGAATCTGTACTTCAGAAATGGGAATATTTTTTGTTGAGATATTATCTAATCTAGAACGAATTGGTGATCATTGTGAGAATATTTCTGAGTATACTTTAAATGATGAATATTATGTGATAATCGATGAACCAGAAGCAGGCTTAAGAAATAAAAATGATAGAATTAATATAAACATTCAACCTTATAAAAATAATAATAAATAGTTTATCATAATTAAATGTATAACAAAAAGGGACATATCAAAATTTATATTTTATATGACCCTTTTTCATTATACAGTATGTCACAAAATTTTAAAAATAAATGTACTTGAACTTGGTGCATAGGACTGAGTTTGTCTTTTAAAACATTAATAAACCCATAATTGCCATTATATATGTACTTAATATGATTTTTTCCTTATTCTATTTTTATATCCTCAATTCCTAATCAAAGTATATAAGAAACTCAGTTCCTTTGTCTATTTCACTTTTGACCTCTATTTTGGCTTTATGGATATCTAGAGTTGTTTTCACTATCGCTAACCCTAACCCAGTTCCCCCTGATTCTCTACTTCTAGCTTTATCTACCCGATAAAATCTTTCAAAAATATGAGGGATATCTTTTTGATCAATACCTATTCCTTCATCTTTAATAGATACTACTATATTTTGGTTTTTTTTATACGTTTCTATAAAAATTGATTTAAACTCATTTGTATAATTAATCGCATTGGTAATTAAGTTTAGAAAAGCGTGTTTTAATTTATTGTAATCTCCAATTATTTGCAAATCTCCTTTTAAGTTCAAATGTAATTTCTGATTTTTATAATCTAATTTAAAACTTAAAATATCGATTGATTCTTTTAATAATTTATTTATATTTATTTTTTCTTTATTAATTAAGCTATAATCATTTTCTAATCTAGAAATTAACAGGATGTCACTTACTATTCTTTCCATTCGATCATTTTCATTTTTAATAATTGTTAAAAAATCTGTAATTGTTTCTTCTGAATGTTTCACACCATTTAACAATATCTCTGATGCACCTTTTATAGCTGATAAAGGTGTTTTCAATTCATGAGAAGCATCAGCCAAAAATTCTCGTTGTAACTTCTCGTATTTTTTAATCTCAGTTATATCATTAAAGATAAATAATATTCCTACAAAAGAAAAATCATTGTAAAACTGATTGTTTACAGGGATTGCGTTTGCCTGATAATACCTATCTCCTATTAATAAAACATCTATTTCTTTAATTTCAAAAATAAAAGCATCATCAATAAATTTATATAATTTCTTTATTCGCAAATTTTCATAAATTTCATTTATTTCTACCTTTGTATCAAAATTGTTCGAAAATTGATTGTTAACATATCTTATTCTACCGTCACGATCAATATAAATGATTGGACTAGTTATATTATTAGTTAATATTTTTATTGTTAATTCATCTTCTTCTTTCTTAAAGTTCATTCGTTCCATTTTTTTTACTAATCGATTAAGATTAGCATTTAGTTCTTTTGCGAGTACATAAGAAGAAACAATGTTTGCATCCATGTTTCCATTTAGGACATCCTCTATAGTATTGTTTAATTCCATATATTGCATTTTAAAAATTGATTTTTGGTAAAATAAATAATGGACTATGAAATTAATTATTATAATAAAAGAGAATGCAGTTTCACTTAAGGTAGTAAAAAAATATAGCACTATTAACAATAAAGAAATTGCTGATAAAGATATAAAATATTTACTTTTCGTCATTGTTTTCTTCCTCAAGCATATAACCTAGTCCTCTTTTAGTTATAATAGAAACATTACTACCTGCTAATTTTTCTCTCAGTTTAAAAATATGAACATCTACTATTCTTGTATCACCATCATATTCAAAACCCCACAAAGTCTCAAGTAAAACATCACGTGATAAAGCTACTGATTTGTTTTTAAGTAAAAATAATAGTAATTCATACTCTTTATTTGTTAATGGAACTAGTTGATTTTTTATATAAAGTTCGTGACGATTTAAATCTAGTTTCATACCATTATGAACTATCGAAAGTTCTTCTTTTAATTTATTTTCTTTTCTCCTCAATAAAGCATTTATTCTCGCTAAAACTTCACGTGGGGAAAAGGGCTTAGTCATATAGTCATCAGCGCCAGAGTCAAGTCCAGTAATCTTATCAATTTCCTCATCTTTAGCAGTCAACATTATAATATATACATTATTATTTTCTCTTCTAAGTTTTTTACATACTTCTATGCCATCTAAACCTGGCAACATTAAATCTAATACAATCAAATCATAGTTACCATTCATGGCCAAATCATAACCTTCTTTTCCATCTATTGCTGTATCGACATTAAATCCAGCATGTGTTAAATCATATGATAATAATTTTTGAATTGATAACTCATCTTCAACAACTAATATCTTAGCCATATTATCACTCCATCCATATTATTGTTCTCTCAAGTTTAATTTTACCCAATTTTAAAGTTAATGCAAATTATTTCACAAAAATATGAAAATAATATAAAAAAACTCTCTTTAAGACCCCTCACCCACATGAATAATAACACTTAAGGCTGCTTCCGTTAAGACCTGACCTAATTCATGCATATCCATTGGATGAAGGTTCTTAAAGAGAGTTAATTCTTATTTATATTATACACAAAAATTTATGATTTATCAATCTTTTTTTTTGAACGTAAATTTTTGAAAAATTTTTTTAATAGCTGTGAACACTCATCTTCTAAAATCCCACCTTCGAAAGCGACAATATGATTAAATTTATCAATATCCAAAAGTTTAGTAACACTTTCAATTGAACCAGATTTTGGATCATAAGCTCCAAAATATACCTTATCAATCCTCGATAATATTAAAGCTCCTGCGCACATAACACAAGGTTCTAATGTGACATATAATTCGCATCCAACAAGTCTCCAGGTATTTAATTTTTCACACGCCTTGTTTATTGCAATTATTTCTGCATGATGTGTTGCAATTTGATCAGTTTCACGTAAATTAAAAGCTTTAGCTATTATTTCACCGTTTTTAACAATAATTGCACCTACTGGTACCTCATTTATTTCCAGCGCCTTTTCTGCTTCTTCAATTGCATGCTTCATAAAAATAGTTTTTTGATCATTCATATATATATCACCACAATTTAATCTATTAACATTTATTTTTATAGTACTCATATTTTTATACAATGGCAATCTATTAATACTTTTTTTTAAATATCTTATAATTAATATAATACTTTCATCCTTTGTGGATGCATTACCCAACAAAAAACTATGTTTTCATTTTTAAACTCCAAACCCTATCTAATAAATAATAATAACTTTTAATATTATATCATGTTATTACAAAATAAAAAAAGCCAAAGGATTGGCTTTTTAATATATTTCTATTAAATGGCGGAGGAAAAGGGATTCGAACCCTTGCGGCGCTTTCACGCCCTGTCGGTTTTCAAGACCGATCCCTTCAGCCGGGCTTGGGTATTCCTCCACAATTGACATTTAATATTATAAACTATTTAAAAAATTTGTCAACATTTTTTTAGATTTGTGGTTTGTTTGGTACTTGATGACAATGCCGACACCTTGGCTCATACGTCTCGCTTGCACCAACATATACAATTGGGTCATTAAATGAAGCAGGTTTATTATTAACTAAGCGCTGTGTTCTAGTTGCAGGTGCACCACAAACATTGCAGATGGCAGTAAGTTTAGTTACAAATTCTGCTTTTGTTAATAATTGCGGTAAAGCTCCAAAAGGTTCTCCACGAAAATCACGGTCAAGACCAGCAGCAATGACACGAATACCTCTATCAGCTAAATAGTCAACAACTTCGACAATTTCGCTACTAAAAAATTGAATCTCATCAATAGCTACTGCATCAACTCTTCCATCAATATTTTTCAGAATTTCCATTGGGTTTTCAACAACTATTGATTTTAAACTCATACCACTATGTGAAACAATTTCTTCTATGCTAAATCGATTATCTATATTGGGTTTAAATACAAGAATGTTTTTTTTGGCATATTGTAGCCTTTTAATTCTTCTTATAAGTTCTTCAGTTTTACCTGCAAACATACTCCCACAAATAACTTCTATCCAACCTTCTTTACCAGTATAATACATCCTTATAAACTCCTTTCACACTACTATATATTCTACTATCTATTTTAACTTCACACAATATATTTAGACAAAAAATAAAAAAGACTGACAAGCAGTCTTTAATATTGAAAATAAGTTAACCTACTCGTTGTCTGAATTGAAACCATATTTTTTATTAAACTTGTCAACACGGCCAGCTACTGCAGCATGTTTTTGTTTCCCAGTGTAAAAAGGATGGCAATTTGAGCATGAATCCACACGCAATTCTTTCTTTGTTGAACCAGTTTCAAATTCATTTCCACAAGTAATACAAGTAACTTTAACTGTATTAAATTTTGGATGGATATCTTGTTTCATATATTTCACTCCTTCCGCCCTGAATACTATATTATTCAGAGTAAGTTGCACTAAATTATTATACCATATATTTTTACTTTTTCAAGATGTTTTATTCAATTATCTCGATTTGTGCATTAAGAGTTTTCAACTTATTAACAATATTCCCATATCCTCTAAAAATATGCTCAACATTATTGATTATTGTTTGTTTATTCGCTACAAGTCCTGCTAAAATAAGTGACGCCCCACCTCTAAGATCGCTTGCTTCTACCTCTGTTCCTGTTAATTCACATGGACCTAACACTATAGCTGTATCATTTTCAACATGAATATTTGCCCCCATTTTTATAAAGTCATCGCAGTTTTTAAATCGTGATGAGTAAATTGTCTCATTAATAATACTCATTCCATTTGCCTGAGTTAATAATGCTGTGATGATTTGTTGTAAATCTGTTGGAAAACCTGGATAAACTGCTGTTCTAATATTTAATGGAAGAAGGTTCTCAGATTTTGAGATAAATAATTTATCTTTTTGAACTTTAATGTCTACATTACTTTCAATTAATTTTGCGATTACAGCCTGTAAATGGTTTGGATTTACATTATGTAATTCTACCTCCTTACCACAGGCTGCTCCTATTAACAAATAAGTTCCTGCTTCGATACGGTCTGGAATTACATTATGATCAACTCCTATCAAAGATTTAACACCTGTAATTTTTATTAGACAGGTGCCTGCTCCCTCTATTTTTGCACCCATCTTGTTTAAAAAATTGGCAACGTCAATAATTTCTGGTTCTTTAGCTGCATTTTCGATGATGGTTTCTCCTTCAGCATAAATTGATGCAAGCATAATATTTATTGTTGCACCAACACTTGCTATATCTAAAAATATTTTATTACCAATTAACCTTTCTGAATGTAAATGAAACATACCATCATCTTTTTCAACACTACAGTTTAATAACTTTAGTCCTTTTAAATGAAGATCGATAGGTCTTGGGCCTAGATAACATCCACCTGGCAAACTAATATCAACATGATTAAATAAGGTTAACATTGACCCCATAAAATAATAAGAGGCACGCAACAACGACATTTTTTCACTTATTAAAGAGGTACTCTCAATATTAGTGCTATCAATTTCAATGTAATCATCAGCTATTTTTACATTTACATTTAAAATTTTTAATATATCGATTAATACATAAACATCAGCTATTTTCGGATAATTATATAATCTAACTTTGTCCCTACACATAATTGATGCAGGAATTAATGCTACTACACTATTTTTTGATCCTTCAATATAAACTGCTCCTTTTAATTTAGCACCTCCGTTAATGATAATTTTTTTCATATCATTAATCCTTTCCATAAAATCCTAAATTAAATAAGCTTAGAATTAATTTTAATATTTTTCTCAAAATAGCATTCTTTTCTTATTCATTGTACGTTATAATAGTATGTAGTAATAGTTAAGGTGGTGCATAAAATGCGTTATGTTAGACGCGATTTAGTAGTTGAAATAATTGAAAAATTATGTATTGAGGCCAATTATTTTATTGAAGATGATGTATTAAACTCCATAAAAAGGAGTCGACAAAAAGAAAAATCTTCAATTGGACAAGATGTATTAAATCAAATAATTGAGAATGACATGATTGCCAAAAAGGATTCTAGTCCCATGTGTCAAGATACCGGAATTGTTGTAGTTTTTTTCGAAATTGGAACAGAAATAAGTATTGATTATGACATTTATGAAGCTATCAATGAAGGAGTAAGAAATGCTTATGATCATGGTTATTTACGCAAATCTGTTGTTAATCATCCACTAAACCGGATTAACACTAATGATAATACACCAGCAGTTATTCATACAAAATTGATAAGTGGAGACAAAATTAATTTCACAGTAGCTCCAAAAGGAGCGGGTAGTGAAAATATGAGTTTAGTTAAAATGTTAACTCCTGCAGAGGGAATAGAGGGAGTAAAAAAATTAGTGATTGACACAATATTTAATGCTAAAGGAAAGCCCTGTCCGCCTATAATAGTAGGAATTGGTTTAGGTGGCAACTTGGAAAAAGCAGCTATTATTTCAAAGGAAGCATTAATGCGGCCAATTGATGATGCTAGTGATGATGAAATCGCTAGAAATCTTGAAGTTGAGTTACTCGAATCAATTAATAAATTAGGAATTGGACCTATGGGATTTGGTGGTACCCAAACAGCATTAGCTGTAAAAGTTAATATGTATCCCTGTCATATTGCTTCGCTACCTGTAGCAATTAATATTCAATGCCATGCTTCACGGCATAAAACTGCTAAAATATAAGTTATTAAGGAGGTAAATATGAAAATTTCAACACCATTGACTGATGAAACAATTTCATCTCTTCATTCAGGAGATAAAGTTTTAATTTCTGGAACCATATACACTGCTAGAGATGCAGCTCATGCTAGGTTAATAAAATTGATTGAGAATAATGAGGAATTACCATTTGATTTAAAAGGACAAATAATCTATTATGTTGGACCTACCCCAGCAAAACCTAATCAACAGATTGGTTCAGCTGGTCCAACTACAAGTTATCGAATGGACCCCTATACCCCTCTCCTTTTAAAAAATGGCTTAAAAGGAATGATTGGCAAAGGTGACAGAAATGAACTAGTTAAAGCAGCTATTAAAGATTATAAAGCTGTATATTTTTGTGCTGTAGGTGGTGCCGCAGCTTTAATAGCTAAATCTATTAAGAAAGCAGAACTGATCTGTTATGAAGACCTTGGGGCTGAGGCAATTCGGAAATTAGAAGTTATTGATTTTCCTGCGATTGTAATTAATGATATCTATGGAAATGATTTAATGATAGATAATATAAAAAAATATAGAGTGGAGGAATAGTATGAGTAATATTTATGAAGAATCATTAATCTTACATGAAAAAAACAAGGGAAAGATTGAAATTCGTTCTAAAGTACCTGTGACTAACGCTAAAGAACTTAGCTTAGCTTATTCACCAGGTGTAGCTGAACCTTGTCGAAAAATTCATGAAAATATCGACGAGATATACCGTTATACAAACAAGGGTAATATAGTCCCTATAGTAACTGATGGATCTGCAGTTTTAGGGTTAGGAAATATTGGTCCAGAAGCAGCTCTTCCTGTAATGGAAGGAAAGGCTATTTTATTAAAACAATTTAGCGGTGTAGATGCCTTCCCTATTTGTTTAGATTCTCAAGATACCGAAGACATTATTAGAACATGTAAACTTATTGCGCCAGGAGTTGGAGGAATTTTATTGGAAGATATTTCTGCTCCAAGATGTGTGGAAATTGAGCGTAGGTTGAAAGAAGAGTTAGATATACCAGTGTTTCACGATGATCAACATGGAACAGCTATCGTTACTACCGCTGCTGTAATCAACTCATGTCGCTTAACTAAAAAGAATATTGAAGATTTAGTTGTAGTTGTTTCAGGAGCAGGTGCAGCAGGCAGTTCAATTATCCGGATGTTACATGATTTAAATGTTAAGGACATTATTGCCTTAAATAGTAAAGGCATAATTAACAAAAATAAAGTTGACTCTTACAACGAATTAACGAAAGAATTATTGGAGATTACTAATAAAGATAATAAAGAGGGCACTATTGCTGATGCTTTAATTGGAGCGGATGTTTTTGTTGGTGTTTCTGTTGCAGGATTAGTTACACAGGAATTGGTTAAATCGATGAATAAAAATCCATTTATCTTCGCAATGGCTAATCCACAACCTGAGATTATTCCAGAAGAGGCTATAGAAGCTGGTGCATTTATAGTCGGTACTGGAAGAAGCGATTATCCAAATCAAGTTAATAATGTACTTGCTTTCCCAGGTCTATTTAGAGGTGCACTTGATTGTCGTGCTAAAAAGATTAATGAAGAAATGAAATTCGCTTCTGCTAAAGCTATTGCCTATTTAATAAAAGAAGAAGATCTAAGACCTGATTATATCATTCCATCACCTTTTGATGAAAGAGTTGCTAAGGCGGTTAGCCTTGCAGTAATACAAGCAGCTAAGGAGACAAATGTTGCTAGAATAAAGTAATAGGAGTAAGTAAAATGGATGTATCTAAATTTCGGATTGAAACTGATTCTTTAGGTGAGAAATTAGTTCCAATTGATGCTTATTATGGTATTCAATCATTAAGAGCTAAAGAAAATTTTCAAATTACAAAACAGAAAGTTCATAAAGAAATGATCAAAGCTATAGCAATTACAAAGAAGGCAGCCGCCCAAGCTAATTGTGAAGCTGGAATGATTTCTAATAAAATTAATGATGCTATCGGTTTAGCATGTGATGAAATAGCATCTGGAAAACTAGGGAGCCAATTTATTACTGATATGATTCAGGGAGGGGCAGGAACTTCCATTAACATGAATGCTAATGAAGTTATTGCCAATCGTGCTGAAGAAATTCTTGGAGGAAAGAAAGGTGTATATAGTATTGTACACCCTAATGACCATGTAAATTTTGGCCAATCTACAAATGATATTATACCTACAAGTGGGAAAATAGCAACTATTAAATTAGCTGAAAAACTATTGATAGAAATGAGGCGACTACATAAAAGTTATCTTGATAAAGCCAATGAATTTGGCGGAGTCATAAAAATGGGGAGAACACATTTACAAGATGCTGTCCCCATTCGACTTGGTCAAGAATTTAATGCTTTTGCTTCAGCCTTAGAAAGAGATATTAAAAGAATTGAAACAGCATTAGAATATCTTAAATTCTTAAATATGGGAGCAACAGCCGTTGGTACAGGACTTAATGCAAATAAAATTTACATTGAAAAAGTTGTTGAAATTATTTCTGATTACACTCATATCGAATTTAAGCAAGCAGATGATTTAGTTGATTCAACTAGAAATCTAGATTCATTTGTTTGGCTATCATCAGCATTGAAAACATGTGCAATTACTTTATCAAAAACAGCAAATGATCTGCGCTTAATGGCTTCAGGACCCAAAACAGGATTTAATGAAATTAATTTACCTCAAATGCAACCAGGTTCATCTATTATGCCGGGCAAAGTTAATCCTGTTATTCCAGAGGTAATAAATCAAATTGCTTTCCAAGTTATGGGCAATGATGTTACAATAACAAAAGCTGCTGAAGCAGGCCAATTAGAATTAAATGTTTTTGAACCTGTTCTTTTTGTTAATTTGTTTCAGTCATTGGATATACTAAAAAGAGGCATAAGAACATTTTATCAGCGAGCTATTTCAGGAATTACAGTAAATAAAGAATTATGCATATTATATGTTGAAAGAAGTGCAGGAATAGTAACTGCATTGGCACCACATATTGGGTATAAACTTTCTTCTGAAATCGCCAAAGAAGCTATTAAATTAAATAGATCTATTAAAGATTTAGTCATTGAAAAACAAATTTTGTCAGAAGAAGATTTAGAGATTATATTGAATGTTAATAATATGACATCACCAGGAATTTCGGGGGAAGAATTATTAATACATAAGAAAAAAATAGATTAAACACATGCTCCGGAGGTTACAATGAATCGAATTAAGACTATTATTATCTTTTTATTATTTTTTTTATTCTCTATAACATTATCAAGTTGTCATCCTACTACAGAATCTTTACTATTATCAAAAAAAGATTATTATGATTATTTCGATACAACAATTTATATAAAGATTTGGGATGAAAATCAAATTACGGACATTCAATGGAATGAAATCGAAAATATTTTAAAAGACATTCAATTTACTTTTAAAAGAACAGAGCCAGAAGATTACGAGTCAGAAAGTGAACTACATAAACTAAATGCTAGTGCTGGTTTAGAAACACCTTTTAAAACCTCAGATGATTTATATGAAGTTATTAAAATGGGAATAGAATTTGCTAGAGAAACAAATGGAAAATTTGAACCTACCATTGGTCCTTTAGTAGATTTATGGGAAATTAACAATCCTGAGAAATCACATCCCGCCCCTAGCGAACAAGCCATAATAAACTTATTACCTATTATTAATTATGAACTAATTGAAATAAATGATGAAGAACAAGCCATTTACCTACCTCAACAAGGTATGATAATTGACTTAGGAGCTATCGCAAAGGGATATGCTGCCGATAAATTAGTTGAATATTTCAAAACACAGAATATTGAACATGCGATGATTAGCTTAGGAGGAAACATATATGCTTATGGTGATAGGCATTCAAAACAAAGCGACGGAAGTTATAATTGGTCAATAGGTATTCAGGACCCTAGACTAGGAGAAAGTGGCTCAATTGCAACACTTTATCTTAAAAATAAAACTATTGTTACTAGCGGAATATACGAACGTTATATTATAGACCCTGAAACAAATATAATGTACCACCACATTCTAGACCCTCATATTGGTTATCCTGTTGATAATAATTTAGCAAGCGTAACAATTATTACCGATAGTTCTGCAACAGCTGATGCACTATCGACTTCTACATTCGCTTTAGGGTTAGCAGATGGCATAAAATTTATTGAAAGTTATCCGAACACTGAAGCTGTTTTTATAACAAAAACTAATAAAGTTTATATTACTTCAGGTATGAAAGATTTGTATGATTTTCAAATAAAAAACAATGACTTTTCATATGTAGATTAATGATTATACACTCACGCTTATTAGGTATAGATTCTGTTGCTGTAATTGTAGGAATCATTATAATATTAAATTTAATCATAAAGAGAAAAGACGTATTCAATAAAACAACAAAACTTAATTTAGCTTATATTTTGTTGAGAAGTTATTTTATATTTTGGATTATTCCAATATTATTAAAAAAAAAGAAAAGTTTATACAAAAAAATCAACTAAAATGAAAATTTAGTTGATTTTTTATTTAGTTTTTTAGTTCTTTCTAAATTTACAGATGATGGATATTCACCGTCTTAGAATGTGGTTTCTCGTTTTCAAGCGTACCTTTTATCGTCTAAAGGTATACCTTCAGACTGCCACTTGCTAATTATTTTTACACTGTCTACTTTAAGGAAATCATATCATAACGGTTTTCTATAACAAAAAAAAGTTATCGTTTCCGATAACTTAATTTTTTTAATTATTCAGCATTAGCCTCTGTAACTAATTCATTAAATAACTCTAAGAATCCATTTGTATGTATTGAAACGCCTGTTACACCATCAACATTTCCGTCTACATCAGCAGTTAAAGTTTGGTCAGCAAGTAATTTTTCTTCAACAACTGCTGCCTGATCTGCCCACACATTAGCCATACCATACCAGATACCAGCTGAATCTTTAGTTACATATTTCTTTGTTGGAACAAACACACCTTCTTCAAAAGCACCATTAATAGTGTTATAAGAACCTTCTCCTATTGTTTGTTTTACAAATTTTTCTTCATTATCTAAAACATATTCATATGCATCATGTCTTGCATTAAAATCTGCTAATACAACTGTACCATTAACAACAACAAATACTCCAAACGTAGATGTACTAAATGTTTCAGCAAAAGTTTCATATGCTGTTAATTCAGCGTTAGAAGGTATAGCATAAGTTACAGTTTTATCTGTCAAATCAGACTCTTTATAATAATATCCATCATTTGCTAAAGAACCTTCAGCAACTGGATCATTTTCTAATGCTGCTTCAACTAAGTCAAACATTTCTTCAGAATGAACTGAAACCGTTGTAATTGCATCAATATGTCCTGTTTCATCAGCTGTTACATCAAGAGTTTGATTTACTAAAATCCAATCTGTAGCATTTTCAGCTTGTGTATGCCATTCACCTTTGCTACCGTTCATTCCATAGATTCCAAGTTCTGAACAAGTAACTTTATCATACCCTTGACATTTTCCTGCCCCACCATCAATGTGGTAACCATTCCAATCGATATCAGTAATTATCTTATCTTCAACTGATACTACTACCCAATATTTATAACCATTTGCAAATTCATCAGCAACTGCAAAGTAATATCCATCTGCTACATCAAAGTTTCCAACTTCTGTTGGTTCTGTTGTAGTTGTTGTAGTTGTAGTTTTTTCCTCACCACAACCAACTAGTACTACTGAAAGTAACAAAGCAGTCATAATAACACATAACTTTTTCATTAATTAATATCCTCCTTTTAAAAATTATTATTTATTTCACAAATTAATTATACTATATTCTATTTACACTCTCAATAGATTTAGTGAAAGTTGCTATAAATTTTAATTTTTTTTTTCACAAAAAGTGTTATTTGCTTACTCACGAATTTTTTTATTGTATATTAAATTGTATTCATAATTTTTAGCAATATGTTTAGTACTAATGATGAAATTATTGCGAATTTATTTGACAATAATGAAATAATATGCAAAAATTAAATGACTTTAAATCTTTAGAGGTATTGATATGATTAATAATAAATATATTAGATACGTAATGGATTTTATAAATACAAATACACCTGTTGAATTTATTTATGACGAGATTCATTACAATGAAATTTTACAAAGAATTAATAAGGAAATTCCTTCTATTAAATATAAAGATTTAATATGTGCATGTTACTCATTATTTTACACCTCATTAACTTACCATGGTAAAGCATGTGAAAATTTTAACCATCAACCCTATTACATATTAATTGGTGATTATATTGGTAGTTACATTGTAGAAATATTGTATAAACATAAGTTATATTATTTATTAAAGGTTTTTGCTTCAGAATCAAAATTAATTATGTTAAACTTGCTAAACAATAATGCAAAGGATTCATTATTAAATAATATCATTTTTGCACTAAAAGAGTAAGCACTTTTCATGGAGGACAAGATGGATTTAGCTAAAATTTGTAATGTTGATAAAAATTTATTAGATAATAAAATTAAAGAATTATTAGAAAATGATCAAAGTTTTCCTACCCATCTTAAAGATCAACTATATAAGTTAATTTTTTCATCTGGTAAACGGATACGCCCTATTTTTACTGTTTTGGGCAGTTATTTTGGTGATAATAATAAAGAAGAAGTTTATAAACTCGCTGCCATTTTTGAATTAATACACACAGCCTCTTTAATCCATGATGATATTATTGATAAAGCTGATACTAGAAGAGGAAACCAAACGATTCATACTCAAAATGGCGTTTATAATGCTTTAATCCTCGGTAATTATTTAGTTGCATTAACGTCTGAATATATCTCAAATTATGACTTTGAAAATTTATACTACAATAGCTTTAAAGTTACTGATTTATGTGAGTCAGAAATTAATCAACAATCATTATTGTTTAACTTTAATATTACATTTAGAGAATATATAACAAAGACAAAAAATAAGACCGCTCTTCTTATCGCAGCTTCGATGTTAGGTGGCGCTAAATTATCTGGAGTATCAAAACGCACATTAAAAATTCTCTATAATTACTCGATAAATTTAGGTATATCCTTCCAAATCTTTGATGATATCTTAGATTTCACTCAAGACAAAGAAATTTTAGGTAAGCCAAATGGAGCAGACTTAATGAATGGAAATATTACTCTCCCTGTAATATTTTCGTTAACTGATAAAAAAATAGCCAGTAAAATTAGGTTATTAAATGAAAATTCTTCATTTGAAGAATTTAATAATTGCATTAATTGTATTTTAAAAAGTTCAGCTATTGAGAAAAGTAAAAAAATAAGCAAGAAGTATATTAATAAAGCTATGAAAGCAATCGTTAAACTAAATCACCCAAAAAAACAAATGTTAATCGATATTATTAAAGAACTAGAAAAAAGAACATTTTAGAAACAAAAAAGTTAGGAATTTAATCCTAACTTTTTTTTTATATTATTTTACTACAATAGTATAATGAACTTCAATAGGTACAACTGGTTCTGAATCCCAATTAGCATCAGAAGCACCACTAGTCCCGTCATTATCTCCTATTTCAGTTAATGAAATTATTACATTATATGTGCCTGCTGTATCTAAATTAACAGAGTCATTAGTTACTGCCACATCTTGATCATTTAAAGTTACTGTGTATTCAATTTCATAATTTAATTTTAATTCTTCTACTGTCATATAAGATCCATCTTCATTAGCAGAACTAACATTATTTAGTAAATTATATGTAGTATCCAGTGCTGAATTAACAACAGCTTCTTTTTCTCTTACTGATTCTAAGAAAGAGTATGTTACATATAAATTAAGCAAATCTTTTTCTGAATCAGCATCTTTTTTGATAAAGTGCAATTTAAAATCATAAGTATTATTAGCTTTTAATATAATTTGATTTTCGTTTTCTTCAGTTGGTATAGGGTTTCCCTCAAAAATTAAGCCCTCAACATTTAGCTTATAACTATCAAATGAACCTTTTTTGATATTACGATACTCAACACTTTTCAATTCAAATATTTCTTTTAATTCAGCTTCATCTAAATCAGTTATAGCTTTGTCTAACATATTATATTTAACTAACTCATCAACATTATCAATAAAAATTTCAAAAGGGTTTATTTCTATAGAATCATCTTTATTAATGAAAACAGTTGTTGACCCTACTTTGTAGTAATCTGAATTTGGCCCGCATGCTGTTAAAGTAAAGAATGCAGTTATAATTATTAACAAAGTAAAAATTTTTTTCATAAATTTTCCTCCTTATTATATTTTTTTATAGGAGTTTAAAAGTCTACTTTTTCTCCATAAATATACCATTTTTTAACAAAAGGAATTTTTTGTAAGAAACCATGTACTTTTGGCATTACATAATAGTCTAAAGATAATACATGACCATTCCCGCCAAAGTTTAATAAAACAATACTTGCTACTAAATACCAAATTAAGTCAGATACGAATATTCCATTATAAGAGAATAAACTTCCGACGATAACCATCATAGTTAATACTAATGAACCTGTTGAGGCAAGCACGGTAAATAATCCAAGTATTAATAATATACCAATTCCTAATTCACCAAATGCTAAAACAAATTCAAATAACGGTGCAATCCAAGTTACAATTGTATTCATAAACCAATCAGAAATTGTCATAAATAAATTATATATCCATTCTAAGATAGTAAATAACCAACCAATCCATTTAAAATTGGTTTGATAGTACTCAAATACATAGAAAACATTATATGAAAGGCCATAACTAGTAACCTCAGTTGGTTTGAATCCATCAAAAAATGCATTAATATATGCAAGAATTTTATCTAAACCATTTAAGTTACTAACATCAACTACTGGTACAGTAGGGTTGTTTGCATAATTTGTTGAATTAACAAAATTTACTGTTTCTCCTAATGAAGAACAAACTAAACCTTTATTTTCAAAGGTTTGTGGGAATTCATTTAATGTACAATATCCTTCCCACCCACCTGACAATTTATGAACTACTTTTGGTAATCCTTGTAAAAACCACATTAGTCCTAACCAAATACGTACAGGTACTGTCCATAAACTTGGTGTTTTCTTAGACACTAATCCACCAACCATTGAACGATTATTTGGAACATTAAAGAATTCATGTTTTATATATGACCAAATTTTTGTCCATCCTAAAACTTGCATAAAGTAAATTAAATTTATAAAATGTTTAATAGTTAGAGCAATAAAACTATTTTTAATATTAAACATTATCTTAGGAGTTCCTACTTGTGCTAAACCTTTTCTTCCACCAATTGAAACCATTGCTCCATGGAATTTTGGTTTATACTCTTCTTTTTCTTTGCCTTTTATTTCGCTAACAATATTATATGCTACTAATTTTGAAGAGTTTTCTGCATTTTCAACCATTTGTGGTACAGGTCTTTCTTCATCTTCAGGAACATAGAAAATATTATCACCTACTACATAGACATTCTCTTTACCTTCAACTTGTAAAAACTTATTACAAGCTAACCTTCCTCGACCCTTTTTCACAATATCAGTAAGATTATCCACTAATACTGAACCTTCTACCCCAGTCGTCCAAATTATAGTTTCAGTTTTAAATACTTGATCCCCAAATGAAATTGACTCTTTAGTTACTTTGCTACATGGTGATCCTGTAAAACATTCAACTCCAATTTTGTTTAGTTTCTTAAGAGCATTAAGGGACAATTTTTCTGGGAATGTTGGAAGAACACGTGGTGCCATATCTAATAATTTAATAGAAACTTCTTCTGGGTTTACTCGATATTCGCGGCATAGTTCAGGAACATATTCTGCTAGTTCTCCAGCCATTTCTACACCAGTAAATCCTGCGCCAGTAATTACAAATGATAGAGTTAATTTTCTAGCTTCAGGATTATCCATTTTTGCAGCTCTTCTAAATTGTTCCACAATATGTTCGTGTAGTAATACTGCATCTTCTAGTGACCAAAGAGTAAAGACACTTTCCTTAATTTCATTATTACCAAAGAATGTAGGTTTGCATCCAGTTCCTATTACTAAATAATCATATGGATATTCAGTTGTATCTGATATTATCTTTTGATTTCCAAAATCAATGTTGTTAATTGCATCCATTTCAAAATCTATTTTACGACCTGCAATTACTTGATTAAAATATATTTTGATGGAATCTTCATGAACACGTCCTGCAGCTACCTCATGTAACTCTGTCAACATTGTATGATAAGGATTTTTATCAATAAGTGTTATTTTAACATTTTCTTTTTTTAGTTTTTTTTCTAAATGTTTAGCTGTCAAAATACCACCGTATCCTCCACCAAGAACGACGATTCGCTTCATAGATACTTCCTCCTTCTAATATTACTAATTCAATTAATTTTATCACAAACTCAACTTGTTTTAAAGTATTTTTTTCACAAAGTGATGCCTTTTCAATAGTTATTAAAAAAAGGGAAGTATAATCCATTAGGATTAATATCCCCTTATGTATTTTAATATCCCTTACTTTTTAGTTTTCATCTTTACTACCATATCCAGCTTGTTTACCAGGTAATATTTGATGTAAAATAATACCTATGATTGCAGAGGCTGCCATTGATGATAATGTAAAGTTACCTGATGTGAACTTCAATCCACCAATTCCTGATACTAATACAATTGCAGCTATCATTAAATTGCGTTCTTTTGAAAAGTCAATTTTATTGTTTATTAAGACTCTTACTCCGCTTGAAGCAATAATACCAAACAACATTATTGAAACACCACCCATTACAGATACAGGTACTGTTGAAATTAATGCTGTAAAAGGAGCAATAAATCCAAGACAAATAGCAATTAGTGCAGCAGTTCCTATTACCCAAACAGAAGCTACTTTTGTGATAGCTATTACGCCTGTATTTTCACCATAAGTTGTATTAGCCGGTCCACCTAATATGCCGGCAACCGCTGTAGCCAATCCATCTCCTGCAATAGTTCTAGCCAACCCAGGTCGCTTTGTTAAGTCACGTCCTATTATTGAGCTTAATACTAAATGATCTCCAATATGTTCTGAAATAGTAACTAAGGCTACTGGTGCAAACAACCAGAACACTTCCCAACTAAATTTTGGTCCTGTTTTTAAAAATGCAAAGTTAGGAAGAGCAAATAGTCCAATAAAACTATCTTCAAACGCTTCTGTAACTGGGGCAAAACTTACTTCTCCTAATAAAACAGCTGTTATATATCCAACAATTATTCCCGTCATTACTGGAATCAACTTTGTTACACCTTTAGCATAATTTGCTACTAATACAGCTGTAAATAATGTGACAAGACTTATTATATAAAAATTTATTTCTGGTGTAGCATCTGGAGCTGGTGCTCCATTATTATATATAGCCATTTTAACTGCGGTTGAGGCTAACCCTAAACCGATTACCATAATAACTGGTCCAATTACAATTGGCGGTAACACCTTATTGATCCAGTTTGTTCCATAGAAACCAATTATACCTGCTATTACCAAATATATTAACCCTACTATTAATAAGCCTGCCATTACAGCACCAAAGTTTTCACCTACTACACCGCCTATTAACAATGCTGAAATTATTGGCGCAATATATGCAAATGAAGAACCTAGAAATACTGGTGATTGACCTTTAGTCATTAATATATATATTAATGTACCAATTCCTGCCGCGATAAGCGTTACATTAATTGGTAATCCTGTAATCATTGGTACAAGCACCGTTGCACCAAACATTGCTAAAGTGTGTTGAAAAGCTAATAAAGCCCATTTCCCTCCACTTGGCTTCTCATCCACGTCATAAACTAAAAATGGTTTAATCATTTTGAACTCCTCCTATTTATTATTATTGACTTTTAGAGGCTTTTTAAACAAAAAACCTCTCAAGTCCAATAGACCTAAGAGGGTACACGCATTTCTTATTTATTTTAACTCCGTGTTCCTTCTCAGCCTCTCTGGACTGAATTAAAAGTTCTATTAATTATTACATATGATACATCAGATGTCAACTCAATATTCGACTTTTTTTCAGTTGCTTTAAATAATAAAAAAAACCCTATTATCATTTTTAATAATAGGGCTCAGAATTTATAAATTATTTAAAAAAATCATAAATTGGATCCATTACTGTATTAGATGACACTAAGAAGTAAATTAAGAAAATGAATGCTAAGAAATACATAATTGGATTTACTTCTTTACCCCGCTTAGAAACTATTAAAGTAATTGGATAAAATATAAATCCTAAAGCAATACCTGTTGAAATAGAATAAGCAAGTGGCATTATTATGATAGTTAAGAATGCTGGTATTGCAACCGCTATATCTTCCCAATCAATTTCTTTAAGTTGAGAAGCCATTAAGATACCTACCATAATTAATGCAGGAGCTGTTACAGCGAAAGTTATATAACCTGTAAAAGGTAATAAGAAAATTGATAAAATAAATAACAATCCAGTGAATACAGAAGTAAGACCTGTACGTCCACCAGCTTCAACACCTGATAATGATTCAATATATGAAGTTGTTGTAGAAGTACCTGCAATTGAACCAACTACTGTAGCAGTAGCATCAGCAAATAATGCTTTATTTGAACCTACTAATTCCCCTTCTTCATTGACTAATCCAGCACGTCTTCCTACTGTTACTAATGTGCCAGTAGTATCAAAAAAGTCAATGAATAAGAAAGTAAAGATAACAATGAAGAATTTAAAATTCCAGATTCCATCTGTAATACCATCCCAGAACTCACCAATTAAATGATTATTAAAATCCATTGTTTCAAGCGTACCAGATTGACCTAGTGCAACACTAACTAATGTAGTAATTACTAAACCAATAAATATTGCAGCTCGAATTTTTAATACATATAGAATAATTGTAATAATTAATCCAATAACTGCAACTAATATTGCAGGGTCTGCTAAATCTCCAAGCATAGGAATAACCTTACTTGGAGTAGGATTTGATGTACCAAATTCAACTAGAGTACCTGAATCATAAGTGACAATCCCACTATTTTTTAATCCTATAAAAGCAATAAATAATCCAATACCTGCCCCAACAGCTAATTTTAAATTATTTGGAATAGCATTGATAATTTTTTCTCTAATTCCTGTAAATGAAATAATTAAGAAAAGAATACCAGAAATAAATACAGCAGCTAATGCTTGTTGATAAGAATACCCCATTGTAAATACAACAGTATAGGTAAAGAATGCATTAACTCCCATACCTGGAGCTAAAGCAATTGGGTAGTTTGCAACAATCCCCATAACTAAAGTACCTACTGCAGCAGCGATAACTGTTGCGATAAATACTCCACTAGGGTCCATACCAGTTGCTCCTAAAATCATTGGATTAACAACTAGGATATAAGCCATTGATAAGAATGTTGTCAAACCTGCGATGAGCTCTCTACCAACAGATGTACCTTTTTCTTCTAGCTTGAAGAAATCTTTAACAAAGTCCATATTTGTCCTCCTAAATTATTTTTAGAATAATTACTTTTATAATCAAAAAAGACTCTCTAAATAATATCAGAAAGTCTTAACCTACTTAAATATTCGAAACAAAAATATGCATGTATAAATCTACTTATTATACTTACTTATTTTTGTTATAGCTCATCGTAGTCTATCATTTTACGGCTGATAGGTAGAGACTTTCGGACCTTATTTCCGATACTATACGATTCCATGTAATTATTCAATTGAATGTAGAAATTATAACATAAATCACTTTTGTTATCAAGATTATTCGCTATTTTTTTTGACTAAATGATCAAATTTAAAGATATTATCCTCAATATTCAATGCGTAATAACCATTTTTATTGTAAACATCTTTTTTATTATATTTAATTCTTTTATGGTTTAAATCCTTAAAAACTCCTCCTGCTTCTGTAATTATCAGATCCATTGCGGCTATATCCCATTCCTTAGTCCCTACACCAAATTTATAGAAAGCTTCAAGCATTCCCGAAGCTAAGAAACACCCTTTTATAGTTGAACCTATTTCAAATTGTTTTTCAATTTTATTTTTATTTTCTTCATATAATTGTTTTGCTTGTTCTGTTTTATGAGAACGACTTCGGGCAATTCTTAGATTATAAATTCGATTTGATACACATAATTTTGTAGTATTTCTTTTTTTTATTTTGTATGATCCTTTCCCAATTTCAGCAAAATAAAGTTCCTCTAATACAGGTACATAAATTAAACCCATAACAACTTCATTTTTATAAGCTAATGCTATATTAATTGAAAATTCTCCAGTTTTATTGACAAATTCCGTTGTGCCATCAATTGGGTCAATTATAAAACAATAGTCATTATATAGCCTTTCAAAGTCATCAGCACTTTCTTCGGATAGTATTGCATAATTAGGAAAAGCCTCTTTCAAACATTTTACAATAATGTTATTTGCTGTTATATCAGCTATTGTCACAGGTGATTCATCTTCTTTATAATCAACAGTAAATTCTGTACGATAAATTTCTATTACTTTTTTACCCGCTGTTATTGCGGCTTTTTTTGCTTCATATAACTCTTTTGAGAAATTCATAATTATAATCTCCTTATTTTTTTACTAACTTTAGTATATCATAATTATTATTCCATAAATTTAATAAAATTAAAAACCACAATATATCAATTTCACATACTAATGACGAAATTATTGAATCGTGGTTTTATCATTTTAAACTCTAAATAACATATCGCCATAAGTTGGGAAAGGCCACAACTCTTTTGACACAAGTAGTTCTATTTCATCGCAAGGTTTTCTTAATTCTGACATGTTTACTAACACTTCATTTCGAAATTGCTTTGCTTTTTCATATAAATCACCTATATTATTAGCCTTATCTAGTGATTGTTGTAGCTTAATCATGTTATTATATATTTCATCAACAAATTTAGAAATTACTGTTAATAACCTCTCTTGGTGTTTTAAATTGACTGTTATTTTTGTTTGCCTAATGTTGTTAAGGTAAGTTGATATTTCATTTGAATATTTAATTGTCGCTGGAATTATTTGTTTATTTACCATATGAAGCATTGTTGCAGCTTCAATCCTTGCTCTACTACAATAATCTTCTAGCATTATTTCATATCTAGATTTAATTTCATTTTCGTCTAAAACTTTATTTCTAGTAAAAAGTTGAATAGTTTTCTCAGTTATAAAATGAGGTATGGCATCAACAACAGATGGTAAAATAGGAAGATTTCTTGATTTAGCTTCAGTTACCCATTCTTCACTATAGCCATTTCCATTAAATATTATCCTACGATGTTTTTTAATCGTTTTGTGAATTAAATTTTTTAAGCCTTCTGCCAAATTAGTTGATTGTTCAAGTTCATCAGCAAATTCATTTAATGTATCGGAAACAATTGTATTTAAAATTATATTAGGTCCTGCCAATGATTGAGAACTTCCGATCATTCGAAATTCAAACTTATTTCCATTAAAGGCAAATGGAGATGTCCTATTTCTATCAGTAACATCTTTATGTAAATCGGGTAGAGTTATAACACCTGTTTTTAATCTTTTGCTTGTCTTAAAAGTATTTAACCCGCCTATCTCAATCTGCTGCATTACTTCTTCAAGTTGTTCCCCAACAAATAACGAAATGATTGCTGGAGGAGCTTCATGACCTCCTAAACGAAAGTCATTTGTATAAGAAGAAGCTGATAATCTAAGTAATTCAGGATAATCATCAACAGCTTTTATAACTGCTGATAAAAACACTAAGAATTGTGTGTTTTCAATTGGAGATTCCCCAGGGTCTAACAAATTTTTACCATCGCTTGTAGATAATGACCAATTATTATGTTTACCTGATCCATTAATGCCAGCAAATGGCTTCTCATGTAATAAACAAACTAAATCATGTCTATTGGCGACAGTTTCTAGCATTTCTATTATTACTTGATTTTGGTCTGTCGCAATATTAACGGTAGAAAAAATTGGAACTATTTCATGTTGTCCAGGAGCAACTTCATTATGCTTAGTTTTTACGGGAACTCCTAACTTCCATAATTCTTTATCAATATCTTTCATAAAAGCGTAAATACGTTCCTTAATTGAACCATAGTAATGATCCCTTAAATCTTGCCCCTTTGGTGCTGAAGCCCCAAACAATGTCCTTCCAGTATAAATAATATCTTTTCTTTGTTGATATAACCTTTTATCAATTAAAAAGTATTCTTGCTCAGCTCCAACATTAGAAAAAACTCTTAAAGGTTCATCGCCAAAAAATTTTAGAATTCTCTTAACAGATTTTTCGACTGCTTGCATCGAACGTAATAGTGGAGTTTTCTTATCTAAAGCCTCGCCATTATATGAACAAAAAGCAGTGGGAATACATAGGGTGACAGTACCATCTTTTTCTTTTAGGAAAGCTGGTGAGGTACAATCCCAAACGGTATATCCTCTTGCTTCAAAAGTTGCACGAAGTCCACCGTTTGGAAATGACGATGCATCTCCTTCGCCAACTACAAGATTTTTCCCAGAAAACTCTTCAATTACATTTCCACACTCTTCTATTGTAAAAAGTGCTTCATGTTTTTCAGCTGTTTTTCCTGTCATAGGTTGAAACCAATGGGTAAAGTGAGTTGCCCCTTTTTCAACTGCCCAATCTTTCATCGCATTAGCAACAACGTCGGCAACATCTGCTTCAAGACTATTTCCTTCTTTAATTGTATTTTGTAATTTACAATATACAATTTTAGGTAATCTTTCACGCATAACCTTATCATTAAAAAGACTATTGCCAAAGATTTCTGAAATCTTATCCATTATTACCTCCTGAAACTTTATTTTTTAATTCATCTATTTTAACAAACAAATATATTACAGTCAACAAAATACAATTTTATTATTTATGATAACGTTTTATATTCTATCTACCACTTGTTCTTTAGTTTTATATAGTATAGAAGCCAAAACTAAGGAAAACAATACTAGACATAAAATTGTTGTAAATAAAACTTTATATGAAAACCACGCTATTATAAAACCTGAAATAGTATTAGTTAGATAACCAGTTAAATTTAAAGAGATAGCAGAATATAAAATTAAACCTGAAAGTGTTTGATCATTTGGTAATAAAGAAGATATAAAATTAACCATAACTGTAATAAACATACCTGAAGAAATACCTCTTAAAAGCAATATGTATACAAGCAGATATAAGTTTGAGCTGTAAATATAAACTAATAAAAATGGAATTTGAATCAGTATTGATATTATAAGCAATTTATACTCACTAATTCTAGTGTTAACTTTAATTACATATAACATAGTTATGATTTCCATAAATACTGTTAAAGCAGTGATAAATCCTATTTGAGTAGTAGAACCACCTAATTCCATTAGTCTTAAGGCAGTAAAGTTACCCATAGCACTTAATACACCAATACTTAATGAGGCAAAGATTAAAAAAATTATAAAAACTTTGTTTTTTAAAACCTTAAATAAATTTATCTGTTGTTTAATATTTTTATTTATTAGAGGATTCTTTACCTGCTTTATTCTAATAAATGCAAAAAAGCTTACCAAAAAAAATAATGAAGCAAGCATTAAAATACTATCATAACCATAATTTTTTATAAAATACCCGCTTATTACAGTTGCTACCGCATACCCTATTGAACCCCAAATTCTTACATCCCCATACTTAAAACAATATTTTTTTGTATATATAACAGTTAAACTATCTTGAATAGGACCTATACCACAACTAAATAAGCCAAATAAAAAGGTGAATAAAGCTATAATATAAAAATTGGTAGATAAAAATATCAGTACAACAAAAATATTTACCATTATTATTCCTAAATAAACTATTTGTTTATCAAGATGTAATTTATCATTTACAATTCCCCATATTGGCTGAAAAATTATAGAAACCAATGAAATTATTGATAAGATTAGCCCGATTTTATCATTGCTAAGCAATGCAATTTCACTCAGATATATAGGAATCCACGGTAAAAGCGTTCCAACTGCAAAAAAGTAGGTAAAAAAATAAATATTATATGTATATAATTGTTTTTTTGTTAACTTATTAAACATCTTTTTTGTGTTCATATTACCCGCCTTTTATTATCTATAGATGATATTATAGCAGTAAAGTTTAAATTTTCAATTAAAATCAACATAAAAATTTAACCAATTTTTGTTTTTCTATTTTTAATTTATTTTCATTGAATTATCAAGTTTACATGAATTTTTTTCAAAATCAATATCTAAATTATTAGAAATTAATAATGCTTTTATAAGAAGCAAATGAGTTGCCTAAAAACGACTTAAAAATTGCATTAACAGAATTAAAAACAGACCAACAGTGAAATGAAAGAAATATTAATGACACAAAGGAAAAATCCATACTAAGATAAAAAGTACTTGTAATCATAAGATTACAAGTACTTTTTTTTATATCCATCCTACTTTTTTCGCCCATTCTTTCCGCTCATTTATTCTATCTTTATATGGCTTAGTGGACATTTCATTAGTTTTTTTTGCCACTTCTTGCATTCGTTTAATGGTTTCATTTAATGGGGGTAACCCTACTCCTTGTCTATAAACGTCGACATTTTTAACATCTTCAATTTCCCAAGGATTTAAATTTCCATCTTCATCAAAATCGAATTGTGTACCATATTTTTGTGGCCTTAATTCAAAATAGCATATTCTATCAAATAATACTGCAACTTCACTTGGATATATTTCTCCCTGATTTGCCAATTCCATTAATAACGGCAAACTTATTCTCTGTAAGGTTGGATTACTTATAGCATTTTGCAATATAACCCATGCAGCAAAACTAGCTTCTTCGCCAGTCTTTTCCACTGTTGGCCAACCTATTTCATAAATAATTTTTTCTAATTTTTCTGAGTTTTCTTGATGCAATTGTTCCATTTTGGGATGATACCCAAGATATAAATCACCAGATTTAATAAGTTCATCTCGTAACATTAAATCTTTCTGGTACATTTTTAAAAGCTCAATTTTAATTTCATCAATTCGTTTATTTATCATAATCACCTTCTTTTATTGTTTAAGTATATTCATTAAAACAATAAAAGATGATTTAATTATAAGCCTAATTGATCAAATATTTCATCTATAGCTTTCAAATGATAAGAAGTATTAAAACAATCTTCTATCTCTTCTAAATTTAATAATTTATTTATTTTATCATCTTGTTTCAAAGTATCTTTAAAAGAAACTTGATTATTGTATGCATGCATTGCTTTTTTCTGCACCAAATCATATGCCTCTTCCCTAGATAAACCTTTATTAACTAATTTTAAAAGCACTCTTTGCGAAAAAATAACACCATAAGTAATATTTATATTTTTTAACATTTGAGTCTCATTAACTACAAGATTATCAATTACATTCATAAATCTGTTCAACATATAATCTAATAAAACTGTAGCATCTGGCATGATAATTCTTTCAACAGATGAGTGAGAAATATCTCTTTCATGCCACAGGGTTATATCTTCATAGGCAGGGATTAAATACCCTCTTAATACTCTAGCACATCCTGAAATATTCTCTGATGAAATCGGATTTCTTTTATGAGGCATTGCAGATGACCCTTTTTGTTTTGGATCGAAAAACTCTTCCACTTCTTTAACCTCAGTTCTTTGTAAGTGTCTAATCTCTGTTGCCATTTTTTCAAGACTAGAGGCAATTAATGCTAGTGTAGAAATATAGTGAGCATGTCTGTCTCTTTGAAGTGTTTGTGTAGATATTTTAGCATAATCAATACCAAGGTTTTCACATATATATTTCTCTATATAAATTGGAATATTAGCATGTGTACCAACAGCTCCAGAAATCTTTCCTACTTCTACAGCTTCTGCTGCGTCATTAAACCTTTGTAAATTCCGATTCATTTCCTCATACCATAATGCTAATTTCATTCCAAAAGTAGTAATCTCAGCATGTATGCCATGTGTTCTGCCCATTTGTACAGTATGTTTATACTTTTTAGCCTTTGTTTTTAGTAAGTCAATAAATAAATTTATATCTTCCCTAAGAATTTTATTTGCTTGTTTATAAAGATAACCATATGCCGTATCAACAACATCAGTAGATGTTAACCCATAATGCACCCATTTTTTTTCTGTTCCTAGTGTTTCACTTACAGCTCGTGTGAAAGCAATTACGTCATGTCGTGTATCTTTTTCTAACTCATAAATCCTATCAATATCGAAAGATGCAGTTTCTTTAATTTTAGTAACATCAGCAAAGGGAATATATCCTAAATTAGCCCAGGCTTCACATGCAAAAATTTCTACTTTTAACCATGCATTAAATTTATTTTTTTCACTCCATATGTCTTTCATTTTTTGTCTACTATATCTATCTAACACATTATTCCTCCAAAGTTTTTATTTTATCATTCTTTTACAAGCTTCAAATGTATTTTCTAGTAACATTGTAATTGTCATAGGACCTACACCACCAGGAACTGGCGTAATATAACTAGCAACATCAAGTACATTTTCATAATCCACATCACCGTATAATTTACTATCTACCCTGTTTACTCCTACATCTATAACAACAGCACCAGGTTTGATCATATCTTTTGTAACAAATTTAGCTTTCCCAATAGCTGCTACTAATATATCTGCATTTCTAGTAAATTCGCTTAAATTTTTAGTTCTTGAGTGACAAACTGTTACAGTTGCATTTTCACGAAGTAATAAATGAGTAACTGGTTTACCTACTATATTACTTCTACCAATAATAACTGCATGTTTACCAGTCATATCAATATTGGTTTCTTTAATAAGTTTAATTATACCTGCAGGCGTACATGGTAAAAAGCAGTCTTCATTTAAAACCATTTTCCCAACATTTATTGGACTAAACCCATCTACATCTTTCTCAACGCTAATCGTATCAATAATTTTATTTTCATTGATGTGCTTTGGTAAAGGTAGTTGCACTAATATCCCATGAACTGTTTCATCATTATTTAATTTTTTTACAGCATTCAATAAATCTTGTTCCGTAGTTTCAATTGGCATTCTAATCATCGTTGATTTCATATTAGTTTGTTCACAACCCTTTTGTTTTCCAGTAACATAAGAAACTGATGCTGGATTTTCCCCCACTAATATAACAGCTAAATTTGGAACAATATTTTTCTCTTCAATAAATTTACTAACCTTATCCTTTAATTCTGATCTCATTCTATTTGCTACGTCTTTCCCACTTATAACTATAGCACTCATACATAACATCTCCTTTTCCTTTTTATTATAGTTTATCAAAAAATGAAGTCTAATACTAGACTTCATTAAAAAGATATTTTTAATTTATTTTAGCTTGCATTCGTTTAGAATTCCAGTATCCTACTTACTAATTCATCAATATCACTAAAAGCAAAATCACTTATTATGCCAATTCTTAGCATTTTATTTGCATATGGTCCTTGCCCTTTTGAAACAGAAATATTATATTTATCATCTAAAAATCTAACTAATTTTGGGATATCGTATTTATTTGTTAAAACTGGAACTAATACATTACCCCGTAAGTTTTCATCTTTAATAAATAATTCAAAACCTAACTCTTGCATTTTCATCTCTAAATATTTTCTTAATTCGTATTTCTCTAATTCAATGTTAGATATTCCCTTTTCTAAAATAGTATCCAAACTAACATCTAAGGCAAGGATTAGTGATATGGCAGGTGTAAATGGATTCTGACCTTTTTTATAAAAATCTAAATATTTTTGATAATTCCAATAATATTTAGGTAAATTAGAAAAAGATAATTTCTCTTTTGCCTTTTCAGATAGAGCTACAAAAGCAATCCCAGGTGGCAGTGAAAAACCTTTTTGACTCGAGGCCAAAGCACAGTCAACATGCCAATTATCAAATTCAAACTGGTGAAATATCATGCCACTTATACAATCTGCGATTAATAATGCCTCTTTAGTATGAATAAAATCCCCTAATTCTTTTATATTGTTTAAAACGCCAGTTGAAGTCTCGTGATAAGTAACGAATACTCCTTTAATATTTGGATAATTAGCAAACATATCAATTACATCTTGTAATTTAAAAGTTTGTCCCCATTTATAATCTAAAGAATAGACCTTTAAATTATATGCTTGACAAATCTCAATAAATCTTTGCCCAAAAAAACCTGTATTAATTATCAAAACTTCATCATTACTTGAAAAAAGGTTGACAACAGCTGATTCCATAGCCCCTGTACCTGAAGAAGTTAATATCATTACTTCTTCATGAGTCATGAATACATTTTTTAATTTGTCAGTTACTTTAAATAGGATTTTTTGATAATCTCCCATTCTATGATGAATAATGTCTTTTGATAATTGTACACGAACAAGTTGTGGAACGTTACCCGGTCCGGGTGTAAATAACTTCTTTGACATATTAATCGCCTCTTTTATTTTTATTAAAATAATCCGTAAGCAACACCGTATTCATCGACATCCATCGCCATTGCACTTGGTACCTTTGGTAAACCAGGCATTGTTAACATTGTTCCTGTTAAAGCAACAAGGAATCCAGCACCAATTGAAGGTCTTAATTCTCTTACTGTAATTTTAAACCCTTTTGGTCGCCCAAATTTTTTAGGATCATCTGATAAAGAATTTTGTGTTTTTGCCATACAAATAGGTAATTTATCCCATCCATTAGCATTAAATTCAGCTATTTGCTTTTTAGCATTAGCGGTAAATTCTACTCCATCTGCACCATATACTGTTTTACATATAGTTTCAATTTTATTTTCAATAGTTTCATTAAGATCATATAAATGTTTAAATTTATAATCAGTGTTGTTATCAATTAATTCTACTAATTTATTAGCTATATTAACTGCACCTTTGCCACCAAATTCCCAAACTTCTGACATTTCAATTGGATGGTCGTTTTCTTTACCCCAACTTATCAATGCATTAAGTTCCGCTTCACTATCATTAACAAATTTGTTAAGTGCAACCACATATGGTAAATTAAAACTTTTTACAGTTTCAATATGTTTCTCTAAATTCTCGATACCTTTTACCAATGCTTCTACATTTTCTTCTTTTAAGTTTTGTTTATTAACACCGCCATGCATTTTTAAAGCACGAACTGTTGCTACTATAACAACTGCATGAGGTTTAATTCCTGCTATTCTTGTCTTAATATCTAAAAACTTTTCTGCCCCTAAATCTGCACCAAAGCCAGCTTCTGTAATCAAATAGTCAGCCATTTTCAGACCCATTTTAGAAGCTATAATAGAGTTACAGCCATGAGCGATATTAGCGAATGGACCACCATGAACAAGAACTGGTGTATTTTCAACTGTTTGAACTAAGTTTGGTTTTATAGCGTCTTTTAATAATAAAGTTAGGGCACCTTCAACTTTTAAATCGCCTACTTTAACTGGTTTCTTATCAAATGTATAGCCAATAACTATCTCTGCTAATTTTCTCTTCATTTCTTTTAAACTTGTAGATAAACAGAATACAGCCATGATTTCAGAGGCAACAGATATGTTAAATCCATCTTCACGCATCACACCATTGACACGACTACCTGCCCCAATTATTACTTGACGTAATGAGCGGTCATTTATATCCATGCAACGTTTAAAAGTTATGTTTTTGGGATCAATATTTAATTCATTCCCTTGATAAATATGATTGTCAATTAGTGCAGCTAATGTATTATTAGCAGTAGTTATAGCATGAATATCACCAGTAAAATGTAGATTTAAATCTTCCATCGGAACAACTTGTGCGTATCCTCCACCTGCTGCACCACCTTTTACGCCCATAACTGGACCTAAAGAAGGCTCGCGTAATGCTATTATTGCTTTCTTGTTAATTAAAGCAAATGCTTCCCCTAAACCCACAGTTGTAGTTGATTTTCCTTCACCTGCTGGTGTTGGCGTAATTGCAGTAACTAAAATAGTCTTCCCATCTTCTTTATTTTGAAGTTTCTCAAATAAATTCAATGATAATTTAGCTTTGTATTTACCATACAATTCAATATCTTCTTCGTCAATACCTAAATTTTCCGCGATTTTTTGAATAGGAAGCATCTTTGCTTCTTTTGCTATTTCCAAGTCTGATTTGTACATTTTTTCCCTCCATATTTTTAATATGACATAATGAGTAATATTTCACTAATGTCTTGTAAGCAAATATATCCCAAAAAGGCAATATTTATTTCTATTTTAAAGCGTTTTCATTATTTTTGCAAGTTAATTTCATGTATTTATCATCAGTTTTTTTAAATCTATTATTTAAAAACATTAATCTAAAGGATTATTACAAATTTATTAGTTATAAAATGATACTATTATAATGAAAAGGAAGTTTTCATTTACAAATTCTGGGGTAAATAAATAATGCCCCAAAAATAAGAAAATTAATTCCCTAATATATTAAAATTTTAGTTATTTTTGTAGTATAATTTTTTTCGATTTATTAATCCTTTAATGAGATATATATAAGAACTTTATAAAAAAGTAACGCAAAACTTTTGGTAACTGCTAAAATTATTAAAAGTATTTACCTTAGTCTCAAAATAAACTAAAGTTACAAATAATATATTTTAAAAAATACTATTTTATGGTATTATTTTTATAATAATAACTTGTATATATAATAGTACATTAGCTTTTTCTTTGTTTACCAACTATACTTTAATATTGGAGAGGTTTATGAATATCAAAAAAATAACTTACACATCAGCAATTATAGCTATTGGAATCTTATTACCTTTTATATTCCATGCTTATATACCATCATTACAACTTGGACCAAAATTGTTACCAATTCATTATGCTTCGTTTTTTGCAGGGGGATTATTTGGACCCATTATAGGGCTTTGTGTTGGTATAATTACACCCTTAATTAGTTTTTGTTTGACAGGGATGCCTGCTTTTCCACTTTTATTATATATAACTATAGAGATAATGGTTTATGGTGTAACTTTTGGGTACCTTTATTTTGATAAAAAGATAAATATTTATTTTTCTTTAATTATTTCAATGTTTATTGGGAGAGTTGCTAACATCTCCTCAGTTTATTTAATCGGAAGTCTAATGTTAGGTAAAGGCTTTGTACTTTTACAGCTTCTTGAAAATTTATCAGTTAGTATTTTAGGAGCTATACTCCAGATTATGGTTATACCTTTAATAATCAAGCGTCTTAATTCTAAATTTTTATTTAACACAAATACCATTAATTATTTTGATCTCTTAAACCCAGATAAAACATGTGTATTATTAAATAAAGACAAAATTATTTATGAGTCAAAAGAAAACAGTGTTAAGCCATTTGTAAAATATATATATTATAATGGTTTTCCAAGTAAAGAAACAATCCTAATTGATAAAATTATTGGTGTTGCCATTGCTAATATTGCTATATACTGTAACTTAAAAACCGTGTATGCCAAGATTATTTCTAAACCAGCCCTAACTCTTTTAGAAAACAATAATGTGACTGTGTTTTTTGGGGAAGTAGTTGAGAACATCTTAAAGCGAGACAAATTAGATTTATGCCCAATGGAAAAAAAGATATTAACTGCCAAATCACCAAGAGAAGCTTATGATTTTTTAAAACAAATTGTAATTGATGAAGATCCCATCCACTTAAGTTAAAAAGTTATCCACAACTGTGGATAACTTTTTCTAATATATTTCCTTCAAAATAATTGTTTGTTCTCTATCTGGACCAACAGAAACCATAACAACATCTACTTTTGTAATTTCAGCAATTTTTTTAACATAATTAATAGCGTTTATTGGTAAATCTTCAAATTTTTTAACTTTTGTAATGTCTTCTTTCCAACCTTCCATCTCTAAGTAGACTGGTTTACATCTAGCAAATTCTTTAATTGTTGAAGGAACGTAATGTATTTCTTCACCATCTAACTTATATGCAACACATAATTTTATTTTATCTATACCAGTTAATACATCAAGTAAATTAATGGATAAGCCGGTTAACCCACTAACACGTCTTGTATGTGATACAATCACTGCGTCAAACCATCCTACACGACGTGCCCTACCAGTTACTGTACCATACTCTCTTCCAACCTTACGAATATATTCACCTATTTCACCATCTAGCTCTGTAGGTAACGCTCCTTCGCCTACTCTTGTTGAATAGGCTTTTACAACGCCTACGACCTCATCTATTAATGTAGGACCGATACCAGCCCCAATAGTTACTGCACCAGCACTAGGATTTGATGATGTTACATAGGGGTAAGTTCCATGATCTATATCTAGCATAACCCCTTGTGCACCTTCAAATAATAGTTTTTTCCCATTTTCTAATGCTATATCTATTTCATATGAAGTATCAGTAACAAATTGTTTTAGAATTTCTGCATAGTTTTTATATTCGACATAAATCTCATTAAAGTCAAATAATTTTTTATTATGTGCTTTAAACAGTTCATTTTTTTCATTAACTTGAAATGCTAATTTTTCTCTAAAAAGTTCCGGGTCAATAAAATCGCCCATTCTTATCCCTGTACGAGAATACTTATCAATATAAGCAGGTCCAATCCCCTTTTTAGTTGTACCTATTTTTTGATCAATTTTAAGTTCTTCTAATAATTCATCTAACTTTATATGATATGGTAATATAACATGCGCTCTGTTCGAAATTCTAATTGAATTAGTAACAATATTTTTCGAGTTTAAATACTTCATTTCCTCAATTAATGATTTAGGGTCTATAACCATACCATTTCCTAAAATAACTTTTTCAGCTTGAAAAATGCCTGAGGGAATTAACTTTAGTTTAAATTGTTCATTATTAAATTCAATTGTATGCCCTGCATTATTTCCACCTTGATAACGAATTACGTAATTTGCTTTAGAAGAAAGGTACTCTGTTATCTTACCTTTACCTTCATCACCCCATTGAGTTCCAACAACAACAACTGTTTTTGCCATTTTTATCCTCCAAAAGATTATTTTGTAAATTTAAATTTATATATATATTTACCATTCACTTATAATATGACGTGCAATACAAACTCCATTAGCACCTGCCTGGGCCAGTCCTCTAGTTATTCCAGCACCATCTCCGCCAACAAATAATCCATTTATTGGTGTTTCAAAATGTTTATTCACTTTAGGTCTTGCAGAATAGAATTTTGCTTCAACACCATAAAATAAAGTATGTTCCGATGCAATACCTGGGGTCAAGTGATTTAAAGCCTCAGTCATCTCAATTAATGATTTCATTGTTTTATAAGGTAAAACTAAAGCTAAATCGCCTGGAACTGCTTCTTTTAATGTTGGATTAACAAAACCTTCACTTAAACGTTTCTCGGTAGTTCTTCTACCCATTAATATATCCCCGTATTTTTGAACAATTATTGATCCATTAGAAAGCTTATTTGCCAATTGCGAAACTTCTTTCGCATACTCGTTTGGTTTATCAAAAGGCTCCTCAAAAGTATGTGAAACCAATAAAGCGAAATTAGTATTTACACTCCCAAACTTAGGATCTTTATAGGCATGTCCATTTGCTAGCATTATTCCAGAGTGATTTTCAACAACCACATGACCCGAAGGATTTGAGCAAAATGTTCTAACACTTGTCCCTACACTTGTTCTAAAAATAAACTTTCCTTCGTAAAGTTGTTCATTAATTTCAGTCATAATAACGTCATTTGTCTCTACTCGAACTCCTATATCAACTTGATTATTTGACATCTTTACATTATATTTATTCATCATTTTAGTTAGCCAACTTGACCCATCCCTACCTGGTGTAATAACAACATACTTAGAATTTATACTATTGCCACCTTTTAAGATGACTCCATTTATCTTATTATGTTCAATTAAGAAATCTAATACTTCTGTTTTAAACATGAAATCAATTTTATTTTTCATTTCTTCATAAATATTTTTTAGGATTTGTAAGTTCTCTTCTGTACCCAAATGTCTAAGTTTGGCTCTTAATAATTTTAAGCCTACTGCATACCCCTTTTTCTCTATCTCTTTAACACCATCTGCATAAGGGTCTGTAATATCTTTAGTTGCTCCATGTTTTAAATTAATTGTATCTACATAGTCAATTAATTCTTCTACTTGAGGTGTAGGTAAATAATCAGTCATCCAACCGCCAAATTCACTTGTAATATTAAATTTACCGTCTGAATATGCACCTGCTCCACCAAAACCATTAGTAATTGAGCATGCAGGATAACAACTGGAAATACCCTCTCGATTTATAGGGCACTTTTCAAGTTTTTTTTCTAAAATTGGACATCTACGATGATATATATCATGCCCTTTATCAATTAACAATACTTTTAATTCAGGCTTTTTTAGCATTAACTCGTAACAGGTAAATATTCCAGCTGGACCTGCTCCAACTACTATTACATCATATTGCATAATTTATCTCCTTTTAGTGTTGTTAAATTTAATTTAAAATGCACCTTTTATAGGTGCACTTATTCCGCAATTATTACAATTGTATTAAATTTTGATGTTTTATATTAATATCCATTTTAAACCTCAAAATTATTTTCTACAATATTATTATATATTATAATGTTATTTTTTAAAATAGTTTTTTCGAAAAAACTAATCTATCCCAATGCTACATCGAGAGTCATCATTATCGCAAAACCAATTATAGCCCCTATAGTTGCAATTTTTGCTTCTTTATTTGATTTTGACTCAGGAATTAGTTCTTCAACAACAACATATATCATCGCACCTGCTGCAAAAGATAATGCATATGGTAATATATTCCTCATAAAAATTACCAATATTGCTCCTATTACCCCAGATATTGGTTCTACAATTCCTGATAATTGCCCATACCAAAAACTTTTCCTTCTAGACATTCCCTCTCTACGAAGCGGAACACTTACTGCTGCCCCTTCAGGAAAATTTTGTAAACCTATTCCAATTGCTAAAGCTATTGCTCCATAAAAAGTAGAACCTTCTAACCCTAATTTATACGCTCCAAAAGCAACACCAATAGCTAGACCTTCTGGAATATTATGTAACGTTATTGCAAGAACTAGTAAAATGCTTCTATGCCACCCTGTCTTAATTCCTTCGCATTGCTTCATTTCATTATCTGCATGCATATGTGGTAGGAATATATCAACAACAAGTAAGAATCCTGCTCCTATTATAAAGCCAATTAAAGGTGGAATCCATTGTATAGTGCCATTAATACCAGCTATATCAATTGCTGGCAGTAATAATGACCAGAAAGATGCAGCGATCATAACCCCAGCTCCAAATCCTAACATTAAATCCAGCGCTTCCTTTTTTACATTTTTAAAGAAGAAAACTAAAGACGCTCCTACTGCAGTTACAAAATAAGTAAATAATGTTCCAAATAATGCTAAAATAGGTGCACTCAAACTACTTAACCCATCCACTAAAATCACTCCTGTTGTGCATTCATTACTATAATATTGCGTTTATCCAACAATTGCGCTTATTTTATCTAATTTGGGTTATTATCATAAAAAAAAACGCAAAAGCGTTTTTAATTGAAAATTTTAATATTTTAATTCATCTTTTTCGGCGTTGTCAATATTAGTACTTTTTATGATTTCTTTTAAAAATATATAAATTATAAAACAAAATATACTAACAGCAATTAATCCTATAAATGCTAATATTGTACCTTGATTGAATTCTTTTAAAGCTTCTATATATATACTAGAATTTTTAAAATTATTGTAATAAAGCTTTTGAAAAAAGTAATTAATTATAGTTGAAAAATACTCTATAACATTTAATGTTACTATAATTATAAATACAAAAATAAACATTAAATAATTCTTATATAGAATTTTATCTTTCTTATAAATTAATAATAGATTAAAATATAATATAATAAAAATAACTAAACCTAATAAATTAATTATTTGGTCTGTTGCGTTAACGCTAATTTGAGAATTTACATTTTTACTAAATAAATATAATAATATTATATTTAAAATAGTTAACACTATTTCAATAACTTTTATACTAATTAGGATAATGGCTGTTATTTTAACACTCTTGCTAACTGATGTATGTATATTTTTATAAATATTGAAGATTAAAAATAAAATCGTTAAACAAGTTATTAGTAACAAGAAAATTTGGAAAATATATATTACTAAACTGGTTTGACTGTAATATTGATAAAATTCCATTGTAGCTTTTTCAGCACCAATCACCTTGATGAAACTCCCTAAATAATCACCTATATTTTCTAAAAATTCTTTAGTTACATCAAAAAACCTTTTATTAAAGATAGTAGTTAACACTAATCTTAATATTTCTATTGCAACAAGCCATAATAAGATATTATATTTTTTTAATGTTCTTAATACAATCCCTCTTGCATCTTGACAAACAACATTATTCATATTTTCCCCTTTTATAATTATAATGTTTCTGAAGCTTTATCAGCACTTCCAAATATTTCAATTTTTGTTTTTACAACTTCTATAATAGCTTTAGCACCTGGACCAATCACTTTTCGTGGATCATATACTTTACTATCATTAGTTAAAATTTCACGAACTACCTTTGTAAAAACCAATTGATTTTCAGTATTTACATTAATTTTTGCAGTTCCACAAGAAATTGCTTTCTTTATTTGTTCTGTAGGAATTCCTGTACCTCCATGTAAAACTAAAGGCATATCTGTTGCAGCTTTTATTTCTTCCATTTCTGTAAAACCTAATTTAGGCTCACCAACATATACACCATGTACTGAACCTAATGCGGGAGCTAAACAATCAACATTGGTTTCTTTAACTAAGCGAACACATTCATCTTTATCAGCATACTGAATACCACCAACAACTCCATCTTCGTTACCACCAACAGTCCCTATTTCAGCCTCTACAGATAACCCACGAGAATGAGCATATTCTACAACTTTTTTAGTCTCATCAATATTTTCATCAATTGGGTGATGTGAACCATCATACATAACAGATGTAAAACCAGCATCAGTTGCTTTTTTAATATTTTCAAATGTTGTTCCATGATCTAAATGGATTGCGACAGGTACTGTAGTTTTCAAATCTAACATTAAGCCTTTTACCATATGGACTACAGTGTTATAACCCCCCATGTACTTCGCAGCACCTTCAGAAACCCCTAATATGACTGGAGCTTTCATTTCCTCAGCAGCAGTTAAGATAGACTTAGTCCATTCTAAGTTATTAATATTAAATTGCCCAACAGCATATTTGCCTATTTTTGCTTTTTGTAACATTATTGACATATTTACTAACGGCATAGTAAAACCTCCTTATTTTTATAATATTATGATAACACTATTCATAATTTTTTACCAATATTTTAAATGAATTTTAACAATTAATCATTTTTATTTTTATACTCTATTGAATGTTTAATAAAATCTCTAAACAACGCTTGTGGTCTATTTGGTCTTGATATAAATTCAGGGTGAAATTGGACACCAACAAACCATGGATGATTTTTAATTTCTATAATTTCTACTAAATTAGTTTGTGGATTTATACCTGAAAAAATCATTCCATTTTCCTCTAATATATTTTTATATTTATTATTAAATTCATATCTATGTCTATGTCTTTCTTTTATTAATTGTTCATTATATGCTTTATAACTGTTAGTTCCTTGTTTTAACCGACAATCATACTCACCAAGTCTAAGAGTTCCCCCCAAATGAATTCCTTGATATTGCTCAGGTAAATAGTCAATAATTGGATGAGGTGTAAATTCATCAATTTCAGTAGAATTTGCAGAATTAAGGTTTAATACATTTCTAGCATATTCTATTGTTGCAAGTTGCATTCCTAGACATATTCCAAAAAAGGGAATTTTATTTTCTCTGGCATATTTAATGGCTGCAATTTTTCCATTCACGGCCCGTGAACCAAATCCACCTGGAACTAATATCCCATTTACATTTTGCAAAGACTCTGCTACATTATCATTGTCTAAGGTCTCCGCATCGATCCATTTGACGATAACAGATACTTTATGGTAATACCCTGCATGTTTTAACGCCTCACATACTGATAAATATGCATCATGTAGTTGAACATATTTACCCACTAAAGCTATCTCAATTTCCGATTTTAAGTTTTTTACTGAATCAACTAATTTTACCCATTCAGTTAAACAAATTGGTTTAGTTTTAATCTGTAAATGTTCACAAACGAAACTATCTAGTCCTTGTTCATGTAAGCTTAGAGCAACCTCATATAATACTTCCATATCTCTTGATTCAACTACAGCTTCTTTTTTAACATCACAGAAAAGAGCAATTTTATCTTTTACTTCATCTTCTATTGGAACTTCTGTTCTCAGTACAATTACATCTGGTTGAATTCCCAATGACCTTAATTCTTTTACACTATGTTGTGTAGGCTTCGTTTTTATTTCTCCTGCTGCTTTTAAATAAGGGACTAGTGTGTTGTGAATAAAACAAGTATTATGCATTCCAATATCTCTTCTAACTTGTCTAACAGCTTCTAAAAAAGGGAGCGATTCTATATCTCCAACTGTTCCACCAATTTCTGTAATTACAATGTCTGCTTTACTTTCACTAGCAATCTCAAATAATTTTTCTTTTATTTCATCTGTGATATGAGGAATTACTTGAACTGTTCTTCCTAAATATTCGCCTTTTCTTTCTTTTTCGATTACTGACTGATACACTTTTCCTGCTGTAATGTTTGCGCTTTTAGTTAAATTTTCGTCAATAAACCGTTCATAATGCCCTAAATCGAGGTCTGTTTCTCCCCCATCTTTAGTTACAAATACTTCACCATGTTGATAGGGACTCATTGTACCTGGATCCACATTTATGTATGGATCAAATTTCTGCATAAAGACTTTGAGCCCTCTATCTTTTAATAAACGACCCAAAGATGCTGCAGAAATCCCTTTACCCAAGGACGATACAACCCCACCAGTTACAAATATAAATTTGGTCATTGTTTACCTCCAAAATAATTCTACATTATTATATTTTTACAAATTAAAAAAAAAATGCCTTCCTACCTAGGAAAGCAGTTATTTTTCGAGTGCCCTTATTTATATTATCAAAATCGGTATGAAAATTCAACTATTTTTTAAATTTCATCTTCACCATCATCATAGTCTTCTTCATAATCATCATCAACATCTTCTTCATCTAAATCTTCTTCTTCATCCGCTTCTTCAACTTCTTCTTCTTTAAATGAATCATCATAATTAAATTGATTTTCAAATACTTCAAATTTTTGGCGAGTTTTCAAATCCCATTTATCACCGCTAACATTAACAAATTTACCACTTAAAGTCAAGTCAGCATAAAAACGGGCAACTCTTTTGTTTAGTTCTTCCTCTGATAACCCCATTAATTCGCTAACCTCTTTAGCTATTTTACGAAAAGATTGAGGTGTTTTTTTTCTTTGCATTAAGTTTTCTGCTATTTGTAACATAGACATGTTTGAAAAATTATGAGTCATAATAAGTCCTCCTATAATAAGTTTACATCTTTTCCGGTGCATTCACTCCTATTAGCGCCATTGAATTTTTCAATGTAATTTGTGTTGCTTTTACCAGCGCTAATAGTTCTATACTTTTATCAATATTATCTTTATTTATAACTTTTTCAGCATTATAAAAACTATGGAAAACCGAGGCCAAGTCATTTATATAATTAGTAATTCGATGTGGGATTCGTTTTGTTGCTGCATCAATTACTATTTTTGGAAACTCTGCTATTTTTTTTAATACTGCATATGATTTTTCAGAATTTATATTTTGATAACTATCTAATTTAGCATAATAAAGTTTTTTTTCTTCTGCTTGACGTAATATACTACAAATTCTAGCGTGAGCATATTGAGCGTAATATACTGGGTTATCATTAGATTTTTTAGTTGCTAAATCCACATCAAAATCCATTTGTGAATCACAACTTCTCATTGCGAAAAAATAACGTATTGCATCTACTCCTACTTCGTCAATCAAATCTCGAATTGTTAATGCTTTCCCTGAGCGTTTTGACATTTTATATTCTTCACCATTTTTAATTAAACGAACCATTTGGATTATTAAAACTTCTAGCTTTCCTGAATCACCTGATAAACATTCAATTGCTGCTTTAAGTCTTGGTACATATCCGTGATGATCTGCCCCGAGTACATTTATAAGCTTATCAAATCCTCTTTCTAACTTATCAATATGATATGCAATATCTGGTGTTAAATATGTCAAACTATTATCACTTTTTCTTAATACTCGATCCTTATCATCGCCAAATTCAGTTGATTTAAACCAGGTTGCTCCTTCAGATTCATAAACATATCCTTTTTGCGATAATTTATCAATTGCTCTATTAACCTTATTTTGTTCATACAGACTATTTTCACTAGACCATACGTCAAATAATACATTATAGTCTGCTAAATCCTGTTTAATCTTATCTAATTCATATTGTTTTGCAAAATCTCTAAATATTTGGTATCTCTCTTCAGAATTCAGTTCATATTTATTTTTATATATTGAAAATAACTTTTGGGCGATATCAATGATATCTTGACCACGGTATCCATCTTCTGGCATTTTTGAATCTTTTTTTAATAATTGTTCGTACCTTGCTATGGTAGATAATGTTAGGTTTTTGATCTGATTTCCTGCATCATTTATATAATATTCTCTCGTCACATTATAACCTGCACAATCAAGTATTCTACATAAACAATCGCCAATCGCAGCACCTCTTGCATGACCTAAATGTAAATCACCAGTTGGGTTTGCTGAAACAAATTCTACATTTACTTTAGACATATTCCCGTAAGTAGTTTTACCATATTCATTTCCTAATGTAATAACTTCTTTTACAATTTTTGTTAAATAGTTATTATTCATATAAAAATTAATAAAACCCGGTCCTGCAATTTCAATTCTTTCGATATAATAAACTTCTTTATCGATTTTCTTGACAATTTCTTCTGCGATATTTCTTGGTGACATTTTGAGAATCTTAGCTAGCTGCATTGCACAATTTGTTGAATAGTCCCCATTTTCTATTTCTTTTGGTTCTTCCAAAATAACTTTAAAGTTTGAACCGACTTCCCCTAAGTTAGAAATTATTTTTCGTAAATGATCTTTTATATCTTCTTGTAAGCTTAAAATTTTATTCATTTCCACCTACTCCTTTCATTTGAACTTCCATTTGATAATTTCCTATCACATCATTATCAAAAACAATATCATAATTCAACAATATTTTATCATTAAAAAAAGCATATCTTTTTGTAAAGGTAGTAATTTCTGATGATATATAGTCATTAGTATAGTAACCTATAGTTGTTTCATTTTCTTTATATACTTGCTTCATTTTAACAAAACCACTTCTTATAATCACGATTTCCGAATTATCACAAACTAACATTAATTGATTAAATTTTGTTTCTTCCATAAGTGGTTCTTTTAACCTAATATAGGTTTTTTGATTTTTTATATACCTTTGACCTAAGTCTTGAAATTGAATTTCATGACTTTTCCCATTGTTATTAATATTCATTTTAAAGTTTACATATATCAGTTCATGCATATAATCACCATTAAGAAATGTTCATAATCAATATATCAATTATATATATTATTTTAAAAAAAGCAATAATTTATAATAAAATAAATTCGTTTTTTTTCATATGGTTAGTTTACATCATAGCATTATTAATGCGTAATACAACTATTATTATCGCTATAACTTTTTTTATTCAATATTTTTTTAGATTTACTATTAATATTTAATGTAATTTAGAAACAAATTTGTATTAACTCATATTAAATTTTATTTACATTGCTTTATATAAACTAGCATAATATCCATCACTATTCACTAATTCTTTATGCGTACCTCTTTCAGAAATACCTTCTTCATTTAACACCAAAATTTCTGAAACATTTTTTAATGTTGATAAACGATGAGCAATAATTATACTTGTTCGTCCTTTTGCCAATTCCTCTAATGATTCTTGAATTCTACGTTCAGTAATATTATCTAGAGCACTTGTCGCTTCATCTAATATTAAAATAGGCGGATTTTTCAAAAACACTCTGGCAATAGCTATTCGTTGTTTTTGGCCTCCAGAAAGTTTAACGCCTCTTTCCCCAGTCATTGTTTCATATCCATTTTCTAGTGTCATTATAAAATCATGAATACGGGCCTTTTTGGCTGCAGATATAATTTCTTTCATTGTAGCGTCTATTTTACCATACAATATATTGTCTTTTATTGTTCCATAAAATATATAAACATCTTGCTGAACATGTCCAATTGATTTTCTTAGTGAATTTAAATCATATTCTTTTATATCGATCCCATCAACTATTATTCTACCTTCTGTAACATCATAAAAACGAGGGATTAATTGAGAAATCGTTGACTTACCAACACCTGTTTCTCCCACTAATCCAATGCTTTGACCTTTTTTAATTGATAAATCAAAATTTCTTAGAACAAAATTTTCATTTTCTGAATATTTAAAACTAACATTTTTAAATTCAATAACCCCTTTAGGGTTAATTAAATATTTTGGGTTTTTAGGATTTTTAATTTCTGGGTTAATTTGCATAATTTCATAAAATCTCTCTATTCCTGCAACCCCTGTTTGTATTTGCTGAATAGAATTTATTAGTCTTCTTATAGGTTGGATAGTATATGTTATATATAGCAATGAAGCTATTAATTTCCCACTTTCAATACTGCCATCATAAACTAAGTATCCACCAAAGACTAATACAGCTAAATAAAAAATATTGATAATAAAATCAGTCCCGGTTGAAAAAACTGTCATTGCTTTGTAAGCCCCACCCCAACTATCTCGATATTTAGCATTGTTATAACTGAATTTTTTATATTCGAAATCTTCATTAGTAAATGATTGGGATAATCTAATTCCACCTAATGAACTTTCAATTTGTGAATTAATTTCAGCATTTTCAATACGTACTTTTCTAAATCCTTTTAACATCGCAACTCTTCGATATAAAGCAAAAACGAATAGTAATATTGTAAATCCAAGTGCAACTAAACCAAGCCTATAATCATAATAAAATAATATTGATACCGATCCAGTTAACATTAGTAAAGATATAATGATATCCTCAGGTACATGGTGTGCCATTTCAGAAATATCTCTTAAATCACCGACTAATCTCGACATAATCATCCCTGTTTTGTTTTCGTCAAAATATGAAAAATTTAAATTTTCGATTTTATTAAACAAATCAGAGCGCATATCATGTTCTATTCTAGCTCCCATAATATGTCCCCAATAGTTAACAATAATATGTAAAAATACTTTTACGATATATAATAAAAATAATACTGCTGCTGTTAATAAAATTAATCGCATTTTTTGATTTGGAATATAATCATCAATAAATTTCCCTGTAAAATATGGGAATAGTAAATCAAATCCTGCCATCATTAACGCAGCAAAAGTATCAATTATAAATAAACCTAAATGATTTTTATAATAACTTATAAATTTCTTATACAAAATTATCCTCCTCAAATACAAAAAGGCAAGAAACTACTTGCCTTGAGATAAAACAACTTTTTTTAATTTCCGTTCAAATTCACTTCGTGGCATTAAAACGCTTCTTCCACAATTCATACATTTAATTCGGATGTCAGCACCCATTCTAATGATTTGCCATTCATTTTTCCCACATGGATGTTCTTTTTTCATCACTACAATATCATTCAGTTGAAATTGTTTTGGTTCCATTAAAAACACCTCTTTATTAATCTACAATATTTATAATATCTTCTAGGCTCATTATCTTAAGTAATCGATTTAAATCTTCTGTGCTGTTAAAATCAATTACTAATTTACCTCCTGAACCTTTCTCAATAATTTTAGTTGATGTTCCTAATGTACTAATTAATTTTTCTTCAAGATACATTAGGTTTACATTTCTTTGAATTTGTTTTTTCTCTTGTATTGGCTTTTTTTCTTTTCCCATTTCCTCTTTAATTAATTGTTCTAAAGCTCGGACTGATAAATTTTCATCAATAATTTTATTAGCTAAATAAACAAGTAAATTTTCATCAGATAAACCTGCCAATACCTTTGCATGTCCAAAATCAATAGTTCCATTGTTAATCATATCTTGAACCTCTGTTGGTAAAGATAATAATCTTAATGAATTTGTAATATGGGCTCTACTTTTACCTACACGATCAGCAACTTCTTGTTGTGTAAACGAATATTCATCTATCAGCATTTTATATGCAAAAGCTTCTTCAATGCTAGTCAAATTTTCTCTTTGCAAATTCTCTAGTAAGGCTATTTCTGCCATGGTTTGATTATCAATATCACGTATTATCGCAGGAATAGTTAATAAACTTAGTTTTTCACAAGCTTTGAACCGCCTTTCTCCAGCAACAATATAAAAGCCCATACCCTCTTTAATTTTTGTAACTATTATCGGTTGAAATACCCCATGTTCTCTAATTGATTGAGCTAATTCAGAAATTTTTTCTTCATCAAAAATTTTTCTTGGCTGAAATGGGTTTCTTTTTAATTTAGTTAATTCGATTTCTTCAATTTTTTCATTTTCTTGGATGTCTTCAGAAAAAGTTGTGTTTTCTTGAAACAAGGCTCCAATTCCTCTACCTAAACGACTACTCATTGTTTTCAATCACTTCCTTCGCCAAATCCAAATATACCTTTGCACCTTTAGAATTTGGAGCATAATCAATAATTGGTAAACCATGTGATGGTGATTCTGCTAAATGAACATTTCTAGGAATTATTGTTGAATATACTTTTTCTCTGAAGAACGTCTTTACTTCCTTTGTTACTTCAATACCCAAATTAGTTCGAGCATCAAACATTGTTAGTAATACTCCTTCTAAAGCTAAATTACTGTTTAAATATTTTTGAGTTATTCTAATTGTATTTAATAGTTGAGTTAACCCTTCAAGTGCATAATACTCACATTGAACAGTAATTACAACTGAATCTGCAGCTGTTAAAGCATTTATTGTAAGTAATCCTAATGAAGGAGGGCAATCTATTATAATATAATCATAATTTTCTTTGTATTTTCTTATTGTGTTTGCTAGACGGTATTCTCTATGTTGAATACCAACTAGTTGAACCTCAGCACCAGCTAAGTCCATTGTTGAAGGAATAATATCTAGGTTACTTGTTCTAGATTTTATTACAACATCATCAGAGTCTACCTGATCAATAATTATATCATAGACACTTTTCTTAAGCTCCCCACGATTTATCCCTATCCCAGTAGTTGCATTCCCTTGTGGATCAATATCAATGATTAATACCTTTTTCCCTTGTTTATTTAAACAGGCAGCCAAGTTAATACTTGTAGTTGTTTTCCCAACTCCACCTTTTTGATTAGCAATCGCAATTATCTTTCCCATTTTATTGCTCCTTTTATCAAATTTATATACATATTTTAACATAATAAATTAAAAAAAGATAGCAAAAAAATAAAAGTTATCCACTTTTTGTGGAAAACTTTTATAAAATGTGGATAAATTATTTAGTTTTGGGAATTTTTATCTGGTAAATATAATATTCTTCATCCTCATCTTGATTTGTTTGTAAATCTATTCCTGATTGTTCTTTAACCATAAACAAAGCATGGTTAATAGTATTAATAGCAATTCTCGCATCTTTAGAAATTTTACTAATAATTTTTCCTTTAGGCTTGGCTACTTCTTTATTAAGTAAGTTTTGAATAAATTTTTCAGTTTCTTTTACTGTTAATTCTTTTTCAATAATTTTATTTAAAACATATAACTGTTTTTCTTTCTCTTTAACAGTTAATAGTGACCTAGCATGTCTTTCTGTAATCAGTTTTTTTAATATTGCATCCTGTACTTCATTTGGTAAGTTTAATAATCTTATTTTATTTGCCACTGTTGATTGAGCTTTGCCTAATTTATTAGCTAAATCTTCTTGTCTTAAATTATTAATTTCCATGAGCAATTTATAAGCCTTAGCCTCCTCAATGGCTGTTAAGTCTTCCCTTTGAATATTTTCAATTAACGATACTGAGGCCGCTTCTTCTTCATTAAAATCTTTAATAATAGCTGGAATTACGTCCAAATTCAATATACTGCATGCTCTAAATCGCCTTTCTCCAGCTACAATTTCATACTGGTTACTTTTTTGCCTTACAATAATTGGTTGTAATACGCCATGCTCTTTAATTGAATCTGCTAATTCAGTTATTTTATCATCATCAAAAATTGATCTGGGTTGGTTTTCATTAACAATAATTTGTGAAAGTTTAATATAAATAATTTTATCCTTATTACCTGAAAAAATATTCATCTTCTATCATCTCCCTAAATAATTCAAGATTTTTATATCAGTATTAATTTGATTAAAACAATTTAAGTGATTATTCATCAAGCTCCTCTTTTTCTTCATGAATATCATTATTTTTTTTATTTTCATATATGTTATTAAATAATTGTTCATTGTTTATAAAAAACTCCACAATCTCATTACCAAATATTTCTTTTGCTTTATTTGTACTAAAATAATTTAAGATTTGTTCATGGTTTATATTACTAATAAGTTGTTTTTTATTTCTTAGATGTTCATACAAAAAAATAAATCCTAATATTTTTGTTTCTAATGACATCTCTGGATTGGTAAATAGTAAATCATAGTTTTTAATGTTATCATAATTATTCTTTTGATTTTTAAATGTAATTGACATAATTAAACTCATTAATTTTGTTAATTTAAATGTCGACATTTCTTCAAAATGAGATAATTCTTTTTTTCTTCTATAACTATTTAATTTTTTCCCTAATATTTTTTGTGGGTCTTTTACAACTTGTAGGTTTAAATATCTTTCAATTTTTTCTTTTAAATCTTCTTTAATATAAAAAGATTCATTAAACAGGTCGGCATAATTATTTAATCTTTCTTTTGTTTCATCATTTACATATTGGTCTGTATAAGCAATTAATTCTTGATTCCTATCTAGCAAATTAAAGATAGTACTTTGATATTTTAGTTCTATTTCCTTTTGTATATCTAATTCATCATATAAATCATTTATTTCTTTTTGATTATAAAAAGTTCTTATTGTTTGAACTAATAATACTAACAGTAAAATACTCTCGTATAAAAATGGAGTTAAATTATTAAATATATAGTTACCTTCGCTATAATTTACAATAGCTCTGGCGTATTTAAAATTAATAATAGTTCCAAAGAAAAAAATTATAAAATATCCTAAACTAACAGCCTTCTTATCTTTAAAAACACTGATAATCGCTATTGCCAAGTAGATTAACATGTAAGTTGCAGGATTTTGAACATTAATAAATATATTAATCATAACTACTATGGTACCAATTATTGAAATATACATGGCTAAATATAGTTGTTCATTACTATCAAGATTAATTAAAATAGCATAAGATATTACTAAATTTAATAAAAATACAGGTAAAACTAAGTTCAAAAAATCAATAAATGGCATGTGATTAAATAATAATAATAAGGTTAAGAAAAAGTTTGATATAAATATCGTTGAATTAACTAAGACTACCCTTTTTTTCAATGAAGCCATTTGTTTTGCATAAACTAATTCCTTATCTTCATATAAATAAGCCAAAATAACACCACCTTATGTTTATTATAATGGTTTGTTCTTAATTTGACTATAGTTTCTAGGATATTTATCTGGAGTTTTACTAGTTTTTATTAATGCTATAACACTTCTCATACCTCCAGCAAATGGGAGTGAAAAAAAATATTTAAACTCTAGGGTACATCCTAAAATACTTATTGCTCTTTTAGCTTCATCTAATTCTTCCTGACCTGTTTGACCCTTCATTACAATAAATTTCCCATCCAATTTAACTAAAGGGATACATAACTCTGATAATATATTTAGCCTAGCAACTGCTCTCGCTGTAACATAATCAAAGCACTCTCTATATTCATTAACAAATTCTTCAGCTCTACTATTTATTGCTACTATTTTTTTCAACCCTAATTTATAAATAACTTCATTTATGAATTTAATTCTTTTTCCCAACGAATCAACAATTGTAATATTTAGGTCCGGTCTTACTATTTTTAAAGGTATACTAGGAAACCCTGCACCAGCTCCAACATCGCATAAAGTGCTATTTTCCTCAATTTTCACATAAAACAAAACAGTTAGTGAATCATAAAAGTGTTTTAAATAAATTTCCTCTTTATCAGTGATTGAAGTTAAATTAACCTTTTTATTGTATTCAATTAATAATTCATAGTATTTTTTAAATAACAACAATTGCTCTTTATTAATCTCGATATTGTTTAATTTAAGATTTTCTAAAAATTGTGATTCATTCATAAAATATGCTCCTATTTATTTCTTTCTATATGACTCTAGATAAACTAAAAGAATAGAAATATCACTAGGATTAACTCCTGATATTCTTTTAGCTTGTCCTATTGTTAATGGTTTAATTTTATTTAATTTAGTCTTTGCCTCTAATGCCAAGTTTGGTATTTTAAGATAATCAATATCTACTGATAGTTTCTTATCCTCTAATTTGTTCATTTTTTCTACAAGACTAATAGTTTTTTTTATATAACCTTCATATTTTATCTGAATTTCTATTTGCTGTATTTCGGCTTTTGTTAATAAGGTTTCTTCATTTAATAAATCCATGATATTGCAATAGCTAATCTCAGGTCTTTTTAATAAATTTAATGCGGTTATGCTGTCTTTTAAGACTGCTGACTCATTTGAGTTTAAATAATTATTTACATCATTTGTAGGTAAAATTTTAATATTACTTAACCTATTAAGTTCATTTTCTATTTTAGCTTTTTTATTTGTAAATTTTTGAAATCTAGATTTATCTATTAAACCAAATTTATATCCATAATCTCTTAAACGCATATCTGCATTATCATGTCTCAATAAAAGCCGATACTCAGCTCGAGATGTTAATAGACGATAAGGTTCTTGAGTACCTTTTGTAACTAAATCATCTATCATAACTCCAATATAAGCTTCATTTCGTTTTAATATGAAGGGAGCTTTCCCTTTAATCTTTAAAGCAGCATTTATCCCCGCCATTAAACCTTGACCAGCTGCTTCTTCATATCCGCTAGTTCCATTGACTTGACCTGCGAAATATAAATTTTCGATAAGTTTTGACTCTAGTGTTGCCCAAAGTTGGGTTGGATCTATAGCGTCATATTCAATTGCGTAAGCATATCTAACTATCCTACAATTTTCTAATCCTTTTATTGTGTGAATCATTATATCTTGAACATCTTTTGGTAAACTTGTAGAAAAGCCTTGAACATATATTTCTGGTATATGTATGCTTTCTGGTTCTAGGAATATTTGATGTCGTGTTTTATCATTAAATCGGACAATTTTATCCTCTATTGAAGGACAATACCGTGGTCCCTTACTATCTATGTTTTCTATAGCGCCATACATGGATGATTTACTTAGATTTTTTAAGATAATCTCATGTGTATCCAAATTAGTATAAGTTAAATAACATGGCACTTGATTCTCTAGTGGCTTATAATCTGTTGTATCATAACTAAATGCATGGTATTCCATATCTCCTCGCTGAATTTCAGTTTTTGAATAATCAATTGTGTCTATCGCAACTCTTGGTGGTGTACCAGTTTTAAGCCTTAGTGTCTCAAATCCTAAGTTTCTTAGATTATCTGATAAATTTAGTGATGGTTTTTCATCATCAGGTCCACTAGACCATTTTTCATTGCTTAACATAATCTTTGCTTGTAAATAAGTTCCTGCGGTAATTATGACCGCCTTTGCAAAGTATTTTTCTCTATTTTCTAGTAAAACTCCTATTATTTTTTTATCTTCAATTATTAAATCATCTACCATTTCTTCAATTATTGTCAGGTTTTGTTGATTTAATAATGTAGTTTGCATATTTTTAGGATAATCAACTTTATCTGCCTGAGCTCTAAGCGCTTGTACTCCTGGACCTTTTCCTGTATTTAACAAACGCATTTGAATATGGGATTTATCTGTATTCCTACCCATTTCCCCACCTAGAGCATCTATCTCTCTAACAACGATACCTTTAGCTGGGCCTCCAATTGAGGGATTACATGGCATATGTGCAATTTTTGATATTTTAGCAGTTACAAGTAGAATTTTTAGACCCATTCTCGCTGGAGCTAATGCAGCTTCACAACCTGCATGTCCTCCACCTATCACAATGATGTCATACATATATCGGTGCATCTCCTTCATGAAATTAACTTTTTTTTATTATCATATAAATATTATTTAATAATACATCCATTTAAAAACAATATAATAAATTGCAAAATAATTTCAAATAATTTATAACTATATATTACCATTAGTTACTTTTTAAAACAATATAATAAATTATTAAGGATTCTATTTTTAATAGAATCCTTCATTGTTTAAAACTCACAATTTTTAGGTGTGCGTGGGAATGGAATTACATCTCGGATATTTTCTATACCTGTTAAATACATCAACATTCGTTCAAATCCTAATCCATAACCGGCATGTTTTACTCCGCCAAATTTTCTTAAATCTAAATACCACTTAAGTTCATCCTTAGGTATTCCCATTTCTGACATTCTTTTTTCTAATATATCTATTCGCTCTTCACGTTGTGAACCGCCTATAAGTTCGCCTACACCTGGAACAAGTAAATCAGTTGCGGCTACCGTTTTTTGATCATTATTTAATCGCATATAAAAAGCTTTTATATCCTTCGGATAATTTATTATAAAAACTGGCGCTTTAAAATGCACATCTGTTAAATAACGTTCATGTTCACTTCCTAGGTCCATACCCCATACAACTTTGTTTTCAAATTGTTTAGACACATTTTGTAATATTTCAATTGCCTTTGTATAATCACAGTGATAAAATCTACTATTTACAAGTTTATTTAAGCGATCCAGAAGTCCTTTTTGAACAAATTGATTAAAAAACTGCATTTCTTCAGGGGCTTTTTCCAACGTATAACTAATAATATACTTAATCATATCCTCTGCCAAATTCATAACATCTTCTAAATCTGCAAAAGCGATTTCTGGTTCAATCATCCAAAATTCTGCTGCGTGTTTATGCGTATTAGATTTTTCAGCACGAAATGTAGGTCCAAAAGTATATACATCACGAAATGCTAACGCAAATGCTTCTGCTTCTAACTGGCCAGTAACTGTTAAATTTGTTGATTTTCCAAAAAAATCTTGTTGATAATCAATTTGTTTGAATTCATCTCTTGGAACATTATTTAAATCTATTGTTGTCAATCTAAAAGTTTCCCCTGCACCTTCAGCATCAGAAGCAGTTATAATTGGTGAATGGGTATATACAAAACCTCTATCCTGAAAAAAACAATGGATAGCATGAGCTGTTAACGACCTTACTCGAAACACGGCACTAAATAAATTTGTTCTTGGTCTAAGATGTGCTACCTCTCTTAAAAACTCCTTAGTATGTCGTTTAGGTTGAATAGGATAATCTTCAGGGCAATCGCCTTCTAATAATACTTCTGTAGCTTTAATCTCAAATGGCTGTTTTGCTTCAGGTGTTAGCAGAACATTTCCAACTATTTTTACCGCTGAACCTACTCGAAATTTTTGAACTTCTTTAAAATTTATTAATAATTCATCATATACAACTTGAATTGTTTCGAAGAAACTACCATCATTAATCATTAAAAACCCAAATTGTTTTTGAGCCCTATTATTTCTTACCCAACCTGTTATCTCCACTGTCTTGTGTTCGAAGAATTTATAATCTCGATATAATTGTCTAATTAATTTTTTTTTCATTTTATTCCTCCTCATCATTAGTTAATTCATCTAAACTTATTTTTAAATCGGCTTTTGAAATTGAATCAAAATGTTTTTCTATTTTATCAGATGTTGTATGCAATTCTTTCACATTTTTAGAAACCTGATCTATATTTCTTGATAATTTATCCCAACGGTCTTTATATCTTTTGAATTCTATCCCTAACTTATTTAATTCTTCGTGAATTACAGCTGAATACTTATCACGTTCAATATTTTGAAGAATGACTTGGACTGTTGCTAATAAGAACATTAATGTTGTTGGAGACGCTATCCATACATGTGATTTTTGAGAATAATTGATTAAATCTTCATGATATGCATTAATTTCAGCAAATATTGCTTCTGCAGGTATAAACATTATTGCTGAATCAGCTGTTTCATTGCAAATTATATATTTAGTGCTAATATCATCAATATGTTTTTTTACATCTGCCTTAAACATTTTTCCTGCTTCAATATTTTCCGTCTTACTTAAATTCTTATCTACCATTTTTTTATAATGTTCTAAAGGGAATTTAGAATCTATACAAATGTCTCCTAATGGATCAGGGGTATATAAAATAGCGTCAACAATTTTGTCATTACTTAATTTTTTCTGTAGTTCATATACTTTACTATTGTTTTCTCCAAATGTTGAAATTAAAATTTGTTTTAATTGAATTTCTCCGAAAGTTCCCCTTGTTTTTTTATCAGTTAAAACTTCCTGTAGTGAAATAATATTACTTGACAAACTTTCTATTTTTTTTTGCGCTTCATCGATTCTACTTATTCTTTCTAATATGTTATTGAAGGTTTGGGTAGTTTTTTCAAATCCTTCATTTAACCTGAATTCTACCTTTTCATTTATTTTTTCTAAGTTTTCTTTTATTTCTTGATTAAGATTTCCAAATAGTCCAATCATCTCTTTTTGTAAATAATCTTTAAAACTATATAAATCAGCATTCATTTTATTGTGAAAAGTCAAAAATTCTTTTATAGTTTGCTCATTATACTTATTAATATTTACCACAATATTTTCTCTTAAATTTGAAAAATCTGTAGATAATGATTTTTGAATATTCATAAATTGTGTTTGTTGATAAAATTTAAAATCATTAACATCTTTTAAATAATCATTTTTATATTTATTTTTTGTTTTAAATTTAATAATCAGATAAATATTCATGATACAAATTAAACCTAAAAGTACATAAATAATAACTATCTCTTTTCCCAAAACACTATCACCTTACTTTCACAAAAATAAAAAAACAGCCAAAACGCGTAAGGGACGAATGGCTGTTATCCGCGGTACCACCCTGATTGTCAAAAAGACCTCTTCTGGCATTCCTTTTTAACGGTAGGAAATCCGTCTTAATCTACTCTCAAATAATTTCAATCAGAAACTCCGAGGTGTTCTTCACTAATAAATCTGTAATTGGCTCTCATCATCCCAATTTTGCTGTATCGACCATTAAAAGTTACTGTCCTCTTCAATGTATTTAATAATATATACTAATATATACTATATATTAATTTAATTGTCAACTAAAACTTTTATTTACCTAAACAAAATTTACTAAACAACTCATTAATAAGTTCATCACCAACTTCTTCTCCAAGTATTTCACCTAGAAAAATCCATGCATCTTTAATATCTATCTCTATCATATCTACAGGCATTTCATTCTCTATAGAAATTAAAGATTCAGTTAAACTGTTTTTAGCGTTATTCAATTTTGCAATATGGCGACTATTAGAAAGATACGTTAAATCTTTAGTTTTAAAATCACCTAGTTCAAAAATCTCTTTAATTTTTTGCTCAACTTTAATGATGCTATCGTCGTCTAACATACTAGTTTCTATATAATTATCAATTTTGTTTTTTTCAATTTTTGATTCCAAATCTACTTTATTTATTAATATAATTCTTTTTTTATGTTCTGTTATCTCTAGCAATTTAATATCATCTTTAGTCAATACTTCATTATTGTCCAATACTAAAATAATTAATTCAGCCTCGTTAATAACTTTCTTTGAACGTTCTACACCTATTGCTTCAACTACATCTTCTGTGTCTCTTACACCTGCAGTATCAATTAAATTTAAAGTAATACCGGCTATATTAATATAACCTTCTATTAAGTCTCTTGTTGTACCTGCAATTTCTGTAACAATTGCTTTTTCTTCTCGCATTAATTTATTCAACAAGCTCGATTTACCCACATTTGGTCTTCCAACGATAACCGTTTTGATACCATCACGTAATATTTTTCCGGTTTTAGCTACTTCTAATATTTCATCAATTTTCTTTATTATTTCTTCAATACTTGGTTTTAAAATTTTTTTAGAAATCACTATTGCATCATCATATTCAGGATAATCAATATTTACTTCAATACTTGCTATAAGAGATAACACTTCTTCTCTCAAATTTTTTATAAGTTTAGACACTCTACCATCTAATGCATTTACAGCTACATTCAAGGATTCTTCAGTTTTAGCTTGAATTAAGTCCATAACGCTTTCAGCTTGTGTTAAATCAATACGTTTATTTAAAAATGCCCTTTTTGTAAATTCACCTGGTTCGGCAACTCTTGCCCCTAATGTTAGTAATAATTCCATAATTTTATTTGTCACAAAAATTCCACCATGACAATTTATTTCAACTATATCCTCTGCTGTATAAGTTCTTGGCGATTTCATAACTGAAACTAATACCTCATCAATTGCAAATCCATCTTCTATATTTATTATATGCCCATAATTTATGGTATGAGATTTTACATCCATCAAATTTTTACCTTTGAAGACTTTATTCACGATATTTATCGCTTCACTACCACTAAGTCTTATTATTGAAATTGCTCCTTCGCCAAAAGCGGTAGAAACCGCAACAATTGTTTCATCAAACATGTAGCATCACCTTCTTATATCTATTATAACTTGTTTTTAAAGATTTTATCTAATAAAAAATAAAACTGCATCAATAATGATGCAGCATGTACTATTTTCTTTTGGGTTTAATAACTAAACAACGATTTGGTTCTTGTCCTACTGATTCAGTAAAGACATCTCGCCATTCAGATAACTTTGCATGAACAACTCTTCTTTCATAAGAATTCATTGGATCAAGTTTAATCTCCACTTTTGTTCTTGCAACTTCTTTTGCAACTTTTGTTGCTAAAATTTCAAGTTGCATTTTCCGTTTTTTCTTATATTCTCCTACATCAACTATACATATTATTCTTTTATCTGTATAATTTCTAATAACGATTCTTGTTAAATATTGAAGTGCATCTATTGTACTTCCACCTCTACCTATCAATAAAGGATTACTATCACTATAAATATTATATTTAACTTCATTGTTATTGTTTATCATTTCAATCTTTGCATCAATTCCCATTTCTGAGGTAACTTTTCTTAAAAATTTTAATCCCTCTTCTGAAGCATTAACATTTAATGAAACCTCTACTGTAATAAAAGAGCCAAATCCTAAAAATCCTTTTTTTTCATTTTTTACTTCAAAAGTTAATTTCTCTTCAGGTTCTTTAAATATCTCGATTGCCTTACTTTTTATTTCTTCAATATTTTTTCCTTCAATAATGGTTTTTCTCATTTTTAGAACCTCACTTTCTTAGTTTATAGAATAAATTTTTATTTAGCTTCTTTTTTAAAGGGTTTTTTAACAAGGATGATTTGTAATGTTGAGAATATATTACCAATAACCCAATATAGAGATAATGCAGAAGCTTGGCTAAATGAGAAGATAAGCATTATGCCTGGCATTAACCATGTCATCATTTTCATTGTAGGGTTCTTCTTTGCTTCTTCTGATAACCCAAACATAGTAATTTGTTGCATTAGAAATGATGTTACGCCTACTAGAATTGGCATTATAAAGTATGTATCAGTGTGAGATAAATCTAACCATAAAAATTGTGTTTTTATATTTGTAAATCTATTTGGGAAACTTGCCGGTAGTTTTACAACAGTATTGTACATTGCTAAGAATACTGGCATTTGTAAAAATGGCATTAAACAACCTGCTAACATATTTACATTATTATCTTTATAAAGTTTCATTATTTCAAATTGCATTTTGTTTTTAGAATCAGGATCATTTTTCCCTGCATATTTTTCTTGAATTTTTTTCATTTGTGGTTGAATCTCTTGCATTTTAGCTGAAGTATTATTTGATTTTGTATAAACCGGGAACAAAATAGTTCTGACTAAAATTGTTGTAATAATTATACCAACTGCAAAAGATCCTGCAGCATGGTCGGTAATAAAATACATTGTTTCCGCAATTGGCCTTATAAACCATTTATCCCAGAAAAAATCATAATTAATTGGATATACATCCATTGTCTTCATATCTTTATAGACTTTAGCACATCCCGACACATTTATAAACAACAAAAGTGTTACAGATAAAAATACAATTCTTTTCAAATTTTTTTTCATTTATTATAAACCTCACTCTAAATTAATTTTGCTTTTTTTAAGACATCAAGTAATTGTCTTTCTAGTTCTAGAAAAGTTAAATTATCAGTTTTTGGTCTAACTATTATTAATATATCATAATTCCGAATAATTTCACGTACTTTTTGATAAATAATCGATTTTATTTGTCTTTTTACCTTATTTCTGGTAACAGCATTACCAACTTTTTTTCCAATTGATATAACATAACGAAAGTGTTCAATATTATTATGTTTTTGATATACTATAAAATATTTATTAGCAACTGATTTTCTGTGTAAAATTATCTTGTTTATGTGATAATTTTTTTTAATAATAAATTTCTTTTTCATAGAATCACCAGCTTTTTTATTGATGATTATCGATTATCAAAAAGACCACTGGATTTGTTTCAGTGGTCTTTAAACTGCTAATCGTTTTCTTCCTTTACTACGTCTACGAGCTAAAACTTTACGTCCGCCATGTGTAGCCATACGAGCACGAAATCCATGAGTTTTACTACGTTTACGTTTGTTTGGTTGCCAGGTTCTCTTCATGTTTAATACACCTCCGTTAAGAACATATGCTAATAAATTATACTTAATATTTTTTGAAAAGTCAACTATTTATTTTTACATATTATATACAAAACCACTTTTTTAGTTTTTCACAGCTTTTTATCTTTCAACATATTGTGATTAATTTATTATGTGGAAAAGTTGATAACCTATCTTTTATAATTAATATCATGTTTAATTATCCACTTTTATATGTTAATTTTTATCTATATTAACTTTTCTTATACACAATATGTGGAAAAAATATCCTTTATTTGTTATTTTTTAATAATTTAGTTCACTTTTCCACAAAAAAATAGTAAAATTAATGTATATTGGAAAAATTTAAGAAGGAGGATTTTTCGATGTATGAACAATATCAAGAACTTTGGTTAAAAACCTTAGATCGTTTAGCACTAGATTTTGAAAAAAGTGAATTTGAAGAGATATTTAAACCTGTAAACACAGTTTATAAATTTCATAAAAATATGATTTATATTGTTGCTCCTTCTCAATTTCATAAATCTAGAATCGAATCATTTCATATTAAACATGTGGTTCGAGTATTAAATGAAATATCTAATGAAAATTTAGATGTTAAATTTATTACTGAGGATTATATTACAAGCGATAAGAATATCCCTATTAACGCTATCGACCCTAATCTCAATAATTTGTATAGACATAATTTAAAAGCAATATATACTTTTGAAAATTATGTTGTTGGACCAAATAATCGTTTTGCTAATTTAGTTGCATTACAAGTAGCTAATCAACCTGGAAAGGTTGCAAATCCACTGTATATTTTTGGTGGTGTAGGATTAGGTAAAACTCATTTAATGCAAGCTATTGGCAACTTTATTTTAGATAATGAACCAAATAAAAAAATATTATATGTTAAAACAGAAATATTTATTGAAGACTTTTTTAAAAAAATTAAAAAAGATGATGAATTTCATATGAAATATAATGATATTGATGTTTTATTAATTGACGATATCCAATTTTTATCTAAAAAAGAACAATCACAATTAGAATTTTTCAAAATTTTTGAAAAAATGCATAATGAAAATAAACAAATTGTTGTCACTAGCGATAGACCCACTTATGAGTTAAAAGATATTATGGATCGCTTAACATCTAGATTTGAATGGGGAGCGCAAGTAGATATAAAAGAACCTGATGTAAATACTAGAATAGATATATTAAAGAAGAAGCTTTCCTCAGAAAAAATAGGTTATGAGGAAATTCCTGTTGAGATTTTAGAATATATTGCTTGTAATTTTACAAGCAACATTCGCATTTTAGAAGGAGCATTAAAACGAGTTCTATTTTATTCTACTATGATGAATAAAGAAATTTCAATTGAATTAACAAAGGAAGCATTAAAAGATGTTATTCCCGAAATCAAAAATATTAAAAACACTGAAATTATCCAGATTCAAAAAACGGTATGTGAATACTATAATATATCTTTAGAGAATCTTTTATCAAAGTCCCGTAAAGCTATATTTGTTTTACCTAGACAAATAGCTATGTATTTAACAAGACAGATACTAAACACTTCTTATCCTAAAATTGGAAGTGAATTTAGTGGGAAAGATCATACTACTGTTATGCATTCAATTCAAAAAATCGAAAATTTGCGGATAATTAATAATCAAGTTGAAGAAGATATTAAAAAATTATTAGCTAAATTATCTTAATGTTCATAACTACAAGTTATCCTATTTTTTTCAACAATTCGAGTTGATAATTTTTTAATTGATATAATTAATTAATACTCTTATCCACTTTTCCACACAAATAATAATAATAATAATAATTTAATAATATAATATTTAAAATAGGAGGTTTTAAAAATGAAATTTAGAATTCAAAGTAACATTTTTTCTGAAGGTATTAATAATGTTAGTCGTGCATTATCGACTAAAACTCCAATGCCAATATTAAAATCAATAAAAATTGATTTAAATGAAGAAGGTATTTATTTAACAGCTAGTGATTCTACAATAACTATAAAACAATTTATGCCAACTTTTATCGATAATAAACAAACGATATTTATCGAAGAATTAGGTAGTGCAGCTGTTCCAGGACGGTTACTTCTTGAAGTATTAAGAAAAGCAAATGATGATTATATAGAAATTAATATGTATGAAGATAAATATATAAAAATTAATTTTAAAAACTCTGATTTTACTTTAAATTGTTTAGATGTTATGGAATACCCAAATATTGATTTAATTGATTCAAATGAACCAATTGAATTTGATAGTGTAAAATTTGAACAAATTATAAAACAAACTGTTATCTCTGTATCAACACATGAAAGTAGACCTATTTTAACTGGTGTTAATATTAAATCGAATGAGAATAAATTATATTGTATTTCTACTGATAGTTATCGATTATCTGAAAAAATTGTAGAATTAGAAACTCCAATACCAAATATTAATATTGTTATTCCAGGAAAAAGTTTATTAGACTTAGAAAAACTTTTATTAACAAATAGAGGTAAATTACAAATTCATATAGCTTCTAATATTGTTTCTTTTAAAATTAAGAATATTACCTTTCAATCAAGATTATTAGATGGTAATTTTCCTGAAACTTCTAGATTAATACCCAAGGAATTTGGGTTACAATTAGTTTTTAACAGAATTGAATTAATAGATGTTGTTGATAGAGTTAGCTTATTATCTAAGGAGGGAGCTAATAATATCATAAATTTAGATATTTATGACGAGAAAACTATAATCTCACTTGATTCTCCAGAAATTGGAAAAGTTGTTGAAGATATTACTCCTTTATCTCAAGAGGGTTCACTAATGAGAATTGGTTTTAATTCAAAATATTTTCTAGATGCTTTAAAGGTTTTAAATGAGGAAAAAGTTACCATTAAATTTACAGGTGAGGTAAGACCGTTTATAATCAGAACTAATGATGAATTTGTAACGCAATTAATTTTACCTGTTAGAATAGAATAATTTGTCTAAATAAAAAACACGAGACTGATTAATAAGTCAAGAAAACCCTAGTTCGTTTCTATATTGAATGATATGATCCCCTTAAAGTAGACAGTGCAAATAAATAATTGTACTAACTACAGAAAGGGGATCTTTTCTTATGGGAAGAAAAACTAAATTTAGTAAAGAAGTTAAGTTGAAAGCTATAAATGAATATAATTCAGGTATGAAATCATTTGGTCAAATAGCGAATGATTTAGGTTGTAATAAAAAAACAGTCATGAGTTGGGTAAGGAATTATGATTCGATTGGTGAATCAGCATTTGATAGTAATTCTATAAAGAAATCTAATTCAAAACAATTAAAGATGGCAGCCATTCACGATTATTTAAATGGTGAAGGATCATACGATGATATTACAAAAAAATACAATATTTATAGTAAATCTACCCTTATCAGCTGGGTTATGAAGTATAATAGTCATAAAGAAATCAAGGAGTACAATCCTAAGGGGGATGTCTATATGACTAAATCAAGAAAAACAACCTTTGAAGATAAACTAATAATAGTTAAATACTGTATCGATCATAATTGTGAATATAAATTAGCGGCTGAACATTTTAACTTACCTTATATGGTCAAGTATACCAATGGGTAAAGATGGTTTAAAAGATGGCAGAGGGAGAAAAAAACAAGAATCTGAATTGAGTGAAACTGATAAGTTAAAACGTAAATTGGAAATTTTAGAAGCTAGGAATAGACGTTTAGAAATGGAAAACGACGTCCTAAAAAAGTTGGAGGAGATCGAGAGGAGGCAAAGTTTAGTAAGGTCCGGCAAGAAGCGAAATACCTAACAATCAAAGAACTACACGATGAAAAAGAATATCCCATACAAGTTATGTGTGAGATTCTTGAGTTAAATAGAAGCTCCTATTATAAATGGGTTAACCGAAAAGAAACGGAAAAGGAACGTCTTGATCAGGATTATGTCAGATTATTTTAGAGTACCACGAACGTTTTAAAGGTATTTTAGGATACCGTAGAATGACAAAGTGGATTAATCGCTTAAACCAGACTAAATACAATAAGAAGCGTATTAGAAGGTTAATGCGACTACTTGGAATATCTTCTGTAATTAGACGAAAGCGTAAGGGTTATAAAAAATCTACCCCGCAAATTACTGCTGAAAATGTATTAGATAGAAAGTTTGAAGCGGATGCACCAAATCAAAAGTGGTTAACTGATGTGACAGAATTTAAAATTATTGGATCAACACAAAAGGTATATTTAAGTGCAATAATTGATTTATTTGATAATAGTATTGTATCTTACATGATGGGCACTTCTAACAATAATCCATTAGTATTTAAGACATTTGATAAAGCAATAGAAGAAAATCCAGGAGCAAAACCTTTAGTTCATAGTGATAGAGGATATCGATATACGAGTAAACATTTCAAACATAAATTAGATAAAATAGAAGCAACACAAAGTATGTCTAGAGTTGGAAGATGTATTGATAACGGACCTATGGAAGGCTTTTGGGGTACACTAAAATCTGAAATGTATTATTTGAATCAATTCCATTCTAAGAAGAACCTAGAACAAGCAATTCATGAATATATCATATTTTATAACAATGAAAGATTTCAAGAAAAATTAAAAGACTTGACTCCGATAGAATATCGAAATCAAGCCTTAACAAGCTAATATTTTAGACTGTCTACTTGACATATATCAGTAGACAGTTCTTTATGTGTCTACTAACATCTTACCATTTCATCATACTCGTGTTTTTTTATCTAATAATTAATTTATATTTTTAAATATTCATGTAAATTACTACTAAAATCACTAATTTTGTGATATAATTTATAAGGTTAGACATCAAATATAAAGGTGATTTTAGATGATTACAAAAGTTTTAATCCATACTGACTATATAACCTTAGGCCAACTGTTAAAATTCGAAAATATTATCGAATCTGGCGGTCTAGTTAAAGATTTTTTGGATCAAGTATCCATTAAAGTAAATGGAGCCTCTGAAAATAGAAGAGGCAAAAAATTATATCCTAAAGATATCGTTGAGATTGAAGATTTTGGGACTTTTGAAATAGAAAATGATTGAAATTAAAAGACTATCATTAGTGAATTTTAGAAATTATATATCTTTAGATATTTCTTTTAATAAAAAAATTAATATCTTTTTAGGAAATAATGCTCAAGGTAAAACTACTTTATTAGAAAGTATTTATCTTTTAGCGATTTCTAAATCTCATAAAACATTTAAAGATAAAGATCTTATCAAATTCAACGAATCATTCTGTAAAGTTACTACTGAGTTAACTAAAGACCAAAATCAATTAACATTAAATGTTGTTATTTCAAATGAAGGAAAAAAAGTCTTAGTTAACCAAGTTGAAAAAAGAAAAACAAGTGAGTATATTGGAGTTTTTAATGTCGTTATGTTTGCCCCGGAAGATTTAGAAATAGTTAAAGGTGAACCAATTAATAGAAGAAAATTTATCGATATTGAAATAGGACAAATTTCTTCTATTTATATTTTTGATTTGAATCAATATAATAGAATCCTTAAACAAAGAAATGAGTATTTAAAACAGATATCTCAAACCCAAAAAATTGATTATGCATATTTAGATACAATAACTGAACAACTTTCTTTTTATGGAGCTAAGATTACTAGTAATAGAATTAAGTTTATAAATAAATTAAATAAATTTGCTAGAAATTTACAAAAATATATATCCAGTCATCAAGAAGATTTATATATAAATTATCTTTCAAATTATCAATTGAAAGATAATATAAATCAACAACAAATTTTTCAACTATATAAGAAAAATTATCAAAGAGATATCATAAAAGGAGTTACCAAATTAGGTATACATAAAGATGATATTCGTTTTATTGTTAACGATATTGATGTTAGTAATTTTGGGTCTCAAGGACAACAAAGAACAACTGCACTTGCCATAAAACTCGCATTAATTGATTTTGTTAAAGAAGAAACAAATCATTACCCAATTGTTTTACTTGATGATGTTTTATCAGAGTTGGATGATAATAGACAAACTCAGTTATTAGATTGTATTAAAGATAAATGTCAAACATTTGTTACATCAACAAATATATCAGGTATAAAAAAAGAACTTATTGATAAGTCTGATATTTTTGTTATTGAAAATGCACGGATTACAAAAGAAAAAGGTGAGAAATATGGAAAACAATAATTATAACGCCAATCAGATCCAAGTTTTAGAAGGACTTGAAGCTGTTCGTAAAAGACCAGGAATGTATATTGGATCTACAGGTGAAAGTGGGTTAAATCATTTAGTATGGGAAATTGTTGATAATTCTGTAGATGAAGCATTAATGGGTGCATGTGATGTTATCGAAATTAAAATATTAGAGAACAATGTGATTTCAGTTAAAGATAATGGTAGAGGGATTCCAGTTGATATTCATCCACACACAAAAAAGCCAACAGTAGAAACTATTTTAACAGTATTACATGCTGGTGGTAAGTTTGGCGGAGGTGGTTATAAGGTATCTGGTGGACTTCACGGTGTTGGTTCATCTGTTGTTAATGCTTTATCTGAATTTTTAAAGGTTATAATACATATTAACGGTAAGATTTATGAACAAACTTACGAAAGAGGAGTTCCGAAAACACCATTAAATATTATTGGTGAAACTACTGAACGTGGAACAACCATTATTTTTAAAGCTGATGAAGAAATATTCACTGAAACAACTAATTATGATTATATAACTTTAAGAGACCGCATTAAACAATTGGCTTTCTTAAATAAAAATTTAAAAATTACTATTGAAGATTTCCGTGATGAATATCGTAAAGAGACATTTTTATACAAAGGTGGAATTGTTGAGTATGTTAAGTTTTTAAACAAAGGCAAAGAACCATTGATTAATGATATTATTTATATTTATGACGAAAAAAAGGTGAAAGTAAAAGAAAATGTCTTTGATGATATATCAATTGAAATAGCATTACAATATACTAAAGAATATAATGATAAAATCTACCCTTTCACTAATAATATTTTTAATGAAAATGGTGGTACTCACGAAATTGGATTTAAATCAGCTTTAACTAAAACTATTAATAAATTTGCAAAAGATAAAAATATGATAAAGAAAGAAGAATCTTTATTAACTGAAGATGTTCGCGAAGGAGTAACCGCAATAATTTCTTGTAAGCACTCAAATCCACAATTTGAAGGACAAACGAAAGGAAAGTTAGGCAATCCAGAAGTTAGGAAAATAACGGATTCTATTTTTTCAGAAGGCTTAGAGAAATTTTTTATTGAGCATCCAACTGATGCGAAAAACATTATAGAAAAAGCTATTAGTTCAGCACATGCTAGAGAGGCTGCAAGAAAAGCGAGAGATCTTACAAGAAGGAAATCTCCACTAGATACTTTAGGCTTTGCCTCTAAATTAGCTGATTGTCGTACTAAAGATCCTTCAAAATCAGAATTATATATCGTCGAGGGAGATTCAGCTGGTGGTAGTGCTAAAAGTGGAAGAGAGAGTGAATTTCAAGCTATCCTACCTTTAAGAGGTAAGGTTTTGAATGTAGAAAAAGCTAATTTAAATAAAATATTAGGTAATAGAGAAATAATATCATTAATTCAAGCAATTGGAACAAGTATTGGTGATAATTTTAATATTAATTCCGCTAGATATCATAAAATAATCATTATGACAGATGCTGATGTTGATGGTGCGCATATTAGAACGCTGTTACTTACTTTTTTCTTTAAATTTATGAAACCATTAATTGAGCATGGCTATATTTATTTTGCGCAGCCACCACTTTTTAAAATAACCCAAGGTAAAAAGATGTTTTATGCTTATTCAGATTCAGAGTTAGATAAAATTTTACAAGAAATATCAGATGGGACTAAACCATCTCTTCAACGTTATAAAGGTCTTGGAGAAATGAATGCAGAGCAATTATGGGATACTACAATGGACCCCGAAGTTAGAACTTTAATTAAAGTTCATATTGAAGATGCCTACGAAGCCCAACAAACATTTGAAAGGCTTATGGGTGATGATGTAGAACCAAGGCGTGAATTCATCCAACAAAATGCCCGTTATGTTCAAAATTTAGACATTTAGTTTTGAATATATTAAAGGAGTGATACAATGAGTATTGAGAACCAAACCGGTGAAATTATAAAGAATATTAATATTAGTCGTGAAATGAAGACCTCATTCCTTAATTATTCAATGAGCGTTATTGTTTCCCGCGCATTGCCTGATGTAAGAGATGGCTTAAAACCAGTTCATAGACGAATTTTATACGGTATGTACGAGTTAGGAATGCACAGTGATAAAGCTTACAAAAAGTCAGCTCGTATTGTCGGTGATGTTATGGGGAAATACCATCCCCATGGTGATTCATCAATTTATGAAGCAATGGTGAGGATGGCTCAGGATTTTAACTATCGATATATGTTAGTTGATGGACATGGAAACTTTGGTTCAATTGACGGTGATGGCGCAGCTGCGATGAGGTATACTGAAGCTCGCATGTCAAAGTTAGCTATGGAGCTATTACGTGACATAAATAAAGATACAATAAATTTTATAGATAACTATGATGGATCTGAGCAACAACCGGTTGTATTACCATCACATTTTCCTAATTTATTAGTAAATGGTTCAACTGGTATTGCTGTTGGTATGGCGACTAACATTCCGCCACATAATTTAGGTGAAGTGATAGATGGAGTTTTAGCATTATCAGATGATCCTGATTTATCAGTAGCAGATTTAATGGATTGTATTAAAGGTCCAGATTTTCCAACAGGCGGTACAATACTGGGTAAGAATGGAATTAGAAGAGCTTACGAATTTGGACGCGGTTCAATAATTGTAAGAGCTAAATACGATATTATTGAAAATAACAAAAAGAAATCTATAATAATAAATGAAATACCTTATCAAGTGAATAAGTCACGTTTAATCGAAAGAATTGCAGAATTAGTTAAAAACAAAAAAATTGATGGTATTACTGATTTACGTGATGAGTCTAATCGGAATGGTATGCGTATAGTTATAGAACTAAGAAGGGATACTAATTCCGAAGTTATATTAAATAACCTATTCAAGTATACATCTTTACAAAGTGCTTTTAGTGTTAATATGTTAGCTTTAGTAGATGGTCAACCTAAAGTTTTAAATCTAAAGCAAATTTTAACTTATTATTTAGATCATCAAAAAGAAATTATTACACGTAGAATTAAATTTGAATTAAAAAAAGCTCAGGCTAGAGCGCATATTTTAGAAGGATATCGAATTGCTTTAGAAAATATTGATCGAATTATTAAAATTATTCGTCAATCAATGGATGAAAATTTTGCGATAAATAGTTTAATTAATGAATTTTCATTATCAAATATTCAAGCTAAAGCAATTGTAGATATGCGTTTAAAAAGATTAACTGGTCTTGAACGTGATAAAATTGAATCTGAATTTCAGGATTTATTACGTCAAATTACTGAATATAAAGATATATTAGGTTCTGAACAAAGAGTTTTGGATATTGTTAAAAAAGAATTGTCGGATCTTAAGGATAAATTTTCAGATAACAGGCGTTCAGAAATTATCTCGTCTGAAGAATTTGATATAGAAGATGAAGATTTAATACCTGTTCAAGATATTATAATTACCGTTACAAATCGGGGATATATAAAAAGGTTACCTGTTGATACTTATAAATTACAAAACCGTGGTGGTGTAGGTAAAAAAGGGATGTCTACTTATGAAGATGATTTTGTAGAACATATTATTTATACTTCTACACATCATGTGATTTTGGTTTTTAGTAATTTTGGTAAAGTATATAAATTAAGAGGTTTTACCATTCCTGAATATGGTCGTAATGCAAAAGGGATGCCATTAATTAATTTATTGAATTTTGAAGATGGTGAAAGACTTAGTAGCATAATCGCTATCAAGGATTATGATCCGAATATGTATTTGATTTTCTCAACAAAAAAAGGTATTATTAAACGTACTCAACTTGATCTTTTTGCTAATATTAGAGCTAATGGTATAAAGGCTATAAATATTAATGAAGGTGATGAATTACTAACAGTAAGGTTTACAGATGGACAAAAAGAAATAATTATTGGTTCATCTAATGGTAAACTTGTTCGTTTTATTGAATCAGATGTAAGAGCTATGGGAAGAACTGCCGCAGGAGTTAAAGGGATTAGTCTTTCGGAAAATGAAACTGTAGTAGGTATGGACGTTGTAGAAAATGATAATGAACATGTTTTATCTATTAGTGAATTTGGTTATGGGAAATTAACTTTAATTTCTGATTATCGATTGACGAATCGTGGTGGAAAAGGTGTAAAAACAATCAATATTACTGAGAAGAATGGGAAACTGGTATCTGTTAGAGCAGTAGAAAGAGAAAACCAAGATTTATTTATCGTTACTAATAAAGGTATGATAATTAGATTACCTATTTCTCAAATATCTATTACTGGTCGAGCTACATTAGGTGTAAGATTAATAAACCTGAAAGACGATCAATCAGTAGCTAGTGCCGCTATTGTTCCCAGTGATATTGATGATGATACAAATATTGAATAAATTTTGGAGGTAAATTTAATGACAAACACTGGTACAGAACGTGTAAAACGTGGTATGGCAGAAATGCAAAAAGGCGGAGTTATTATGGATGTAATAAACGCCGAACAAGCCAAAATTGCTGAAGCTTCTGGGGCAGTAGCAGTAATGGCACTAGAAAGGGTTCCAGCAGATATTCGTGCAGCAGGTGGTGTTGCCAGAATGGCAGATCCAACTATTATTGAAGATGTAATGAAGGCTGTTTCAATACCTGTAATGGCAAAATGCCGTATAGGTCATATTGTTGAAGCTAGGACACTTGAAGCTATGGGAGTTGATTATATTGATGAATCAGAAGTGTTGACACCGGCTGATGAAATGTTTCATCTTAATAAAAAAGATTTTACAGTTCCCTTCGTATGTGGAGCAAAAGATCTTGGGGAAGCAGCTCGTAGAGTTGGAGAAGGTGCATCTATGCTTAGAACAAAAGGTGAGCCTGGAACTGGTAATATTGTTGAGGCAGTGCGACATATGAGAATTGTCATGGGACAAGTAAGAAAAGTGGTCAATATGAGTGAAGACGAGTTAATGGCTTATGCTAAGGATTTAGGAGCACCATATCATGTATTGTTTGAGATCAAGAAATTAGGGAAACTTCCGGTAGTAAATTTTGCTGCAGGAGGCATTGCAACACCAGCTGATGCAGCGTTAATGATGCAATTAGGGGCAGATGGAGTATTTGTTGGCTCTGGTATATTTAAATCTAACAAACCAGAAAAATTTGCTAAAGCAATTGTTGAGGCAACAACATACTATCAAGATTATGCTAGAATTGCAGAATTATCAAAAGGTCTTGGTGAACCAATGAAAGGTATTGATATTTCATCACTACAACCTAAAGATAGAATGTCTGAGCGTGGTTGGTAATTACATATAAAGATTAGGGCCGTTATAACTGTGAGAGGTTATAACGGCCCTGTTTTTGAGTTTGATGGTAAGAAATACAAAATTTAGTAAGAAAATTACGTTGAAAACTATAAAGTTGAAAAACAAAAGTAAGCTTCATTTCTAACACACATTGACATAAAGAACAAGCCTCACCTAAAAGGCAGGTATTTTATTAATTTACATTCATTTGAGATTGATTTTGACCAAGGGAAAAAGGAAGTCTAGTTGTTCTTAATTTTTAAGATTGATATTTGGGAAATGATTTAATAAATATGTTATATATTGAAATGGCTTACCAATTACGAATGGTTTAATTGATCTTTCTGCGTGGTTATTATCCACTTAATTGATTTAAACAATGAGTAATAGCTTGACTCGTTTTTCTTTTATGTACAATTGAAAAAATATACAGTATTTGTCGGCTGTGATTTTTTGTGGCATATTTTTCATCAGACGATAAATTCTTAATTTTTTTTTGGCTTCATAAAGTTGTGAGCAGAATAAAAATCCTTGTTCTTCATTAGTCAATGCCTGTGCACCTTCCGTCCTCTTTTTGGGTTTAGACATAATGCCCTCATAAAAATACTCTCTCGAATGAGCCCAGCGAGATACTAGTGTCACATCAGGAATATTATTATATCCATTATAACTATCTACTCATAAGCATCCTGAAAAACTTTTCGAGAAATCTTCAGGAAGCTTGCCTTCTCTTGATAATTGATAATCATACATGACAATATCTGGCCCAATTCAACCTGTTCGATAAAGCCAAATATATGATTTAGTAGAAAGGCCCTTACCAGGTTCTTTTTATACCTAGAGTGTCTCATCTGCGTGTAGTATATCGTTTTGAAACAATAAATCATACATGCGATTATATTGTTTCTAATCACTCAACTCCTTTAATTATCCTGTTTGCTAGAATTTGGCGTGATAATTCACCCCCCATCATACATAAACTGCCCATAAGGATTTTACACCATTCGATATTGGTTATTCTAACAATTGACATTTAAGATCTTTGATAAAGTTATCATAGTGAAACCAGTAGCTAAACCTTCTCACATATTGAGGAGATCAACACATAAGTAAAATCTATAAAATAAAACTTATACCATTTAAACAATACAAAAGATGTCTAGAGTCGTTGATGCATCGAATGGACCAATGGAAGGATTTTGGGGTATTCTAAAATTAGCATTGTACTATCTCAATAAATTTAATAGTATTGTAGAAATTTAATAAGCCATATACTAACATGTAGTTTTCTATAACAATAGAAGACATCAAAAGAATATATCCTTGACTACGATAGAATATCGCAATTAACTTTCATTGGAAAAAGACGACTATTTTTTTGCTATCCACTTAACTAGTTTATTACAGTAATGAATTTATTTTACTGATGTAAATCTATCTCAATTCCTAGTTTACTAACATTCTGTATTAATAAACCAAAACAGGGTTAAGTACAATTTTCGTTAGGTGAAAAAACACATGCAATTTTGATTTTAATACCTTCTTTTAAATACTGCTATGCCACAAACTCTTGAAAAACAGTTCAAACTGAATTATAAACTACTTAGATCCCTTTTCCTGTAATTATACAATTTTCGTAAAATTCACTTGACTAAACATGAATATATTAAATTTCAAAATAATTTTTGTTTTTTGTTATAAGATATTTAATAGTGAAAACAAAAGAGTGTTTACATCATTTTAAAGTATCAATATTTCCAAATTGCAGGCCGTTTTTTAACATTGTTCTAATTTATAATAATACATTATGTTTATTAATCTGCTAATTTACGCTATTTTTCAGGAGTTTTACATTTTATAACAAATTTTATTAATTTTCTTTTTGGTAATCTATAATGTTCCACGTGGAACATTATAGATGATGTTAAATTGTTGACAATAATTCTATAATAAGTTAAATTAATTATGGAATTATTTTAACTAAGAAAGAGTGATTGTATGAGAATAGGAATTTTAGCACTACAAGGTTCATATTTTGATCACCAAAACTATTTTTCGCATTTGAATATTGAAACAGTTTTGGTAAAAGAGCCTAAACAATTAGAAGAAATAGACGGTCTGGTTTTACCTGGTGGTGAAAGCACTGCTATGAGACGTTTAATTGATAGGTATCAGTTTATGGATAAATTGAAAGAATTTTGTAATAAAAAACCTGTATTTGGTACATGTGCTGGAATGATATTATTATCAAAAGTGATTGTTGATAATCCAACACATATAGGTGTCTTAGATGTGAGAGTGAAAAGGAACGCCTTTGGAAGACAAGTTAATAGTTTTGAGGAAACTATTAACATTGAAGGCATTGGTAATGTAGAGGGAGTTTATATAAGGGCTCCTTATATAGAACTAGTCGGCGACAAAGTTCAAATAATTGGAAAACATAATGATTCTATCGTTGCTGTAAGACAAGATAATATATTAGCTACATCTTTTCATCCAGAATTAACCGAAGATTATAAAATTGGGAATTATTTCATTAATATGATTGACAAACATAAAAAAGAAGAATAGAATATATAATAATATAAAACGATGATTAGGAATAGTAATGGTAATAATTGTTTTAGAGATTCAGTGGCTGGTGTGAACTGATACAATTTTATCGTGAATCAACCTTTGAGTAAAATGCAAAACATTTTCGGGTAACCGTTATCTTATTAAAGTTGAGAATATGTAGTTATTCTAACCAGGGTGGCAACGCGGGTAAACTCGTCCCTAACATAGGGATGGGTTTTTTTATTTCTTTATTATCGTTATCATTAAGGAGGAAAACAAAATGTTAGATACAAAATACGTAAGAGAAAATTTTGAAGAAGTAAAAAGAAGATTAGAATCTCGTAATGGTGATTTTCAATATTTAGACAAATATATTGAGATTGATCAAGAACGTCGAAATCTGATTGTGAAAGTTGAGGAGTTAAAAGCTCAAAAGAACAATGCTTCTAAGTTGATCGGTCAATTTAAAAGAGAGAAAAAAGACATTTCTCTTCTTATGAAGGAAATGAATCTTGATTCTAAAAAAATAAAGAGTTTTGATGAAAGAATTATGCAAATTGATGATGAAATCAGAAATATTTTATTATATACACCTAATCTGCCGAACGAAAATGTTCCACGTGGAACATCTGAGGATAATAATGTGGAAATCAGAAAGTTTGGGAAACCTGTAGAATATAATTTTGAACCATTACCTCATTGGGATCTGGCTGAAAAGTTTGATTTAATCGATTTTGAAAGAGCCGGTAAAATTACAGGCTCTAGATTTGCCGTTTATAAAAATATAGGCGCTAAATTAGAAAGAGCTTTAATTACATTTATGTTGGATATCCACACTGAACAAAACAAATACCAAGAATTACTTCCACCTGCAATTGTAAATAGAGATAGTATGTTAGGGACAGGACAACTTCCTAAATTTGAAGAAGATGCATTTAAACTTTATAATAATGAAAATTACTTTTTGGTTCCAACAGCTGAAGTCCCAGTAACAAACTATCATCGTGATGAAATATTAAATGCAGATAATCTTCCAATTTCCTATTGTGCTTATTCACCTTGCTTTAGAGCAGAGGCTGGAGCCGCGGGAAGAGATACCAGAGGAGTTATTAGACAACACCAATTTAATAAAGTTGAGTTAGTTAAATTGTGTAAGCCTGAAGATTCGTATAAACAATTAGAAATATTAACAAAGCATGCTGAAAAAATCCTTCAGCTTTTAGAACTACCATATCGTGTTATTGAACTTTGTAGTGGCGATTTAGGTTTTAGTTCTGCAAAAACGTACGACATCGAAGTTTGGCTACCATCATATGATGGCTATAAAGAAATATCATCATGCAGTAATTTTGAAGATTTTCAAGCTCGAAGAGCAAATATAAAATTTAGGCGTGATCCAAAAGGGAAACCCGAATTTGTCCATACCCTAAATGGATCAGGTTTAGCTATAGGTAGAACATGGGCTGCAATTATCGAAAATTACCAGCAAGTTGATGGCAGTATCGTAATACCTAAAGTGTTAAGACCTTATATGGGTGGTTTGGAAATCATTAAATAATTTAAAGATTGTTAAAAAAGGAACTTAAGTTCCTTTTTGAATTTAGTAATATATTTTAAGTACTTTTGATTTAAAAAAAATACAATTTATGATACAATATGTTGATGTGAGGATGTGGAAAAATGAAGGTAACAATCTTAGCAAGTGGAAGTAAAGGGAATTGTACCCTTATAGAAACTGAAAAAAATAAAATACTAATTGATGTTGGACTAACCTATAAATTACTTAAGTATAGATTAAATGAAGTAAATGTTGACATTGATGAAATTGATGCCATTTTTATTACTCATGAGCATATAGATCATATTAAGGGATTAGAGGTACTTATTAAAAAACATCAAATTCATATTGTTTTAAGTCGAGGTACTTATGAAGGAATTGTCGCAAAGAAGAAAATCAGCCTTACTTATGAATATTTCAATTTAATCCAAAGTGATGAAGAAATAACCCTAGAGAGTGTTAAAATTAAACCATTTTTAGTTTCGCATGATGCACTTGAACCATTTGGGTATATTCTTAATGAAGATGATAAAAAAGTGGTATATTTAACCGATTCTGGTTATATTAGTCAAGTAAATGAAGAAAAAATTAAAAATGCTGATGTTTATATTATGGAAGCTAATCATAATATAGAAATGTTAATGTGCACAAATAGACCATGGAGATTAAAACAAAGAATACTTGGTGATTGTGGGCATTTATGTAATGAAGATGCTTTAAACACTCTTTTACGAGTTGTAAATGATCGAACTAAAGCTATCTATTTAGCACATATTAGTGAAGAGGCTAATAATGTTGACTTATTGTTGTTGGCAGTTAAAGATATATTTTCTAAAAGTAATTATAATGAAAATATTAAATTTATTGTTGCTCAGCAATATGCAATAAGTGAATCTTCTGAAATTTAGGTGATGGAATGAAAATTAAAATTATTGCTGTTGGAAAAATTAAAGAAAAATATTTGAATATGGGAATTCAGGAATATTTTAAAAGGTTACTGCCATATACAAAGTTAGAAATAATCGAAATTGCTGATGAGAAAGCACCAGAAAATTTAAGTGAAAATCAGATTATACAAGTAAAAAAAATTGAAGGTGATAAAATACTTTCTAGAATAACACCAGATGACTATGTTGTAGCTTTAGCGATTAAAGGTATTCAAAAATCGAGCGAAAAATTATCTATATTTTTTGAAAATCATATGACATATAATTCTAGTGATATAGTTTTTGTTATTGGGGGCTCAAATGGATTAAGTGATGAAGTATTAACACGTTCAAACGAATTAATGTCGTTCTCTATATTAACTTTTCCACATCAAATTATGAGACTCTTACTATTAGAACAAATTTATAGAGCGTATAAAATACTTAAAAATGAACCGTATCACAAATGATATAAATAAAGCCTAATTTTTAGTAAATAGTTAATACTAGATGTTTGTTTTTAAGAGTTAAAAACAATTATGAATTGAGAAGGATGGTAAACACTAAACTCATATAGATGAAAAGATATTGTTGAAAATTATGGGAATCAAAGGAGTTTATTGAAGAATTTATTGAAAAGCATCATGATAAAATAGTTTGGGAAAGCATATCGTGTAACCCCATACTCTAAGTAAAATTCTTGGAAAAATATGCAGAAAAACTTGATTGGGCTAATTTTTTTAATGATAAAATTATTAAAACTAAGAAATGATAAAAGAGGTTGTACTTATTTATGGACTTCATAATGTGATTTATAGTTAAGTGTATAGAAGGATTATTTTTAATTCTTCTATTTTTATCTTTTTTGTTAAAATAGAGATAGTTAAGACGGGGTGATATTGAAATATTAGTACAGGGATAAGCAGTATTAGAAGAGTATTTAATTCGCGATTCGATAGAAAATAAGTTTCAACGCATCTCAATTAAGAATAAAAATGAACTTGTTAATAATTTTAAATATCAACTAGTGCAGTATAATGTTGAAAAGTTATTGCTTTGTGAAGTAGATAGATATACTGATAATAAATAATTACCAAAATCATTGTCTTGAATGAGACTGCCAAAGCATTAATAATTTTAAGATATCGATATTAAGCAGTAGAAGGAATTAGCAAGAGTGTTGAAAGTAGTGCTATGAAAAACGGTTATATCTGGCATACAACAGGTTCAGGTAAAACATTAACTTCATTAAAAGTGAGTATGATTTTGAAAAATTAAGGTTCGCCCACAATAAAAAGCAACCTTGTTAATTTATATTGCGCAAGTAGTTTACTTATATTAAAAGGTTTTAAAAAAAGCAGATACAAACATAATAGTTCGTATCTACAAGACCACAGTTACTAATTGAAATAAGACTAATAATTAATTTTTCTATCATTTCTAGTATATACCAATTTTAAAAATAATTTTATGATTATTTTGTTTTTTATATTTCTTTAAATCCTATATATATAATCCATAAATAGGCTAGTGTTTTTGGGATCATTAGGAATCCTACTGTTCTTACAGTTGTCGCAAATAAAACTACTGGAAGGTAACACGCAAATGAGATGATAACGGAATATCCAATTTTTTTGAATGTTAGGTCATTGTTTTTATATGCTTCTTTTAAGATTAAGTATACAATTAATGCTCCTAAGATTACAAAAGGTATGTTACGATAGATTCCCCAACTAACAGGAGCATCGTAGTTAAACCAGTCATTTTGTGGCAATAATGAAAGCACAACTCGTGCGAATACTAATACACCAATAAATAATTTTAATGATTTACTCTCTTTAACATTAAATCGAATTTCCCATATTCTAAATAGAATTAAGTAGAATAGTGTCATTGTTATAGAAGTTACTAATTTCCCAAAACCTAAAGCTGTTGCATGAATTTCTAATCCTTCAACACCGTTTGTTACTAGGGCATAGATTCTAGGAATCAAATGAAAGCTGTCACCAAATCCTAATGTGAATCCCATAATACCGAACATTAGAAGAAACTTATTATTTTCTTTTCTTCCAGCTAAGATCATAAAGATTGACATTACAAAAACTGATAATAAATAAAATACGTGGAAAATAGGTTCAAAAATTTGTTGCATATAAAACACTCCTTAATTTTTTAGTTAAATGAACTATGTTCATATGTACTCATTTTTAAATCATATCTTTTAAGATATGATTTACTTTTATGGTTATAACTATTCTAATAACTGTTTTAATATATTTTCAAATTGATCATACTTAAAACTAGGCATTTGAATAATTGTTATGAAATTCATTATAATGAAATTAGCAATTACATTATAATCTAGTGATTCTGTCTTTAATTCAACATTAGTCTTTAATAAATCTTCAATTGTATTAATTAAATGTCCCATTAAAACATTTTGTCTTTGCACACCACTCCTAATGTATTCTGGTGTTGAGTATATATTTGTTTTTAGCCAAACTTCTTTAAATTTTTGAAGAAATCGATTTAAGTTACTAAAAATGACTCTTAACTTAGAATAAAAGTTATTACTTGATTTTACAATAATATCAATGTCATAAAAACATTCATTCCAAAAGTTAGCCATCATTTCAACAATAAGTTCTTTTTTACTTGGAAAATAGTTGTATATAGTTCCTATTGAAATATTACAATCTTTGGCTATTCGTCTAATACTTACACTTGAATAACCTTCACTATGCATGACTTCCTTAGCTTTATTTAAGATTAGTTCTTTTGGATTTTCAATTATTTTCGACAATATAATCACCATGTTTTCTTTTGTTTGAACAATGTTCATTTATATTATATGTAGCCTTCCCTCTATTGTCAACTCTTTTATAAAATTTTTTTTTAGTTATTAATTAGTTAGCACTACTTATTACCGTATATCTTCTATATAAAGATTTTGTTCTAATCATATGATAGAATTTTTTAGAATAAATACAGTTAATGAAATAGAAGTTTTTTCCTATTATACCTTTTGATCAAATTAATGTTTGAGGAAAAAATTAATTAAGAAAATTATTATATAGACAAGCTTTACAAAACAAAAGGAATTTATAATAAGAATGCTTAATTGTTTATGAAAAATTTAATAAATCTTCGTATTATAATATTTAGAAAACAAATAACATATTTATCTCAAGTAAATGTAATGTATTTAGATATAAAGATAATACCCATGAAAAAATGAAGAAGTAATAAGGTTTTTAGATGAACATAGAGACAAGGTAATAATAAACAGATCTTCATTAGGTAAAGTATGTCCCTTAGCATTAATCCATTTTTAAATATTATAGGATGGAACGGTTTCATCATTAGATTGAAAAAACAAAATTACTTCTTCTGGATAGTCATAATCAAAAACAAGTGAAAAATCCCCATAAAAATTATATATTAACCACAAAAAGGCATATTATGATAATTTTTATTTTTATTACATTTATCAACTAAATAAGAAGCAGTAATTATGGTATAATCATAATAATTGTGTTCACAATATAAATCCCTGTCACCCTTACGACATATAAAATTAGACTAAAGACAGAACAATTTATTTTAGTTACAGGTAAAAAGTCTTATTTCTGCTGAAACTATGCCTAAGTTATATGCCATACGTTATAGCACAAGAATTTGTCAAATTTGATATAATCATTAAAATATCAATGGATATAAGAACAAGGAAGGTAATAAAATTTGAGAATTAATAAATATATTAGTGAAACAGGAATTTGTTCAAGAAGAGAAGTTGATAGGTTAATTAAAGCTAATAGAATTAAAATAAATGGGACATTAGCAGAAGTAGGTACTGAAGTATTTGAAAATGATATAGTTTTACTTGATGGTAAGCAAATAGGCAAAAAGAAGAAGGGAATTTACATAGCCTTAAACAAACCAAGAGGTATTACAAGTACAACTGATACATCTATTGAAGGCAACATCGTTAATTTTGTAAATCATCCTGAAAGGATATTTCATATTGGAAGATTAGATAAAGATTCAGAAGGGCTCATACTATTAACTAATAACGGTGATATTGTCAATAAAATTTTAAGAGTAGAAAACAATCATGAGAAAGAGTATATAGTTAAAGTTAATAAAAAGATCACAGATACCTTTCTAACAGATATGTCAAAGGGTGTAAGGATTTTAGGAACTGTAACAAAACCGTGCAAAATAAATAAAATTAACGAACGAACTTTTAGAATTGTGTTATCACAGGGGTTAAACAGGCAGATAAGGAGAATGTGTTCTGCGTTAAATTATCGAGTTATTAAATTACAAAGGGTAAGAATTATGAATATTAAATTAGATGATTTAAAATTAGGTAGTTGGCGCAATTTAACTAATAATGAATTGGATGAATTAATGAGTTTGCTCAAATAAATATAATAAAATTAATATATTGAGTATTATTACGAGATAACATAATTTAAAAACTAATATTATTAATATCACTACAATGTTTTGATCTAATTAATAGGTAACAAAAAAATGTTTTCTGATCAACATAATAATTTTATAAAAAAAAGTAATACTAATATTGAGATTAATAAATAAAATATTCTTTGACATTTGACAATTTTAAGTTATAATAAATAGTAAACATTTTTTGGGTGCTGTAAATGTGATGCGTTTACAGTTTTTTTATTAATAGAAAGAAAGAGGTCTATATGAATATAGAAACATTTGAACAATTAAATATCAATGATAACTTAAAAAAAGCCATAATAGATATGAACTATGTGAATCCTACACCGATACAGGCAAAAGCTATTCCATTTGTCTTAGAAAACAGAGACATAATAGGGCAAGCACAAACTGGAACTGGTAAAACAGCAGCATTCGCAATTCCAATTCTTGAAAAAATTAACTTTAATGATTATAATATACAAGCATTAGTAATGTCACCAACAAGAGAACTAGCTATTCAAATAACTAAAGAATTTAGAAAATTATGTAAATATTCTGAATCAATTAAGGTTGTCCCTGTTTATGGTGGACAATCATATGATATACAGATAAATGCACTAAAGAAAAAACCACAAATAATTGTAGGTACACCTGGACGTATAATTGATTTAATGAAAAGGTCATTATTGAAATTTGGTAATATAAATACTGTGGTTTTAGATGAAGCAGATGAAATGCTTAAGATGGGATTTCAAGAAGACTTAGAAACAATTTTAAAAGCAACGCCAAATAATAAGCAAACAGTTATGTTTTCTGCGACAATGCCCACACAAATCAAAAAAATCGCAAATACTTATTTAAAAGATTATGAAATGATTAAAGTAGAAAATAAAACTATTACAGTTGAAAAAATAGATCAAAAATACTATATATGTAAAAATGAACAAAAAATGGATTTGTTAGTAAGGTTGTTAGATTTTTATAGAATTGAATCTGCAATAATCTTTTCTAATACAAAAAAAGATGTGGATAATTTAGTTGTTAAATTACAAAATCAAAATTATGTAACAGAAGGCATACATGGTGATTTAAAGCAGAGTCAAAGAGATAGAGTAATGAATAGTTTTAGAGGCAATCATGTACAAATATTAGTCGCTACAGATGTGGCAGCGCGAGGACTAGATATTGATAATGTAGGTGCAGTATTTAATTATGATTGTCCTTTAGAAGAAGAGTTATATGTTCATAGAATAGGAAGGACAGGACGGGCAGGTAAATCAGGATTAGCCTTTACCTTTGTTACCAAGCGCCAAGAATATCGAATTCATCAAATAGAAAAATATACTAACTCAAGAATTCAGAGGGGAAAAATTCCCTCAATCGAAGAAATTAAATACGCCAAATCTTCAGAAATGTATTATGTTATAAAAAACAATTTAGAAAAAAATAATACTTATGAACTTAGTGACGTAATGGAAAAATTGGTTAATGATGGGTATACTAAAGACCAAATAATAAATGTAATGTTCCATATGTTAAATCAAGATTCTTTAAAAGAATATGAAGAAATAGATGAAGTTACATTTAGTGAAAGAAAAGAAAAAAGAGGGAGACAAAAAGATAAAAGAAATACTAGGACTGAAAGAGTAGCAAAAAGCCCAAGAGAAAATAGTAAGAAAGTTGTAAAGAGGAATAATCAAAGCAAAAGAGAGAAGTCAGGGAAAAAAGTATTGTTATATTTAAACATTGGAACTAGACAAAATATTAAAGTTTTTGATATATTAGATTATCTAAAAAATGACTTTAAAATCCATAAAAATGATATTGGGACTATTGAAATAACTAAAAAAGCTACTTATATAGAGTTATTTGAGAATGACGCAAAACTAATAACTAATGCTTCTAATGAAAAAATGATGAAAGAAAATATAGTACAAGCTGAAATTATTAAATAAGAATCACAATTTTTGTGATTCTTTTTAATTTTTTATCATTTTAGCTTTGCTTACTTAATAAGATGTTAATAATAAATTTATTAGGAGGGAAGAAAAGTTGAAACAAATATTTAATCCTGACTATTATCACGGAGAAAAAAAAAGAAAAAATTTTTTTGAAGGTTGGTACTATAAAATTGTAGATAAAGATGGAAAATATTCCTTCGCGTTTATCCCTGGAATTATAAAGGGTAAATTTATTGAAGATGGTCATTCATTTATACAAGTAATTGATGGTGCAAACAAAAAATCATATTATATTAAGTTCACAAAAGATAATTTTAAAGCGCAGAAAAATAATTTTGATATTGAAATTGGTCATAATCAATTTACTTTAAGAGACTTAAAGTTAAACTATTGTGATGAAGAAATTCATATGATTGGTAATTTACATTTTATTGATATTACTAAATGGCCAGACACTCTCTTGAACCCTGGAAGTATGGGATTTTATAATTATTTATTCTTCATGGAATGTTATAGTCAAGTTTGTTGTTTAAATGGTGAGATTGTAGGAAAACTCCTAATAAATAATAAAGAAATAGATTTCAGTGGAGGAAAAGTATATATAGAAAAAAATTGGGGGAAAAGTTTTCCTTCAAGTTATATATGGGTTCAAAGTAATTTTTTTCCTCAAAAAAATATTGCATTAACATTATCAATTGGAAAAATTCCTATGAAATTATTTAGTTTTACAGGCTTCTTGGCAGCTTTTAAATTTGAAAAAAATATATATAAATTCTCCTCTATTAATCACAGTAAAATAGATTTAGAAATATATCGTAACAACATAATAGTAAAATTAGAAAAAGACGATAAGATGTTAGTTGTTGAAACTAGGTGTAATGACAATGAATTTATTACTGTAAATGGGCCAAAAAAAGGTAAACTAAATATAGAAGTTAATGAAAGCATTACTAGTAATGTAAAAGTTGAGTTAATTGATTTGCATAGGGAAACCATGTTATTTCAAGGAATTAGTAGAAACTCAGGTGTAGAGTGGATGGGTAATTTAGTAAAATTAAAAAAATTATAAAAAAAGAGTTTATGTATGATAAACTCCTTTTAACATTAATATAAAGAATCAATTCTTGGTTTCTTTATGAAATATTGTTTTCTTATATTTTTATCAAATTCTAAATTGTCCAAAAGTTCACCAAATCTTTGGAAGTGAACAATTTCACGTTCCCTTAGAAAACTTAAAGGGCCAACTAATTCTGGTTCATTTGTTAAGTCTAATAAATTTTCATAAGTAGCTCTTGCTTTCGCTTCTGCAGCTAAATCTTCTTGCAAATCAGCTATCGTATCTTTTCCCATAGTGTTTATATATGAAGCTGTAAATGGTACTCCACCAGCACTATCAGGATGAATGCCTTTATCCCAAATAGAATAGTAACCGGAAACATCAGCTTCTTTATAATCTTCCGGATCAGCAAACTGTGTTAATTGATAAATCATTGTTGCAACCATTTCAAGATGAGCTAACTCTTCAGTTCCAATATCAGTCAATAAAGCTTTTCCCATATTATTTGGCATAGTATATCTTTGAGATAAATATCTCAATGATGCAGCTAGTTCCCCATTAGGTCCACCATATTGAGTTAAAATGGCTTGAGCCATTTTAGGATCCGTTTTAGATATATTAATTGGATATTCTAATTTTTTGTCATATACCCACATAGATTCTTCCTCCTATACATTTTCCCAAGGCCATTTTTCTTCTTCAGAAACCCAATTCCAATAGTTATCATTTACAGAAGCATATCCGAAGTTTAATAATGGTCCGTAATTTTGATTATATAAGTCTTTTAGTTGCTGAAGAGTATTAATTACATATTGATAATCTTGTAATGCTTGAGCATCGTTTGGATGGGTATCGAGAAATAAATTTAATTCAACAGCGCTAAAAGTTAATTCTTGAATTTTACGTTCTAACTCTTGCTTATCTAGCATTTTATTCATTAATATACTACCCCCCTATTTTTTTAGTGATTTCATTTTATTATATGGTTTATATAGTTCTTTAAACATAGTCCCTCTATATAAAACCTCATTTATATCAAACAAATCTCGATATTGTTGATATGGTACATATGCTTGACCCAATACGAGATTATTTAAATTATCTGTCTGAAAATCAACTACATTATTGAGCATTATAATGAACACCGCCTTCTTTTTTTTCGATATATGATATGTGCTTAAGGGCTTTTGAGTTACATATAGAAAACTAATTGGTATTTTTGTCTAATTTTATTAATATACTAATATTAAATATATTAAGGAGGAAACTATGAACAATACATGTAAAGTTAAACATGTATTTCCAGGAGGGAATACTACTTTAGGTTTTTATTCATTTTATGATCAAATTCTTCCACAAGAAAAAGCGAATCATATATATTGCATAAAAGGTGGTCCTGGCGTTGGGAAATCATCTTTTATGAAAAAAATCGGAAAAAAAATGACGGATTTAGGATATTTTGTTGAGTATCATCATTGCTCTTCTGATCCAAATTCACTTGATGCTTTAGTAATCCCTAAATTAAAAGTTGCTTTAATTGATGGTACCAGTCCACATATAGTAGATCCCAAAAATCCAGGTGCTGTAGATGAAATTCTAAATTTAGGACAGTTCTGGGATGAAGAAGGTATAAAAGGATATAAACAAGAAATAATTAATACAAACAATGAGAATATGCGTTTGTTTGAAAAAGCATATTATTATCTAAAAGCTGCTAAGAAAATTTATGATGTATATGAGGTAACGGAAGCTAAAGCATTTAAAGTTGATGAATATAACCTTGTAATACAAAATCTGATAGATAACGTTTTCAAAAATGTAAGCGTAATAAATAAAAGAGGACATGATAGACATTTATTTGGATATGCACTCACTCCTATAGGGATAACAGAATTTCGCGACACCATTATATGCAATTGTAAAAACAGGTATCTTATTAAAGAATCTGTAGGTTCTTCTAGTGAAGAATTAATGAATGAAATAGTGAACGAGTCCTTTAAAAGAGGATTAAATATTGAATGCTATCATTCCCCAATAAAAGTATCTAAAATAGAAGATATTGTTATCCCAGAATTGAGCGTATCCATTTCAGTTAATAATAAGTACAGTCAAGTAAACTTAGAATGCAATAAAGAGATTGATTTAACAGAACTGCTAAATAAAGATATTTTAAATAAAATTTGTGAAGAAACAGATGAAGATAAAGAATTATTTGAAACATTATTGTATAAATCGTTAAATTATATTAACAAAGCAAAAAGAAATCACGACAAGTTAGAAGAATATTATATACCTAATATGAACTTTGATAAAATAGATATTTTAATGGAAAAAATTATAAAAAAAATATTAAAATATGAAAAATAATCTCTCCAATTAATATTGGAGAGTTTTCTCTTAATATAATAGGTAATAAGTGTTATAATAAATTTATCAATATTATTTTACTAAAGGTGGTAAATAAATGGAGAACTTTATATGGTATAATCCAACTAAAATGTATTTTGGAAAAGGAGAACTTAATAAGCTACATGACGAGTTAAAAAATTATCAAAAGGTATTACTTGTGTACGGTGGTGGAAGCATAAAAAGCTCAGGTTTATATAATCAAATTATAGAAATCCTAAAAACAGAAAACAAATTCTATTTAGAACTTTATGGTGTAGAACCGAATCCTAAATTAAAAAAAGTCCGTGAAGGAATTAAATTAGTTACAAAAAACAATATTGATTTACTATTAGCTGTAGGTGGAGGAAGTACTATTGATACTGCTAAAGCGATTGCTGTAGGTGCTATTTCAAAACATGATATATTAGATTTATTATTAAACAAATATCAACCAGAAAAAGGTTTGGCAATTGGTACAATTCTAACACTTTCAGCAACAGGTTCTGAAATGAATCCAAGATGTGTTATAAGTGATTCTGACAATGATTTAAAATTAGGCTTGGGTAACTGGAATACAGATGCAACATTCCCTAATTTTTCAATATGTGACCCGTCATATACAATTACAGTTCCAAAAAACCAAACAATTAATGGCATTGTCGATATAATTTCACATGTATTAGAACAATATTTTCATCGAAATGAAAATAGTATCTTAGGTGATAAAATCTCTGAATCTTTAATAAAAATAATGATAGAAACTGGTCCAAGATTAATAAAAGATTTAGACAACTATAGTTTAAGAGAAACAATGATGATTTGTGGAGCTATGGCATGGAATGGAATGATTCGTGGATTAAGTAACAATGGTGATTGGTCTTGTCATGCTATGGAACATGCATTATCAGCTGTTTATGATATACCACACGGTGAAGGTTTAGCAATTATTACACCTATTTGGATGGAGTATTGTGCAAGAATAGATCCATCTAAATTTGTTAATTTTGCGACTAATATCTTTAATGTAAATACGGAAAACAAAACAGAACTAGAAGTAGCACTTGAAGGAATTGAAAATTACAAAAATTTTCTTTATGAATTGGGTGCTCCAACATCTATGAAACATTATCAAATTGATACTTATGATATAGATCAATTAGTTGAAAAAGCAATTCTTGGTAGAGAAACGATTGGAAAATATATTTCACTTAGAAGTGAAGATGTAAAAACAATTTTAAATAAAGTATTTTAAGGAGGATTAATGAAAGTTTTAGAAAGATTTCTTAATTATGTAAAATATGACACAAGTTCAGATGAATTATCTACTAAATGCCCAAGTACAACTGGGCAAATGATGCTAGCAAAATTTATCGTCAGTGAACTAAAAGAAATAGGAGTTAGTGATGTATCTTTAGATGATAATGGCTACATCTACGCATCTATCCCAAATAACATGGATAAAGAAGTGCCTACTGTAGGGTTTATTGCACATATGGATACTTCCCCTGCTGTAAGTGGGAATAATATAAAACCTAAAATTGTTCATTATGATGGTAACGATATAGTTTTAAATAAGGAATCAAATATTGTTTTATCAGACAAAGAATTCCCTGAATTAAAGCAGTATTTAGGACAAGATTTAGTTGTAACAGATGGGACCACTTTGTTAGGTGCTGATGACAAAGCTGGAGTAGCAGAAATAATAAACGCTATTGAATATCTTTTGAATAATCCAGATATTAAACATGGAACGATTCAAATTGGCTTTACGCCTGATGAAGAAATTGGACGAGGTGCTGACCTATTCGATGTTAAAAAATTTAATGCTGACTTTGCTTATACATTAGATGGCGGTGTATTAGGAGAACTACAGTATGAAAATTTTAATGCTGCTATTGTTAAATTTAAAATACATGGTAAAAGTGTTCATCCAGGTGATGCTAAAAACAAAATGATAAATGCTGCGAAAATCGCGACACTTATAGTCCAAATGCATCCTAAAGATGAAGTGCCTGAAAAAACTGAAGGGTATGAAGGGTTTTATCATTTAACAGCAATTGAAGGTAACGAAGAGGAAGCGTCATTGCAATATATTATTCGTGACTTTGATAAAGCAAATTTTGATAAACGCAAAGAGCGTGTAAAAGACATAGTAAATCAAGTAAACATGCAATATCAAAACCCGATAGTTGAATTAAAGATTAAAGATCAGTATTACAATATGAAAGAAAAAATTGAAACGTCTATGTATATCGTAGATATAGCAAAAGATGCAATGATTGAAGTAGGTGTAGAACCAAAAATAATTCCTATACGTGGTGGAACTGATGGTGCAAGATTATCATTTATGGAATTATTAACACCAAATATATTTGCAGGTGGTCATAATTTTCATGGGAAATATGAATATATACCTGTTAAATCAATGGAAAAAGCAGTGGATGTTATTTTGAAAATAATCGAAAAAATAGGTAAATAATATTAATTAAATCAACTTATAATTCATAATTATTTATGAAAAAAGTTGATTTTTTTTAAAAAGATGTAAAGTATTATTTGTATATAATAGAAATTGATATTACTTTAGTTTATAATAGAATTAACCATTTTGACAATAGAGATAGGTGGAGATTTATGATTGAAATAGGAACTAACAAATTAAGTAAATTTTACGGAGTAAATAAAATATTTGAAAATGTATCATTTGAATTACATACAAATGAAATTATAGGGCTGATTGGACGAAATGGGACAGGTAAATCATCATTGATGAAAATACTAATGGGGGAAGAATCTTATGAAGGAGATGTGTTTTTAAGAAAAGGGGTAAAATTAAGTTATTTAAATCAAATACCTGTATATGATGAAAACGATTCTATCATAGATGTTTTATATAAAGCTTTTACAGATATTCAATTATTAAAAAAACAAATGAACATTTTAGAAAAAGAGATGGCTATTCAAACAGGATGCGAATTAAGTAAAATAATGAATAAATATAGTCGTTGCCAAACTAATTATGAGGTTTTAGGCGGGTATGAAGTAGAAGATAAAGTAGCAAAAATTGTTACAGGACTTAATCTTGATAATTTTATTAGTTTACCATTTAAATCTTTAAGTGGTGGAGAAAAGACAAGGGTTATGCTAGGGAAAGTATTACTAGAGAACCCTGATGTTTTACTTCTTGATGAACCAACGAATCATTTAGATATCAAAATGGTAAGTTGGCTAGAAGGATATCTTCATAAATACAAAGGCTCAGCTATTATTATCTCCCATGATAGATATTTTTTGGATAAAGTAGTAACTAAAATATTTGAACTACAAACTGATGGTATAGAAGTATATAATGGTAATTATAGTTATTATAAAATAGAAAAAGAAAAAAGATTTGAGGAGTCGATTAAAGGTTTTTTAAATCAACAGAAAAAAATAAAAAATATTGAAGAACAAATCAAAAGATATAGAATTTGGGGGAAAATGAGAGATAGCGACAAGATGTATAAAAAAGCAAAGGAGCTTGAAAAAAGATTATCTAAAATAGATGTATTAGATAAACCTACAAAAGATCGATGTATAAAGCTAAATTTTGATCAAAATCATAGATCTGGAAAAAGGGTGTATTTACTAGAGAATGTGTCTAAGCGTTATGATAATAAACAATTATTCAAGAATTTAAATATTGAAATATTGTATCAGGATTTTTTGACTATTATGGGAGAAAATGGCAGTGGTAAATCTACGCTTTTAAAATTATTATTGCAAGAAATACAACCAGATTCTGGTGAAATAAAAATTGGTACAAATCTAAAAATAGGTTACCTTCCACAAGAAATCAATTTTGAAAACGAAAATCTTACTCTCTTAGAAACTTATCAACAATATTTTGAATGTTCACCTGCTGAAGCAAGAAGAGCACTTGCTCGTGTTTTGTTTTATAAAGAAGATGTATTTAAAAACATTAAAGTATTATCAGGTGGAGAAAAGATAAGATTTAAACTATTACTAATAATGGATAAAAAAGTTAATGTTATTTTACTTGATGAACCTACAAATCATTTAGACATTGAATCAAGAGAAATATTGGAAGAAAGCTTATTATCATTCAATGGGACTATCATCGTTGTCTCACATGATAGATATTTTATTAATAAGTTTTCTAATAAAATTGCAGAAATACAAAATCAAAACCTTAAGTTGTATAATGGTGATTTTGATTCATATTTATTAGAAAAACAAAAAGAAAAAGAGAAAAATATAATATGTGAAAATAAAACAAATAAGAAAACTAATCATAAAAAACCAAAATTCAAAAAAATTACTAGCGTACTAGAAAATGAACCAGAAAATATTCAACAAGAAATTGAAAAAAAGGAAAAAAAAGTTGCAGATTTAATCCAGCAGATGAATTTAAATGTGAAAGATTTTGAGTATGTAAATGAATTAAAGAAAAACATGTCTCAAATTGAAAAGGAAATAGAAGAAATGTATGAAAAGTTGATGGATTTATTGTAATTACTAGCTTTAAAGGCTTATATCACTAAAACATCACATATTATTTCTAAAATATGATGTGTAAGGAGTTGTTAAAATGAAAAGAATTATATTAATTATATTCTTAAGTTTTTTAGTATTATTAAGTACAAAAGTGCATGCAGAAGTGATAACACAAAATGATGAAGATATTGTTGATAAATTAACAAATGCTGGAAGTATTCCTGGGGATTTGTTTTATAAATTCGATCGATTTCTTGAGAGTGTTTCTTTGATAATAACTTTTAATGAAGAAAAAAAAGTTGAAAAATACATGTTATATGCTGAAGAACGATTAGCAGAAATTAACCAGTTGGATCCAGAAAAAGATTTAGAATGGCTAGATAAATTATTTGATGATTATGGTGTAACCTTAAATAAAACCAATGATTTGTTGATAAACATTATTGATGAAGGAAAGATTAACTCAAATGAACTAAAAAAAATGCAAAATAAACTTGAAAACATTACATCAAAAGAAGAAAGAATAAGCAATAAAGCGAGAGAAAAAATAAATTTTGAAACCAAAGACAAAGTAGAGGAAGTAAAAGTTGATAGTTATTTGATCTCAATATCGAATAAAATGACTGAGAATGAAAAAAAATTAGTAAAAGAAAAAAATATGAGTGTAGGTTTATTAATTAAACTAATAAGTTTTTCAAATCTTACTGGGGTATCAATTGATGAAATCATAGAGATGGATATTTACGTTGAAGACGAAATTTCTGCAATTGAAGGGAAGAAAGAAATTGATTTTCAGAAAATGGAATCTATATTAGGTATAGATAAAAAGCAGTTAATGGATAATTTAAAGGCGAGTCATAAATCAATTATTGAGAATCGTAAAGCAGAAAAAGAGAAGGATAAAATTGATAAACAAAATGGAAAAACTGATGAAGAAAAAGAGAAATTAAAAAGAGAAATTGAAAAAAAACAAAAAGAAATGCAAGAAAAACTTGCTGAAATGCAAGAAAAATTTAGAGAAGGATTTAAAAATAACAGCGATCAAGAAGAATCTGATGTAGAAGATAACTGTAACTAATAAGTAGCTATTTGTTTCTAGGGAGGATTAAATGGAAATTAAAGTTTTAGTTGTAGATGATGAGATTCATATTAGAAAATTAATTACAGATTATTTAAAAAATGAGAATTATGAAGTGATAGAAGCAATAGATGGTGATGATGCTTTATATAAATTTTATGAAAATAAAAATATTGATTTAGTAATACTAGATGTAATGATGCCAGGTAAGAGTGGTTATGAAGTTGCTAAGATTTTAAGAAAGCTATCTGATATCCCAATTATTTTCTTAACAGCTTTAAGTAGTATCCAAAATGAACTAGACGGTTTCAAATTTGGAGCTGATGACTACATTTCAAAACCATTTGAATATTCTGTTTTTATAGCAAGAGTAAATTCGCTACTCAACAGATTATATAAGAAGAAATCAAGTAGACTAAATAATTTAGAGATAAATACAAATGAACGAAGTTTAAAACTAAATCAAAAGGAAATAAAATTAACTCTAAAGGAGTATGAGTTAATTATGTATCTAATTCAAAATAAAAATTCGGCTTTGCCTCGTAGGCAAATATTAGATAATGTTTGGGGGTTTGATTTCTACGGGGATGAAAGAACTGTTGATACACATATTAAGCAACTTAGAAACAAATTAGGTAAAGAAGGCGACAATATCCAAACAATCAGAGGATTTGGTTACAAATTTGAGGTGAAATAATGCAATTATCTATTAAAAAAAAGTTTTATTTGATATTTATAATAATGCTATTAATTTCAGAATTAGTTATATTAGGATTATCGGATATATTTTTAGATGATATTGTTATTTCAGCAAATAAAGTGCTGATAAAGAAAGTATATGATGAATATAGTCCCTATTTTGAGCTAGAAGATATAAACATTAAAACATTAAACAATATAACAAATAAAAATGATATTGGAATTGTTATTTATGAAAATGGAGAAATAGATTCATGCAGATCTTTATTTCTATGCGAAGAGGATGAGCCTTCTTTGCCAACATATATTTCTAATTATTTGCCATATATAAAAGAAAATGAATATAAATCACGAATAATAGATTTAGAGTTAATAGATGTATATCAATTAGTAAATATTTATAATCTTGGAGATGGGAAGTATATAGTTATTAACAAATCATTACATTCAGTACATGAAATTAACAGAATTGTGATTGGGTTTGTCCAGATATCAGGGATAATTGTTTTTTTATTAGGTTCTATAATAATATTTATTACCAGTAATAAACTTACTAAACCGATTATTAAAATTAGTGATTACGCAAAAGATTTAGCCAATTTAAATTTTAATAATGAATTAGAAGTTGTAAATCATGATGAAATTGGTCAATTAGCTTTAAATATGAACTTAATCTCAAAAAAACTTTCTGTAGCATTAAATGATTTAAATAAGGCAAATAAAAAATTAAGAGATGATTTAGAAACTGAAAAAGAATTGGATAGGAAACGAGTTAAATTCTTTTCAAGTGTATCACATGAATTTAAAACCCCATTAACGATAATTCAAGGTTATGCTGAAGGAATAAAACATAATATAGTAAAATCTAAAGATGGAATCGATGAGTATTGTGATGTTATTATAGACGAAAGTAAAAATATGAGTTATTTTATAAATGATTTATTAAATTTATCATTATATGAAACAGATAATTTTGTTTTAAAGAAAGTAGAATTTGATATAGTTATTCTAATTAAAAAGGTTGTTAATAAGTTTCAGGACTATGTACAATCTATTAAAGCTAATATTAATATTATATCTTGTGAAAAATGCATAATAAACGCTGACAAAAATCGGATTGAACAAGTAATAACAAATCTATTAACAAACGCTTTGAAATTTATTGAAGAAAATGGAATAGTTCGAATAACTGTTCAAAAATATGATTCAAGAGTTAAAATTTATTTTTTTAATGATGGCCAAAATATTAATGAAAAAGAAATTAAAAATATTTGGAGTCTGTTTTATAAGCTAGATAATGGCAAAAATCAAATGGGAACAGGGATAGGCTTATCTATTGTAAAATCAATAATTGAATTACATAATGGTAGCTATGGTGTTAAAAACAAAAGTGATGGAGTGGAATTCTATATTGATATACCACAATAAAAATTATAAAAATCTAGTGATATTAATCATAAATTCAGTTTTATTTGAAATTTTTTTAATAAAAACTGGATTTTTTTATATAAAATATATGATATAATAAATTCAGTTGTTTTTTTGGAGGTATTAACATGGCAAGGCTTTTTAACAACAAATCAATTGAACTATTAGCACCTGCTGGAACATTTGAAATTTTAAAAGAAATGGTAAAAACTAATTGTGATGCGATATATTTTGGTGGTAGTATTTTAAATATGCGAATGATTAGAAATGGATATAATCTAACTGATGAGGAGGTAGTTGAAGCAGTTAAACTGGCTCATTTGAATCAGAAAAAAGCTTATATTACTGTTAATAATTTAAATAGTCAAGAAGACTTAGATAAAGCAAAAAAATATTTGCGATTTTTAGCTGATGTAGCTAAACCAGATGCGATAATAGTTCAAGATCTGGCTATTATCGAAATTATAAAAGATTTAAATTTAAATTTAAATATTCATTCGTCAGTTATGATGAATGTTCATAACCTTAAAACAATTGAAGCTTTAGAAAAAATAGGCGTAAAAAGAGTTGTAGTTTCACGTGATTTTTCATTAGACACAATACGTTACTTTAAGACTAAATGCCCAATTATGGAATTAGAGTATTTTACACATGGAGATATGTGCTCAGTTCATGGTTCACAATGCTATTTTAGCTCTGTATTATTTGGTATGAGTAGTAATAGAGGAAGATGTTTAAAACCGTGCAGGTGGTGGTTTAAAGTAAAAAGAGATGGAAATGTTTATGATACAAAATTTCCATTAGCTGTAAAAGACATGTATATGTATGAACATTTACCAGAAATGGTTGAGGCTGGTGTAACTTCATTTAAAATTGAAGGTAGAATGAGAGAAAAAGATTTCATTGTTAAATTAGTAAACTGGTATGGTGACGCACTTGACCGTTATATAAAAGATCCACTTCACTTTGATAGATATCTAGATAGTGAAAAAATATATGAAAACAGAAAAAGGGACTTATCAACAGGCTACGCATTTGGCAAACCAGGGTTAAAAAATATTAATTCAAGATATGAAGGAACTGGAAAGATATACAGTTCAGGAAAGATGTTTTCAAAACCGATTTCAGAGAAAGAAACTTCAAGTGATAGTATTCAGGGCATAAAAAGAATAATAAATCAGTTTTCAAAAAAACCTAAACAATTAAAACTATCTGTAAAGGTAAACAATATTAAGCAAGCCATAATGTGCGTTGAAAATAAAGTAGATATTATTCAACTAAGTGGAAATGTGTTTTTACCAGATAAACCTTGGAGTGTTGATGAAATAAATGCTTTATGTGAAGAAAAAGGAAAATCAAAAATAATATTAGGAACTCCTAAGATTTTTGATGAATTAGATTTTGAGCGTTACACACATCTATTATCAAACAATAAATTTAATTTAGACGGAATAAGTGTTACTAACTTAGGAGCACTAGAGCATTTTAAACAGTTTAGATATGACATTTATGGTGATTATGCATTAAATATATATAATGATTTAGCTTTAAAATTTTATGAAAAATCCGATTTAAAGCAAACAACTTTGTCTATTGAAATGCCTTTAATTGATTTATGTAAGACAATAAGTAAAGCAACTATTCCAATAGAAATTGTTGCACATGGTTTATTAGAAGTTATGCATACAGATCATAATTTATATGAAAATACAAATGTTTTTAGAATTAAAGAAAAAGAAAACAATATGTATGTTGATAACAAAATTCTTGTATTAAAAAATGAAGCTGGGGAGTATCCAGTATATTTAGATGATAGGCAAAGAAATCATATCTATAATTCAAAAGAATTAAACTTAATTGAAATCGTAAATGAATTGTCAGAAATTGGTTTAGATAGTATAAGAATCGAAGCTCAAACATATACTTTAAGTCAATTGGAATATATTCTTAAAACTTATGTTAAATATATTAACAAAGATATAAATTTGGAAAAAGCAAAAGCATTATTGCATCCTAATTATTATGGATATACTTTAGGTTCGTTAAATCATGAGGTGAAATAAATGGATTACTTAGGACCAGAAAAAATAATTAAAAAAAAGAAAGAATTTTATATGCCTTGCTCACATAATTTCTATAAAAATCCGCCGCAAATAGTTCGGGGTTTAATGCAATATTATTATGATAACGAAGGAATTCAATATTTAGACTTTTTTAGTGGAGTATCTGTTGCAAACTGTGGACATTGTAACCCTGAAATTACTTGCGTTACTATAGAACAACTACAAACTTTACAACATACTTCAACTATTTATTTAACCCAACCTTTGGTAGATTTAGCTGAAAAAATGGCAGAAATTATGCCAGGAGACATAAAAAGAAGTTTTTTTTGTAACTCTGGAAGTGAAGCAGTTGAAGGGGCAATGTTATTAGCTCGACTATATACACAAAAAGAAGAATTTATCTATTTAGAAGGTGGTTTACATGGGCGGACTTATTTATCTAGCAATGTTATTGGCATTCCTATGTGGAGAACTGATCCCTTTTTAGACGCTAATAAATTTCATATCGCATTAAGACCATGGAAAAAAGATTTAAATATTGATGAAGCTGCGAAGATTTCACTAAGAGATATAGAGCTGATATTAGAAAAGCGAAAAGGTAAGATAGCTGGTTTTATTGCTGAACCTATCCAAGGAAATGGTGGAATTATTGTGCCGCCAAAATGGTATTTTGTTGAAGTTAAGAAATTATTAGAAAAATATCATTCTCTATTAATAATTGATGAGGTGCAAACTGGATTTGCTAGAACTGGAAAAATGTTTGCGATAGAAAATTTTGATGTAGTACCTGATATCATGGTTGTAGCTAAAGCTCTAGGTAATGGTATCCCTATAAGTGCTTTTTGTACAAGTGATAGAATTGCAAACACATTTACAAAACCTTCTGCATCAACATTAGGAGGAAATCCTGTATCTTCTAAAACAGCAATTGCAGTAATTGAATATATTATAAAGCATGAATTAATTGAGAAAGCTTCATATTTAGGTAACATATTAAAAAAGGGGTTAGAATCATTAAAAAATAAGTATGGCTTTATAAAAGAAGTAAGAGGTATAGGATTAATGCTCGGAGTAGAGTTAGACGATGACGGAAGTTTAACTGATTTGATCTTAGAAAAAATGAAAGATAGGGGATTTATAATTGGCAAAAATGGTTTGGGACGGAACGTCCTAGCTTTTCAACCACCACTTGTTATAACTGTTGATGATGTCTTTAATATATTAACTAATTTGGATGAAGTAATTAAAGAAGTTTTATAATCGATTTTTATAAAAAAAGGGGCTGTAAAAAAATAGTTTTTTGAAACTATGGAGTGATACAGCTCCTTTTTATTTTTTAAAATATTGATGTTAATAAAAAAATGCTTATTTACGAGCACACTTAAAAGGATTTTCGAAGAAAACCCCATTTTTCAATATTCAATCAATTACTTTATTGAATCATT
>NSKI01000062.1 GCA_003586005.1 Haloplasmatales bacterium 4B | reverse complement strand
GGTAGTGTCAAATAAAATATGAAAACTTATGATAACTCTATATCTTAAAATTAAAAAACTGAATATGTAGTGTTCTTACACTATAATATCCAGTTTTGTAAGACTGTGTAATATATGTAAATAAAAAACAGGCATATTTAAATACACCAAAATAGAGCTAGCCTTAGCTTAATTAGTTTATATAAGAGTAACTCATTTCTAAAAGAGAAAGCCATTTACTTGGCATATGAGGTAGTTTATCAAATCTATCTAGCTTAACTGGTGGATTATAACCTAATGATTTGTGTGGCCTTATAAAGTTAAAAAACGTTGTAAATAAAACCATATATGAGTTTGCCCTCTTGATGTTACCGAAACCATTCATTTGGATATAATCATCTTTGAAGGTTCTATTTAAGCGCTCAGTAACTTGTTTAAAAGGGCGATAATCTTTATCTGTAACAGTATTATTAGTGAGTCCTATAACTTGAAATAAATCGAAATGAATATTAACACTTCTAAAGTATGCCCATGCAGCGTTATATATAGGATTACCATCAACAACTACTTTTAACTTATCAGGTAATTTAGCGTATTTCTTGAATGTTTGATATAGTGAAACGATAGCTGAAAAAGTATCACGTTTACTAAAAACCTGATAGGAAGTAATAATCTTTTTAATCTTATCAGAGAAAAAGAATATGTAATGCTTCTTACCTTTCACTCTAATATATGTTTCATCACCACAAAGGTCAGATGATAAGTCATATGGATAATTTTCTAGTATTGGAAGAACCATTGCTGAGACACTATTGGCATAGTTCATCACTGTTTGATGAGAGATTTTAACTTGGTGAACATCATGCATAATAGCTGCAGTTTTTCTACTAGATAGACCATAATTAACGTAATACGTTAATATTAAGCCTAGAGTATGCTTAGAATGTCTAATATTAGCTAAATCAACCGTCATATTTAAATCAGTCATAGAGTCACGTTCTAGTGAATCAAAGTTAATATCAAAAGCACGATAGATATAATGAAGTTTGAACTTACTCGGTTGTTTCTTACATTCCTTCAATTGATCAGGTGTTAACTTCTTTAACTTATCTAAGTAAAAAGAGCAATGCTTATTTCTACATTTATAAATAATAAAGCCATTGCGATCTTTGATTCTTTCAAGTGTTTTTGAACAATGAGGACATCTTAATACAATCTTTTCAAGAAAATCTTTATTCAAGGTAAATGTATGGTTACAGACCTTACAAAGTAATTGTTTTGATTTAACATTATTTTCATAGATGTAGTCATGAGGAGCACCACAAATAGGACAATTACCTTTGAAATTAAGTTCCGATGGCTTTCGTTTAGAAACTGGCTTTAATTGTTTATTATGTTTTATATAATACTCATTAAGTAATTCTTGATAATCTAACTTTTCAACCTTTTGAATAATAGGTTCACCATCAACAGTGAACTTTCTAAAAGGTTCATAATAAGTACTATGTGATTTAGAATCATGTATAGATATAGTATGTGAATCTAAAAACAGAATAAATTTATAAAGAAGTTTATTTAAATACTTTAAAAATATTGAAAGAACTGATATAATTTTAACCATGATAGATACCCCCTGTGTATTTGGTTGTGGTGACTTAATTATATCAGGAGTATCTATCTTTTTGTATTTAAATGATAAAAAAATATAACGAGCTCCCTTCAAAAATAAAGGGGGGGACTCATTATATATAGAAAAACAAAATATATAAAGGTTTTGTATTAGTTTTATAAAAAAACTTTTACACTACC
>NSKI01000061.1 GCA_003586005.1 Haloplasmatales bacterium 4B | reverse complement strand
ATAATAAATTTTATTACTGTCATTGTGCAAACATTGGCAGTTTTATTTTGAAATCAAATACTAAACAATTTGAAAATGAATATTAAATAGTATGAAAAAAGTGAAACTTTAAACTAAATAAAGTTAAATTTATTTAGAAAAATTACAACAATGTGGACATCTTATCAGTTGTTCTTTCACATTATTTTTCTGATTCATCTTCCCAAAATGCACTTCCTTCTTCAATACTTTCTTGTTCTATTCTGGGCTTATAACCAAATTTAGGTTTGAATTCTTCATAGAAAGTTTTATCTTCACCTTTTAATTCTAATCCATGATTAATATCATCTTGAAGCATTCTAAATCGTTCTTTCGTTTCTTCTTCGAAAGTGATTTGATAAATCATCTCATAAAGTTCTTTCGTAGAAACAACACCTTCTTCATTATAAGCAAACTCAAGTAATAAATCCTTATTTGTTCTCCAAACAGCTTTTTTAGCATTATCTTGTGCCCATCGTTTAATCATTGTATTTTGAATGGCAAGATACATTGGTACTTTCACCGTTTCACTATACTTTTCAAGTTTCTTATAAAATATCTTATCAATGTTTACCATTAACGTAATCGCACGTATGATCATTTCATTTCGTGATATTCCAAGAGCTTTAGCCATTTCATCCATTAGGGATACTTCAGGACAATCTTAGGTTTATCGGATATTAATAATATCTGGAATCTATATAACCTCCTTTAACTTAATCTAATTATATTATGTACTAATTATAGTTGTTTGTAAATACATTATGATTAAATTTGTATATTAAACGATTAATAAGAAACCCAGCAGTGACCAGTATTAGTGGTTTGCTGGGTTTTAAAATTATAAGCATATTTTTTTGTAATTAGTAATTATCAATTTCACTTTTCCTTTTAAGAAAGATTTTAATTGCATTATCATTTCTTTCTATTAAATCTTCATAATGTTTTTCAATTAATGCAAGTTCTGAATATCCCCATATAGCGCTTAATGTTTCACTATTTTTAAAACAATTATAATACCATTCAATTGGTAATAAATTATCTGTAATTTCAAATAAATCTGCAGGATACCATGATGGTAATGTATTATATTTGTTAATTGTTAAATAATAAATAACATTTTTCCATTGTGATATACCATAAACTGTATATTCATTTCCAACACTCAATGGATACTCAGCTGTAGGTAATTCACCATTAATAATATATTTTTCTGATAATGTGTTACCACTATTTGAAATACACTTAACTCTCATTTTAATCTACCTCCTATTTAAATTTAAAATCATCATACCAATTGTGCATCCTATTGCGTAGATAATGTATTTCAATCCCATTAACATTTTGAGAATATTTATCCCAACCTTCACTTGCAGGCCAACGTGAATCAGTCATTTTTATAGGCAACTTGTAACCTGCACCAGGGTTAGATTTTACTTGTTCCATAGCTAACTGTTCTTGCAAATTATTTGGTTGTGTTCTCCCAGTTGAACCTCTACTTACATATGGAGAAGAATATGATTTTCTAACCAGTTTATAATTTTGATTTCTTGAAGTAGTATTACCCGCTCCCTTTGTCCTATCCATAGCGCCAAGAGCCATTGAAGCAGCACCGGCTGTATATAAGCCTATTTTGAGAGCATCATAATTATCTTGATTACCTCCAAGAATATCATCTCGTATAACATTATGACCACTAATAACTTCTCCAGCATCACTAGCGCCAGTTGCACCTATCAAAACACCTGTTGTTACTGTTCCTACGGTAACAGCTGATGCTGCTAATCCTGCAAGCGCTGCTGAACCACCATAAGTAGATACTAAAGCTCCAGCTACTACACCAGCTGATGCTACAACCGCTGTTACTATTACTGCTGTTACTACTACAATTGCAGCAACTTTTGCAGCCTTCTTCAT
>NSKI01000060.1 GCA_003586005.1 Haloplasmatales bacterium 4B | reverse complement strand
TGTTACCGTAGGAACAGTAACAACAGGTGTTTTGATAGGTGCAACTGGCGCTAGTGATGCTGGAGAAGTTATTAGTGGTCATAATGTTATACGAGATGATATCCTTGGCGGTAATCAAGAAAATTATGATGCTCTCAAAATAGGCTTATATACAGCCGGGGCTGCTTCAATGGCTCTTGGTTCTATGGATAGGACAAAGGGAGCGGGTAAGGCTGAAGGAATTGTTTACAAAAGAACTAATTCAAAAACGGGTAAAGAGTATATTGGACAAACTAAAAGTGATGCAAGATTCGTTCAACGACAATTAGAACATGCAAGAAATAATCCAAATGCTAGGTATTCTTATAAATTATTAGATAGAGCTAATCCAGGGAAAGAGTTAGATACATTAGAACAAAGGATGATAAATAAGTATGGAGGAATTGCAAGGGAGGGAGGACTGTTAGAGAATGGTCGCCATCAAATTGCAAGAAAATATTGGGATATATTTGGAATAAAATAACGTAAGGAGAATTGGTATGAAGAAAAAAATTAAGAGCACTAATATAGGAGATGTTTTTAGAATAGAAGTAAAAGATAAATTATATTGTTTTGGCCAAATAGTTTTTAAAGGAACCTTATCTGATACAATTATTATTTTTGATAAAATAAGTTCATGTAATCTAGCTTTGAATGAAATTATTAATAATCAAATTATTTTCTATGTTAATACAGTGGATGAATTTATCACTAATGGTAGATGGGTGTTAATTGGAAGGACTTGTTTACCGGATAATTTAAATTATAAGGAATACATTACCGATTCTAATAAAGTTTTATCTCAAGAAGGAATAGTAATTAGAACAGCTTCAACGTATGATACTAAGGTACTAAAGTCTTATATATCATTTTCTCCAATAGTTGTTGAAGATGCCGTAAAAGCAAAATATGGTTTTGAGGATTGGTACCCTGCGTTGGATGAATTAGTATATAATGAATAAAATTACTCTAGTTATTACATAACTATAAATATTAAACGTACAGTGTAGCATAACCCAGCAAACCAATAATGCTGGAAAATGCTGGGTACAAACCTTTATTATTTAAATAGTAGATATTATAATCCTGAAATGGGTAGATTTATTAATGGTGATGGATTATTAGGAGAAACTGGTGAAATATTAGGTCATAACATGTTTAGTTATTGTAAAAATAATCCAATTATGATACTCTCAAAATAGGCTTATATACAGCCAAGCTGCTTCAATGGCTCTTGGCGCTATGGATAGGACAAAGGGAGCGGGTAATGCTACCAATTCAGTTAGTAATTCGGGTAGTAAAAATCTTAATAATATAAAAGGAAAATTAAGTAACGCAAAAAATGTTAATGGTAGATTAGAAACTATGTTACCTGATGGTGGAAAAGTAACTTTTCATCAGCAACACAGTCATCCTATAGGAGCAAAATATCCAAACTCTGTTGATCATTATAATGTAAGGGTTTGGAAACCTTTAGGAAATGGAAGATATAAAGAGACTTTTAATGGTCATATTATTATTGATAATATGGGAAATGTTACAGACTATTTTTATAAATGATAATGAGGAGGAATATGATTTGGAAAAATACGTAGTTCCGATTGAATCAAATGAAGAAGATGAATTTGATATAATTGGAGATAATGTTTTAAATGTTAAAGTATTAACGAAAGAAAATGAAGAAATAAAAGATTGTGTTATACATTTAGAGTTTAGTAGAAATGCTTTATTAGGTTTAGGAACTGAATTAATTAGATTAGCTCATAAATTTCAAGAAGGATATCATACTCATTTATATCCAGTTGAGGATCCTAATTTTATTACTCAAAATATGGGAGTACATTTAAATCCAAATAGTAATGAATTGGTAATCGTTTGTGAGCAACCCAATATAATTAATAATCTAATTTGATATTAGAATATAATAAAATAACACCCAGCAAACCACTAACACTGGTCACTGCTGGGTTTGTTTAAAAACTAAAAAGAAAACAGGGTAACCGTAAAATCC
>NSKI01000059.1 GCA_003586005.1 Haloplasmatales bacterium 4B | reverse complement strand
TTATTTCATCATCTAAATTGTTATCATATAAGAAACTTATTATTGTTCCATCTACATCATATGTATAATAAATTCCTGTAACAACATAAGAATCCATGGTAGTTTAGGTTATTTATCACCAGTTGAATATAGAAGAGGAATGTCTATATAAAAATTGTTTAAAAAAGTGTTGCCATTCCAGTTTTTGAAGCAAGCCAAGTTATTGGATAATAAATTTTATTACTGTCATTGTGCAAACATTGGCAGTTTTATTTTGAAATCAAATACTAAACAATTTGAAAATAAATATTAAATAGTATGATAAAAGTGAAACTTTAAACTAAATAAAGTTAAATTTATTTAGAAAAATTACAACAATGCGGACATCTAATTGGTTGTTCTTTCACTTCTGATTCATCTTCCCAAAATGCACTTCCTTCTTCAATACTTTCTTGTTCTAATCCTGGCTTATAACCATACTTTGGTTTAAACTCATCGTAGAAAGTTTTATCTTCACCTTTTAAATCTAATCCATGATTAATATTATCTTGAAGCATTCTAAATCGTTCTTTCGTTTCTTCTTCAAGAGTGATTTGATAAATCATCTCATAAAGTTCTTTCGTAGAAACAACACCTTCTTCATTATAAGCAAACTCTAGTAATAATTTCTTATTTGTCCTCCAAACAGCTTTTTTAGCATTATCTTTTACCCAACGTTTAATCATTGTATTTTGGATCGCAAGATACATAGGAACTTTAACTGTTTCACTATCTAGTTTCTTATAAAATGTCTTATCAAAGTTTACCATTAACTAATCGCACGTATGATCATTTCATTTCGTGATATTCCAAGAGCTTTAGCCATTTCATCCATTAGGGATACTTCAGGACAATCTTAGGTTAATCTAATATTAATAATATCTGGCATTTATATGACCTCCTTTATCTTATTCTAAATATATTATATACTAAATTAATGATATTGTAAATATATTTTTACACTATTTGTATATTATTTATTGGCTATAAAAAAGAAGGGACCAATTTAAATAAAAGGCCCCTTCTTCAATAATTATTGATTCAATTTTTTTATTGATTTTTCTGCTTCGCGTCGAATCCATTTTTGTTCATTCTTTAAAAATGGTTCTATATAATCGAGTAATTCTTTATTTTTGAAATAACCTAAAGCCATAATTACATGCCCATTAATATCATCATCTTCCAATAATTTTACCAGTGAATCTATTGCTTTTATGCATCTTAACTTACCAAGTGTTAAAACAAACATTTGTCGAGAAGTTCCATTTGTTTTATCGTTTATAATTTCAATATATTCCTTCTCAAATCTTTCATCTAATATAATAGAAATTGAATTCCCAATAGCCCATTTATAAAACCTATTGTCACTATTATAATATTCATCAATTAAGCTACTTGTAGCATCATTGAATCCTTTAACACCGAGTGCTCTAACTATTACCTCTTTAAAATTTTTTGTTTCAAATCTCCCCAAGTACTTTAATAGAATAGGGATAAGAAATTTATGTCGAGTCTTTAATGTCCATAATTGACAATAATCTTTAATTTCAAATCCACAATTATTTAATTCTTTTAGCATCTCTTCTACAATTTTCTCGTCCATTTTAACCTCCTAAGGAAGAAATCTATGTATTATATCTCCATTATTTATTAACTCTTGTAAAGGTCCAGATATAGTTGTGTTCCTTCTTGTAAATAGTGTGAAATCTAAGTTATTTGCTTTTGAATAGAGATGAAAATCTTTTATTTGGCTTGTATAGCCTTGATATCTTACGTTTTTGACCTCTATTAAGTTTTTGGCATCTAATCCATCTGGTATTCTATATTTTGCTGTTCCTGTTATTGATTCTATATGTCTTGTATTTTTAGTGATTCCTGAAGCTTGTTCTCCTGCCTTACCTAATGCTCTAGCATTATCTATAGCCTTACCCGCTCCCTTTGTCCTATCCATAGCGCCAAGAGCCATTGAAGCAGCTCCGGCTGTATATAAGCCTATTTTGAGAGCATCATAATTTTCTTGATTACCGCCAAGGATATCATCTCGTATAACATTATGACCACTAATAACTTCTCCAGCATCACTAGCGCCAGTTGCACCTATCAAAACACCTGTTGTTACTGTTCCTACGGTAACAGCTGATGCTGCTAATCCTGCAAGCGCTGCTGAACCACCATAAGTAGATACTAAAGCTCCAGCTACTACACCAGCTGAT
>NSKI01000058.1 GCA_003586005.1 Haloplasmatales bacterium 4B | reverse complement strand
AACATTACTAATGATACTTATTCCTGATTTTGGATCTAATCCATTCCATGAATCATCAAATTCAAAGGACTGATTATGAATTAGGTTATATCTCGTATCAATAAAGCCTTGTGTTAGCTGTATTTGATCAAATGTAGCTGTTGAAATCGATGAATTAACTAGCTTAATCGAAACTTGCGTATCTGCTTCAGTTACATTAAAGTTTGTTTCAATTTTGACCCATTCTGCATCACCTAGTGCTCTTACATTAATGTTAACGTTTTCAATATTTGAGGCTCCTGTAATATCAATGAATGCCCCCTCATTTATATCTTCACTATCTGCAACAGGATTCTTTACATAACCAGTTACTACGTATTCACCTACATCTAATGTTAAAGTTTGGTTAACAGTTAAATTAGTACTACTTATTTGTAGAGCTTTATTTCCATATATTCCCTCTAAGTCGCTAATAACCGCATTTGTTCCACAAGTGGTACTGCATTCCCAACCTACTCCATCTGATAATGATTCCATAAATTCAAAACTATGATTAAATAATAAATTTATTGTTGTTTTCTGTGGCTTTGAGGCATTTTTAATCTTGTTGTTGTAGTTGTAATTAACAAAAGTATCTTGATAGATATCATAATATTGATAATATTGTGTATTGCCTTGATTATCTAATATATTAATTGTTCTTCCATAGTTATCAAATGTATATTGAATCTTATTTCCTAATAAATCATTATAAGTTGTCTTCATATAATCATAATCAATTGAAACTAATCCAATATTTTTTGTTTCTCCAATTAATGTTTTTAATTCTTCAATTTGGATAACTTGATTATTAGAATTATAAGTATATTTTAACTGATTTGAATAGGTATTTCTGATATTTGTAAGATTTCCATTATCATATATAAATGTGCTTTCTGTTTCATTAGTAAATATTTCGTTTTGTTTATAATCATAAAAATGTTTTATACTTGTTAAATCATTATCAGAGTAAAAATACTGAACATACTCTACTTTATTAAATGTTCCACTGTCATTTTTCTTATAATAATCAATTTGATCTAATTTGAATGTCGTTGAATTATAAATAAACTGAACATAATTTCCAACTTTATCAGTTACTTGATTAATGACATTCTTCCCATTTTTTTCTGAATAACTAATTGTGATATACTCATCATTACTTTTATCTTCAATATTCGTTAAATAACCACCACTAGCTAGATCATAAGTATAAACAATTGTCCCTTTTGTTTTAACTTGTACGGTATCTGAAGTATCCTTAACATAATAATCTCCACTTCCATCCATCGCAATTGCACATTGATAACTTGATTCTTCATTAAATACTTCACATGACATACTATCAAAATAGCGTACACTTCCATCACCATCAACGACATAGTAAGTATCAGTACTGTTATCTAAAATAGCACGCTCTGCTAAATTAATTCTCCATCCATTTCCATAACCAATATCATCTGTTTTATCAAAGTTATTATACACATGATTTATAGTAAATCCTATTCGTTCACTACTATTTACAATATCACTATGAATGAAAGTTAAATTACCACTATAATCATTAACATAACCAATTCCTGCTCCATTTGTTTGTTCATGATATGTATAATATGATTCTAATCCTTTTTGATTGATATAGGTAATTTTTAAAATTGGTTTTGTTGAGCCTGCAAAATTAATAGAATCAAACTGAAGTCTTCCTTCCAAACTCTCATCCATAACTTTTAAACTGATAGTTCCATAATCTTCACCATTATGCAACCAATACTGAATTAATCTAGTCAGATTAAATGAATGGTAACCAAGGTCTGCTGGATTAAAGAAATGATAGTCAAATATTCTTCCATTATCAGTTAATGTAAGTGAGCTCGCAGTTAATCCATTGATTATGTCATAACTATCTACAACACCATTAACCATGATTTTACAACCTAAAAAACAAGTATTTTCAGTGTTATTTAAATCTAATTTCGCATCTACAATAGTTGATGTTTCACTGAGATTACTTAAATCAAATTGTAAATAGCTTCGATGAATATTTTCTCCCATTTTTCCTACAAATAGATATGTGTAATCATCGTAACCATCATATCCATATCTTAGATTCACGTGTTTATCTTGAATATTGGTAGAATCGTTTAATGTCATCGATGGGTCTATTTTAACTGGATAAATTCGACTACTATCTTGTAACCATGAATCATTCGGAATAATAGTTATTTTATATT
>NSKI01000005.1 GCA_003586005.1 Haloplasmatales bacterium 4B | reverse complement strand
AATAAATTTAAATCAAGGAGAATATTATGAAAATAAATGAATTTAATGAAGATTTTGATGTTTATCGATCTGCTAATAATCGCTTTGTTAAGAAAATTGATAAAGACACATTTGAAATATATCATGTAACAATAATAGAAAACAATAGTCTATTAATTGTAATTACTATTAATTTTGATGAAGTAACAACAATTGATATTGAAAAATATTTAGATATTTGTGGTTTAAAGTATATAAAAAGTGAAAATAAAATTGTTCAAAAACATGACGAATTGAAAGTTGTTGAGGATAACTCAACCATTTTACCTTATGTATTAGCTGATAAACTAAGTATTAGTGGTTTATCTACAAATATTAATCAATTTGCTTTTAAAGATGCGAAGGATTTAAATGAAATTTTATTAGAACATGATATACCCCATCATTTTGACAATTCAACATTAAAATCTATTTAAAAAATAAGCTATAAAAATAGCTTATTTTTATAGCTAGTTTAAGTTTTTTTTACTTTGTTTTTTTTCTCTGCGACAACTAATACATCTAACAGGATCTTTATCAAATCCTTTTTCTTTAAAGAATTGTTGTTCTCCTATGGTAAATGTGAATTCTTTCCCACAATTTTTACATTTTATTATTTTATTAATCATTTTTTCCTCCTTTTTATTGTCTTTATATTGTTTTTACTTATCTTAAAAAAGAAGGTAATATGCAATATCAGAGCTAATTCATTCTTTATTATAATATTTATAAATTTAATAAATGTACTAGTAATATAAATAATAATAAATTAGCCTATAATAAATATTGTATGAAATATGTTATTAAAAACAATATTCCAAGAATAATCTTTTTTGGTAATGAAATTTTTAATTTCTCGGTATTATCATTATCTTGATATGAATAATCAGCACTTACAAGTAAGCTTTTATTGGTTATGTTAGATACCTCATTTTTAAATTGATTTGCAAAATCTACACTATCGATTACAACCATTGTTTCAGCGCTTAAAAAAGTACTTCTTGAATCCATGTTAAATGACCCAACGAGTGTTATCCTGTTATCAATCATGACCGTTTTTGCATGTAAAGACTCAGGTCCTTGATATTCATAAATCTTGGCTCCTGTATCCACAATTTTTTTTCTCTTATGTAAATATCCTGAAGCCGCAAAAAAATTTGGATTACTAGCAACCGAATTTGTAAGAATAGTTACGTCACTAGCAGTTATTTTATTTCTGTCTATATATTTTAACATTTGTTTTGTAGGTACAACATAAGGACTTTGAATAAAGATTGAATGTTCAGCTTTCTCCAATAAATTAGTAATTTCATACCAACACCAGGGTTCTTTATTTAGCCTATCTAGTGGATTATGGATTAATGTAATTTTATTGGTAGGTAATGTTTGTTCTAACCAATTAATATCATTATTAAATTTATCAGGTATTATTTCTTCTAGTTTCTTTAAATTTTCATTCAAATATTTTTCATAATCTTTTGCTTTGTCGTATTGCGATTTTGTTAATTGAGTACTTGGATAAATACTATATTTATGATTCCATACTTCAGTAAAATAATCAGACATTTCTTTTATTACACTTGAATCATAATTTGTGTTGGTATTTAAAATTAACACGTCTCTGTCATTAGTAATTAATCCTTTATAGTTATCGGGTGTAAAAAATCTATCACCAATATTTCTACCGCCAATAATTGCGACAGATTTATCAGCTATTATATATTTGTCGTGAAGTCGATTATTCCAACTCCATGGTTTCAAAAAATTTATAGGCTCAAATAATTTAATTTCTATATTCGGATGTGTAACAAAAGTATTCCTAACACTGTTTGAGTAATTTGTTATTCCATCCAAAATAATTCGTACTTTAACTCCCCGATTAGCTGCATCGAGAATACTTCCTAAAAAAATTTCGGCACTTACACCATCTTTTATAGAATAGTAGGATATATCAAGTGTATCTTTAGAATTTTCAATTATGTTTATCCGAGCAATTTCCGAGATTTTTCGTTCTTCTAACAGTGCTACTCGATCATTTCCAATGTTCTCTCCAAAAAATCTTTCTACAGAATGCTCTTTTAAGTAATCACTTTGAATAGGTTTGTAAATTCTAAATATTAATATACTTGAAATCACGATATATATAAAATACACAAATAAAAGTTTCCCTAAAAATTTAAAGCTAAATATCGCAATTTTTATCACTGTTGCACCTCTTTATTGGTTTATCTATTAATCAATAGTCTATAGTTTTATATTTTATAAACAAACGATTTTTATACTAATTTTTTAAATAATATAAATAAATTAAAGAACTGATTATTAAAATGATATGATACCTCCAAAGTAGATAATGTAATTTTAATTAATTAACTGTCTACTTGACATATATCAGTTCAAAATCAGTTCTTTATAATGAATTAATACCTTCTGCTATCTCGGGTAAACCCTCCACTCCTACTATTGTAATTATCTCTTTGTTGTTTTTTTTCTTGGCGACATTCTTTACATCTTACAGGTTCGTTTGTAAGGCCTTTTTCTTTATAAAATTCTTGTTCACCTTCAGTAAAAAGAAATTCTTTACCACAATCTTTGCATATTAATGTTTTATCAGGCATTTTATAACCTCCTTCTCATGTTTTTAATAGTTTATGATAAATTAATAATATTATAAATATTTTCCAATTTAATCTAGATTTTTTTAATCATCTATAATTATTGAATAATATGATTAATTATCATATAATAAAATTAATAACATTACTATTTGGAGGATTTTATGAGTTATAAAAGAAAAAAAGTGTCGATAATTGGTGCTGGATATACTGGAGCTACAACCGCTTTCTTGATTGCGTCAAAAGAATTAGCAGATGTTGTAGTTCTAGATATACCAAAATTAGAAAAACCCACAATGGGTAAAGCGTTAGATATGCTTGAATCGGGCCCTGTTTTAAATTTTGATGTTAATATTAAAGGAACCACAAATTATGAAGATATCAGCGAATCTGATTTAGTGATTATCACCGCTGGAGTTGCGAGAAAACCAGGAATGAGTCGTGATGATTTGGTTCATATAAATAAAAATATTATGAGTGAAGTCGCTCAACAAATTAAAGAATTTGCACCTAATTGTATTATTTTAGTTTTAAGTAATCCTGTTGATGTTATGACTTATTATGTGTATAAAGCTTCTGGTTTTTCTAAAAATCGTGTTATAGGTCAATCGGGTGTTTTAGATAGCGCTAGATTTTGCACTTTTATCGCTTCAGAGTTGAATGTGTCTGTTAAAGATGTATCAGGACTTGTTTTAGGTAGTCATGGTGATGATATGGTTCCACTTACAAGATTTTCATATGTTGGTGGAATTCCACTTGAAAATTGGTTATCTAAAGAAAAGATTGACGAGATTATTTTAAGAACGCGAAAAGGTGGCGGAGAAATAGTTAATTTACTGGGAAATGGTAGTGCGTATTATGCTCCCGCATCTGCACTAACTGAAATGGCAGAAGCAATTCTTAAAAATCAACGACGAATATTACCAGCTATTGCTTACCTTGATGGTGAATACGGTTATAACAATATTTTTTTTGGAGTTCCTACTATTCTTGGTGCTAATGGTATTGAAAAAATAATTGAATTAGATTTAATTAAAGAGGAGAAAGTAGCAATAGAGAAATCCGTGAATTCAGTAAAAAAAATGTTAAAATAATTTTGTGATAAATTACCATTTTGATAAACCCTAAATAAAAAGACTGATTATTTCAAACAATAATTCTAGCTAAAATTTTATGATGGAGCGGAATTATGAGAAATAAAGTAGCCTTTTTATTTTTTTTAGTATTGGTAAATATTTGTTTTAGAACAATAACTTATGCAGAAATTAATCAGATCGAGGAAAGAATCGATTATTATCATGAATATGCTTTTAAAACAAATCTACCTTGGCATTTAATTGCTGCTATTGATCAATACGAGCGAAATACTAAAAATTATAGAAGTTATTGTTCAAAAGTAGATGAAGTAATATCTGTTTGTTTTGATCCTAAAATGTGGAGTGGTGTAAATAATCCAATATTAGAAGATAATAATCCTTTATCAATAAATATGTTTCACGGTATGGGAATTGATGCTAATGAAGATGGATTCGCTGATAGATCTAATCCACATGACAGATTATATTCCCTTTTGTCTTATGTCATTGACTATGGATATTCAATCGGAAAAGCTGAAGAAGCTTTATATAACTATTATAAAACAGATAAAGGTGTTCAAATTATATTTGAAATATCTCGTTTATTTAAAAAATATAATACAATTGATTTATCAAAACGGGTTTTCCCCATACCTAAGTATTATGAAGCTAGTTGGTCAAATAATTTTGGTACAGTAAGATCATATGGTGGACGAAGGAGTCATGAGGGTGTAGATATTTTTGCTCATTATGGCACACCAGTTGTTTCAACAGCATATGGAGTTATAGAAATAATGGGATGGAATAATTATGGCGGATACAGAATTGGGATTAGAGATGTTTATAATACTTATGAATATTATGCTCATTTAAGTAAATATGCGCCAAATTTGAAGGTTGGAGACATTGTTGAAGCTGGTCAAGTCATTGGTTATGTTGGTTCAACAGGATATGGGAAAGAACGAACTAGTGGAAAATTTCCACCCCATTTACATTTTGGATTTTATAAATTTGATGGGAAAAAAGAATGGAGTTTTAATCCTTATCCTTATTTAAAAAAATGGGACAAAATTAAATTGTAATAAAAAAATATAGTTGTTATATATAACATTTTAAATCTAGGAAAAAAAGCCAAAATTGTTTAATAAAAAGTTATTGACAAATTAGTCATGGTAAACTATAATCAATCTCATGTTAATTAAATAGTGACATTAGTAGTTCAGATTTTTATGGAATTTATTGTAACTAAATAATTAAGTAAATTGACATTAGAGGAGAAGACAACATGTTAATAAAAAATTTATTTAAGTTATTTTCATTATTATTCATTATTATAATATCTATAACTCTTTCAGCTTGCACCCAAAATAACGCTAATAGTCTTGAAAGTATAAAAGCGAGAGGGAAGATAGTACTAGGTACAAGTGGTGACTATCCACCATATGAATTTCATAAGGAAATTGATGGTCAAGATTCTATAGTCGGTTTTGATATTGAAATCGCAAAAGAAATTGCAAAGGATTTAGGTGTAGAATTGGAAATTAAAGACATGGCATTTGGCGGGTTACTGGCTGCTTTAGATTCAGGTAATGTTGATTTTGTTTTAGCTGGGATGACACCAACACCAGATCGTGCAAAAAATGTTAATTTTTCAAACATTTATTATACAGCTATTCAAGCAGTTATAGTTAGAAGTGGTGAAGAAAATAGTATTTCGACAATTGAACAACTTAATGGTAAAAAAGTTGGTGTACAAAAAGGTTCGATTCAAGAAGAACTTGCAAAATCAATAACAGGTGTCGAAATTAAAGCTTTAGGTAAATTACCTGATTTAATTTTAGAATTAAAAAATAATAAGGTTGCTGCTTTAATTGTAGAACTTCCTGTTGCTAATGCTTATGCTGAAAATAATACTGATTTAGCTATATCTAGCATTGATTTTCCTGAATCAGATGGTGGTTCAGCTGTTGCTATTAAAAAAGGAAATAATGATTTAACAGAAACAATTAATCAAACATTAAATCGCTTGATTGAACAAAAATTAATTGATAAATTTGTAAGTGATGCAACAAATTTAGTGGAATAAAAAATTAATGACTAGGTAAATTACCTAGTCATTCAATTTGATTATAGAAACATAAAAAAATTGGTGCGTATTTTAATGTCTTGATTGAAGAGATTAGGAGAAACGTACCATCAGGAGGGAACTATGAAAAATGAATTATCTTTAAATAGGTATTTAAATTTAATTAATAAATTAAAATACTATATGATAATTATAATTTTAATAGGTATTATTGTTGTAATCCTCGGAAATATGGACTTTGCATTTTTAAATAAATATTATAAATATTTTATTTATGGAACGATAAATACCATTTTTTTGGCTTTGTTTGCTGTTTTATTTGGAGTATTATTAGGGATTATTATCTCACTTATGAAATTATCTAGTAATAAAGTAATGGAAATTATTGGTTCAGCTTATATTGAATTTATTAGAGGAACACCAATCCTAGTTCAATTATATATCGTATATTATGGTTTACCTAAATTAGGTATCCAATTTCCTGATATTAAATTACCATTAATAGGGATGATTCCAGGTGATTTTATTGCTGGAATTCTCACTTTATCAATTAATAGTGCAGCTTATGTATCAGAAATTATTAGAGCAGGCATTCAAGCGGTTGATAAAGGACAAATGGAAGCTGCTCGTTCTTTGGGACTAAAGCATAGTACAGCAATGATTAATATAATCTTTCCTCAAGCATTAAAAAATATTTTACCTGCTTTGGGAAATGAATTTATTGTAGTTATTAAAGAATCATCAATTGTTTCAATAATAGGTATTCAAGAACTAATGTATAAAGCTGATACAGTTAGAGGAAATACTTTTCAACCATTTGAACCGCTAATTGTAGCTGCTATCATTTATTTTATTTTAACATTTACTTTATCTAAAGCTTTGGGAATTGCCGAAAGGAGGTTGAAATTAAGTGATTAATATTATTGATTTACATAAAAATTTTGGGAAACACGAAGTCTTAAAAGGTATTAACACAGAAATTACAAAAGGAGAAGTTTTTGTGATAATTGGGCCAAGTGGTTCGGGGAAAAGTACTTTACTACGATGTTTAAATTTAATTGAACAACCTACAAAAGGTGATATTTTATTTGAAAATAAGTCTATTGTAAATGGTAAAACCGATATAAATCTTATAAGACAAAAAATGGGAATGGTATTTCAACAATTTAATTTATTCCCACATATGACAGTTATAGATAATATTACATTTGCTCCCAAAAAACTATTAAAAATGTCAAAAGATGATAGTAATAAAATTGCATTAAAATTATTAAAGAGAATCGGCTTAGAGAGTAAAGCAGATAGTTATCCTGCTAGTTTATCCGGAGGACAAAAGCAGAGAGTTGCAATTGCTCGTTCGCTTGCTATGAGCCCAAAAGTACTATTATTTGATGAACCAACATCTGCACTTGATCCTGAAATGGTTGGTGAGGTTTTATATGTCATGAAGGAACTTGCAAATGAAGGTATGACTATGGTTGTTGTTACTCATGAAATAGGGTTTGCAAAAGAAGTAGGTGACAGAGTCATCTTTATGGATGATGGAAAAATTATTGAAACAGGAACCCCGGAAATTTTATTTAATTATCCTAATCATCCTAGGACAAAAGAATTTCTTAGTAAAGTATTATAAATTTAAACGGAAAAGTAAAATGACTTTATTATTGGAAAATTTTGTAGTACAATAAAATATAGATATATATAAATTGAGGTGAAACAATGAATAAAGATACGATTGAACTATTTAAAATTTTAACGTCTCTACATGGTGCTTCAGGATATGAACATGATGTGAGAAAATTTATGAAAGAGCAATTAACGAAATACTCTGATGAAATTATTCAAGATAAATTAGGAAGTGTATTTGGTGTTAAACACAGCGATTGTGGCGGTCCTAAAGTCATGGTTGCAGGTCACATGGATGAAGTAGGTTTTTTAGTTACTAAAATTACTAAAAATGGGATGATTAAATTTCAAACATTAGGAGGATGGTCTCCAAATGTGTTACAGGCTCAAAAATTAGTTGTTCATTCAAACAAAGGGCCAATTTATGGGATTGTTGCATCTACACCACCTCATTTAGGTGGAGGAGACAAACCGGACGTAAAACAAATGTTAGTTGATATTGGGGCAGATAGCGATACACATGCTAAAGAGTTAGGTGTAGTGCCAGGGGTATTTATGACACCACATATGGATTTTAATTTTACAGCTGATAATAAAAAAATAATAGCTAAAGCCTGGGATGATCGTTATGGTTGCGGATTAGCAATTGAGTTACTTAAAGAATTAAAAAACGAAAAATTAGCAAATACATTATATAGTGGTGCTACAGTTCAAGAGGAAGTTGGTACAAGAGGTGCTGAAACAAGCGCTAATATGATAAAACCTGATATTTTCTTTGCTTTGGATGCTAGTCCTGCCAATGATATTACTGGTGATAAAACAGAGTTTGGCCAATTAGGCAAGGGTGTTCTATTAAGAATATATGATAAGACATATGTTACACATCGAGGAATGCGTGAGTTTATGCTTGATATGGCTCAAACACATAAAATTCCATACCAATTCTTTGTTTCTGCTGGCGGTACAGATGCTGGTAAAATCCATACAACTAGTGATGGAGTACCTTCTATATTAGTTGGAATTTGTTCAAGATATATTCATTCGCATGCTTCTATGATTCATATTGATGATTATGCTGCAGCAAAAGAAATGTTAACAAAATTAGTAAAAGCAATCGACCAAACGACATTAAATACGATAAGAGAAAATGTCTAGTCTAAAAGTTGTAGTAGGTTCTACAAATAAAGTGAAAGTGAATGCGATTAAAAATGTCTTTGCAAATTTTGACGTTACTAGCTTGGCTATTAACAGTCAAGTTTCTGCCCAACCAATTTCAGATGAGGAAACGATAAAAGGAGCACTTAATCGTGCTTTAGGTGCTAAAAGATTTGGTGATATTGGTATCGGACTAGAAGGTGGTGTTCAACAAACTTCCTTAGGAATGTTATTAATCAATTATGGAGCGTTAATTGATGAAAAAAATAAAACCTACATTGCGGGAGGGGCACGTATTTTGTTACCCAATGTAATTGCTAAAGAGATTTATAACGGTAAAGAATTAGGTGTTATAATGGATGTTTATGCAAATAAACAGAATGTAAAGCATGATGAGGGAGCTATTGGTATTTTTACTAATAATCTCATAAAAAGAACCGATATATTTGAGCATATCGGTAAATTGTTATACGGACAAATGATTTCAGGGAAAAATGATATATAAATTTAATAGGTGGTATAATGGTAAAATTACAAACAATAGAACAATTTCAAGAGTTTAAAAAACAAGCTACAGTATTTCTATTTTCAGCTAAGTGGTGTCCTGATTGCCGTTATATAGAACCATTTATGGATGAAATTGAAAAACTATATTCAGAATATGCTTTTGTTTATGTTGACAGAGATCAATTTATCGATTTATGTTTAGAAAATAATATTTATGGAATTCCTAGTTTCTTAGTATTTAAGAATAATGAACTAAAAGGTTCTTTCGCTAGCAAATTACGTAAAACTAAAGCTGAAATAGTTAATTTTATAAATTCCATTAAATAAAGAACAATTATGAACCAAAGATTTTTGGTTCATTTTATATGTTTATAAGATTTTTTGTTTTTACCTTTTTTTAGTGAATAATTTGAGTATCTATGATAAAATAAAATTAAGTATACTTATAATCATGTTGTGGGTGATTTTATGGTTGATTATAAAAATGATAAAAAAACAAAAATAAAAAATATAAATAGTCGGAAACGCGAAAAATTTATTAAGCCGCTAATCAACGATGAAGATAATGAAAGTGATGTTTATTTTAGTGTTGTCAAAAATCGGAAAAAAAATGAAAAAATAAATAAAGAAGTTAGGAAGACTTCTGATTTTTACTTGTCACCTATGCGTGGCAAAGTTGAGAATCGTGCCACTTTTCCCCTCACGAATAGTAGAGGTAAGATTGGCAAACAATATGATTTTGTCCGCCAAGAAAAAAAGTTGAAGCAAGAAGAACTTAAAAATCAATATGGACATGAGTATTATGAATTTAATATCATAAATAATAATGTTAACCGTGATAAAATTAAAAATGAAATGATTAATAAAACTAAAGACTCGAATGTAAAGCCTCCAAAAATGAATTTAGTTGAAAATGAATTTGGTGAAGATGAAGTATCATCTGCAGAAATCCGTAAAGTAAATATTATATATGAAGAAGAAATTGATATAGATGAAAACAAAAATATTTATACTTCATTTGATGAAAATAGTAAAGCAACCTTTTTTAATGATTATGAAAAAATTGCAAAAGTAAATAATAATGATAAACAACATTCTTCAATTGATGTTTATGAACATCAAGAGGATACAAAAGGGTTAAAAGCAGAATTAAAAAAATTATTTGCCGAAGATGATTATACAGAGAATGAAGAGGTTTATTATCAAGATAATTTTAGTTATAACACACCAAAAGAAAAGGAAAAATTTATAGAAAATAAATTACAGGATCCAGGTAAGAAAGTTAATTTTATTAATATAAAAGAAGAACTTAATCAAGAACTGAAAAAGAAAGTGAAAAATGAATCCTTGTATAAAGATTTAGATCATTATACATTTCCACCAATAGAATTATTAAATGAAAGTAGTCAATTTGTATCAGATGATACTGAGTGGATTGAAAATCAAATGATGTTACTTGATTCTACATTAGATAGTTTTGGCATATTCGCTAAAACAGTAAATTATACACAAGGGCCAGCTGTTACTCGTTATGAAATAGAACCAGACCCAGGCACTAAAGTTAGTAAAATTACCGCTTTACAAGATGACATTAAATTAAGATTAGCGGCTAGTGATATTCGAATTGAAGCTCCTATTTCTGGTAAAAGTACTGTTGGGGTCGAAGTTCCTAACCAGGAAGTTAGAATGGTTAGACTTCGTGAAATCTTAGAAAGTCCTTCATACAAAAATTTTAAATCACCTCTGAAAATTGCTTTAGGATTAGATATTACTGGAGACCCAGTTTATTCGGATATAAGTAATATGACACACAGCTTAATCGCCGGCTCTACTGGTTCGGGAAAAAGTGTTTGTATAAATACGATAATAATTAGTATTTTATATAATGCTTTACCAGATGAAGTAAAATTAGTGTTAATTGATCCAAAGAAAGTAGAATTTAGTTTGTACCGTGAAATACCACATTTATTAACTCCGGTTATCAATGATCCCAAAATTGCTACTACTACTTTGAAATGGTTAACTCAAGAAATGGACAGAAGGTACGAGTTAATTGAAAGTGTTGGAGCTAGAGATATTAAGAGTTATAATTTGAAACGAAATCGAAGCTTAGAGAATTTAAAAAAATTACCATACATTGTAGTAATCATCGATGAGTTGGCAGATTTGATGGTAATTGCAGCAGCTGAGGTTGAAGAATATATTCAAAGAATATCACAATTAGCACGTGCTGCAGGTATTCACTTAATTGTAGCAACTCAACGCCCTTCAACAAACGTTATTACAGGTACAATAAAAACGAATATCCCAACAAGAATTTCTTTTAAAGTTGCATCTTCTATCGATTCAAGAATTATTTTAGATGAAGTTGGAGCTGAAAAATTACTTGGTAAAGGTGATATGTTATTATCAGTTACTGACAAGCCTCAATTACAAAGACTTCAAGGTTCGTTTATTAGTGATGAAGAAATCGAATCAGTTACGAAGTACGTCAAGGACCAACTCACTCCGCAATATTTATTTACATCAGAAGATTTGCTTAAAAAAGAAAATGAATTTGTAATTGATTACGACGATGAATTATTTGATGATGTAGTAAGGTTTGTAATTGAATTAGGAGAGGCTAGTGCATCAAGGATTCAAAGACAATTTAAAGTAGGATATAATCGTGCTGCAAGAATTATTGACATGATGGAAAAATATAATATTATTGGACCACAACAAAATGGAAGTAAACCTAGAGAAGTTTTTATGACTATTGATGAATACGAAGAAATGATATACACATAAGCCCTATGGGCTTTTTTTATTAGACTTTTGTTCTTTTAAGAACCAAGTTTACATATTTTAATATAAATATATTAATAGATTAAATTTGATAAAGGAGAAGTTTATGTTAAAATATCATCTTATAGGGATTAAAGGAGCAGGAATGAGTTCACTGGCTTGTTTTCTTGCTGATTATGGTCATATTGTCCAGGGATCAGATGTTTTAGAACCTTTTTTTACTCAAAAAAACTTAGAACTAAGAGAAATAAAAATACTTCCTTTTTCAAAGGAAAATTTAAACAAAGAATTTATTGTAATAGTTGGAAATGCATTTATTGAAAATGAAGAACATCTTGAAGCGAAAAAAATTGGTTGTGAGACATATTCCTATTACGAATTTTTAGGATTACTTAGTCAAAAATTTTATTCAATCGCTATAGCTGGTTCACATGGGAAAACAACAACTACTAATATTATTAGACAATTATTATCATATCCAAAGGAAGTAAACTATTTAATTGGTGATGGTCTTGGGGGGGGGAATAATCAAAGCGATTTATTTGTTTTTGAAGCATGTGAGTACAAACGACATTTTTTACATTATTACCCAAATATAGCAGTTTTAACTAATATCGATTTTGATCACCCTGATTATTATCGAGATATTTTAGATGTAGAAGATGCATTTAAAGAATTTATCAAACAATCAGAAATTATAGTATATAATGGTGATGACAAATTATTGTCAGAAACTATACCACCAGAAAAACAAAGAATATCATTCGGTCTAAATAAAAATAATGATTATTATGCTGAAAATATTAGTAATGATAATAATAATACTTCTTATGATTTATATAAAAACAATCGTTTTTTAGGTAAAATTAAGATACCATTATTTGGAATTCACTCAGTCTATAATTCATTAGCAGCTATAAGTATCTCATTTATTTTTTGTGAGGATTTAAATATTATAAGAGAAAAATTATTACAATATAATAAAAGCAAAAGAAGATTTGAGGAGCATATAATTGACAATCAAATTATAATTAGTGATTATGCACATCATCCAAATGAAATAAAAGCAACCATTGAAGCAACTACTGTAAAATATCCATTTAAAAAAATAATCATTTATTTTCAACCACATACATATACAAGAACAATATCGTTTTTAAAAGATTTTGCTATGGCCTTATCACTTTCTGATAAAGTCTATTTAAGAGAAATATTTTCTTCTGCAAGAGAGATTGATAAGACAATTTCAATTTATGATTTAGCTAAATTAATTGACAAATGCGAGGTTATCAATGATAATAGTTATATCGAAATATTTAAAAAGCATCCTAATTGTGTAATTATCTTTATGGGTGCAGGTGATATTGATAAATATTGTAATCTCTACCTTGATAATTTAAAAAAAAATGATTATTTTAGCGTTTCATCTTAAAAAATAGTAGATTATAATGTATAATGAATATATAAACTGGTTAAAGTTAAAGTAGGTGAAAATATTGTTAAATTTTATTTATATATTATTAGGAATTATTTTAATAGCATGTGTATTAGTAATTACATACTATGGAATTAGATTTTTAGAAAATTATCGCAGTACATTAAAACAAGCAGATATTACAATAAAAGTTGCTGAAACCTCTCTTCAAGAACTTGATCGGATTATTATGCTATTTACAAATAAATTTACTGATGCTGAAGCATTCTTTAATGAGCTTAGTAAAACAGGTGAGCATTTAGAAATGCTGAATGGCAAGTTTGATGACGTAATTAAAGTTATAGAGAAGTATCCAAAAGGTATTGCATCATCGATGTTTTTACTCAATAAAATAGATTATGTAAAAGAATTACCTAAATTATTTAATGTTTTAAATTTTGATGAGGAGTTGAATTCCATGTTAAAAGACTTTATAAAAGGTGCCGTTTTTGGTGGATTAGCTGTTGCCTTCTTAACTCCAAAAACTGGTGAAGAAATGAGAAAAGTAGCTATGGATAAACTAGACGAGCTAGCAGAAAAAGCTAAAAATATAAACGTTGAAGATGTGAGAGAGAGTGTCTTTAAAAAAATTGATGAGTTAAAAAATTATTTGAAAACTTCAAGCAAAGATGAAATATTAAACACTATTTTTACAGAGATAAAAAATTTATATGATAAGGTTAAAGGGTTTTTAGTTTTTAAACATCAACCCACAACTGAAATTATAGAAAAACAGTAAATATTTCTCATTTACTGTTTTTTACTTTAAAGGATGGTTGTAGCATGAGTAGAATGACGCTATTAAGAAAAGAAATTGATGGATTAAATCAACAATTATTAAAAATACTAAATAAAAGAGCAGAAATTGCTTTGGAAATAGGTAAGGATAAACAAAATCATGGGTATCCTATATATGACCCGCTTCGAGAGCAACAAATTTTAGAATTAATTATTGATAAAAACACTGGACCTTTTACAGATGAGGTAATTATTAGATTATTTAAAGAGATATTTAAAGCTTCAATGTCATTACAAATTGACAACTTAGCTAATGATTTTAAAATTTCAAGAAAAGTTAAGCGAGAAAATACAATCATTAAAGTTAAAGATTTATATGTTGGTGGAAAAGCTAAAACTTTTATTTTTGGACCTTGTTCAATCGAAAATGAGCAACAATTAACCGATAGTGCAAAAATAATCTCAGAAAAAGGTTTAAAATTCATAAGAGGTGGTGCATTTAAACCTCGAACATCACCATATGATTTTCAAGGTTTGGGATTAGTTGGATTAAAACTCATGAAAAAAGTAACCGATAGATACAATTTATTATCTGTTGTTGAGGTAATGGATAAGGAACAATTATCGATTGCTTTACCATATATTGACATAATTCAAATAGGTGCTAGAAATATGCAAAATTTCAGTCTTTTAAAAGCTGTTGGCAAAGTTGATAAACCTATACTCTTGAAAAGAGGATTTTCTGCAACAATTGATGAATTCAAGTTGTCTGCTGAATATATTATTTCCGAGGGAAATTCAAATGTAATTTTATGTGAGAGAGGAATTAGAACTTTTGAAAATTCAACTAGAAATACCTTGGATATATCAGCCATACCTATCTTAAAATCGGAAACTCACTTACCAGTAATTGTTGATGTTTCCCATGCTGCAGGCCGAAAAGATATCTTGATTAGTTTAGCAAAAGCTGCTCTTGCTGCAGGTAGTGACGGAATTATGGCTGAAATACATCCAAACCCGAAAATTGCTCTTTCTGATGCTAATCAACAGATGGACTTTTCTGAATTTTCTAATTTTTATAAAAATATACTCGAATAATAAAGCAACTTTAATTTATGAAAAAATTTTCATGAATTATAAATTCCTATTGAAAAAATTTTCATTTTTGATATAATACTTAAAAGAGCTTTGAAAAGAGGTGGTGAATTTTATGATAGATTTAAAAAATACTAAAGTAACGATATATGATGTCGCAAGTGAAGCTGATGTATCTTTAGCAACAGTTTCTAGAGTTCTTAATTATCCTGAAAAAGTTAAGCCAGCTACAAGAGAAAAAGTCCTTGAAGCCATAAAACATTTAGGTTATCGTCCAAATGCGATTGCTAGAGGGCTTGCTAGTAGAAAATCTACTACTGTAGCGTTAATTGTTCCTGATGTTTCGCGTGCATCTGTAGCTGAAATGATAAATGGTGTTCTAGATATTGCGAGGAAATATGATTATACAGTATTATTAAAAGTTACTAATGGAGAAGATGAAGTAGAAGAAGAAGTTTGGCAAGAAGTATATGCTTCACAAGTAGATGGTATCCTTTATTTAAATGATGAATTGCAAGAAAAAAATATTTCGCAAATTAAAGCCTCTTCAGTACCAGTAGTATTATGTAATACAAAGGAAGAAAATAATTTATTACCAAGTGTGTCAATTGATTTCGAATCAGCTTTTTATGAGGCAACTAAATCCTTTATTGATAAAGGTAAAAAAGAAATCCTATTAGTATCCACTAGAAGTGCCTATTCAGTCAATGCATTAAAAGAGGGTGGATACATAAGAGCTATGTATGATGCTAAATTGGAGCCTAAGGTTATTCGTACTTCTGGAAGGCTAGTTGTAAATTATCCGTTTTTTCAGGAATATCTAAAACAAAACAGTATTGAGGCAGCAATTGTTGTTCGTGATTCCATCGCAGCATCAATGATTAATGCAGCTTGTAATTTAGGAATTAATGTTCCAGATCAATTGGAAATTATGGGATTCCAAAATACAAAATATTCAAAGATGTCAAGACCAACATTAACTTCAATTGATAATCCGATTTATGACATTGGTGCAGTTTCTATGCGATTATTGACTAAGCTAATGAATAAAGAACCAATTGATAATGTTAATGTAATCTTGCCACATAATATTATTTTAAGGAATTCCACTAAATAACTTGAATTAATAAAATTAAAGTACTATATTTATTAAGGTAACATTTATAGATATAAGATCTGCAGAAATTTTGTAGACAAGAAAGACGTATTTATAGGAGGTATAAACATGAAAACACAATTACCAATAGCGATGAGCAATCGTCATGTGCATTTAAGTAGAGAAGATTTAAATATTTTATTTGGTGAAGGATTTGAATTAACAAAATTTAAGGATCTTTCACAGCCAGGACAATTTGCATCAAATGAAAAAGTTGATGTAGTTGGACCAAAAGGCACTTTAAAAGGATTACGCGTTTTAGGACCAATTAGAAAAGTGACACAAATTGAAATTTCACTTACAGATACCTTTGCTGTTGGCATTTATCCACCAGTAAGAGATTCTGGTGATATCGAAGGAACTCCTGGAGCTAAAATAGTTGGACCAAAAGGTGAAGTTGAAATTTCAAAAGGTGTAATTGTAGCAAGTCGTCATATTCATATGCATACAAATGATGCTGATGAATTTGGCGTTAATGATAAAGATCATGTTAAGGTAAAAGTTAATGGAGATAGAGGTCTTACATTTGATAATGTTTTAGTTCGCGTACGTGATGATTTCGCTCTTGAAATGCACGTCGATATTGACGAAGGGAACGCTTGCGGAGTTAAAAATGGTCAATTAGTCGAATTAATTAAATAATTTTGGTTATCTTTCATATACTAAAATACTAATATTTGCGATGAATGGTCAAGTAGTTATTTTTTTATAATTTATAGAGACTTAGTGTTAGGTGAAAACTAAGATATAATTAAATGATGAATTACAATCCATGAGTATCTACTTAATGTAGACGGTAAAAACCGTTAAAAGTCAAGTGCACGAAAGTGAACTAGGGTGGTACCACGTATTTAAAGCGTCCTTAGATATTAAGGGCGCTTTTTTATATAAAAAATAAATAAGGAGAGAATAAAATGGAAAATGAATTACTAAAAGATCTTTTATGGCGTGGATTAATTAATGATTGTAGTGATTTAGAAACGCTTGATGAATTATTGAATTCTGAGATGGTTACTTTATATTGTGGTTTTGACCCAACCGCAGAAAGTTTACATATTGGCTCATTATTACCTATTTTAGTGCTTAGAAGATTTCAACTAGCAGGTCATAAAGTATTACCACTTGTAGGTGGGGCAACAGGATTAATAGGTGACCCTAGCGGTAAAAATAATGAACGTTCTTTAAATACGTTAGATACTGTTTTAAACTGGTCAGGGTCAATAAAAAAACAATTATCACAATTTTTAGACTTTGAAAAAGGTAAAAATAAAGCAAATTTGGTTAATAATTATACATGGACAAAGGAATTGTCTATAATTGATTTTCTTCGGGATGTAGGTAAATTTTTTGGAATTAATTATATGCTTGCAAAAGATACTATTGCTAAAAGATTAGATACCGGAATATCATACACAGAATTTTCATACACAATTTTACAAGCAATGGATTTCAAAACCTTATTTGAAAAATATAATTGCAGATTACAAATTGGTGGATCTGACCAATGGGGAAATATTACCTCTGGACTTGAACTCATTAGAAAGACAAATGGTCAAGAGGCAAAAGCAGTTGGTCTTACCTTTCCACTCGTAACTAAAGCTGATGGAACCAAATTTGGAAAAACAGCAGGAGGAGCAATTTGGTTAGATGCTAAACTGACTAGTCCTTATGAAATGTATCAGTTTTTTCTAAATACAAGTGATGATGATGTTGTTAAATACTTGAAATATTTTTCTTTCTTATCCCATGAGGAGATAAATTTATTAGCCGATAAAGTTATTTCGGAGCCACATTTTAGAGAAGCGCAGAAAACTCTGGCTAAAGAAGTAGTAAAACTTGTTCATGGGGAAAAGGCTTATTTACAAACAGTAAAGATTACTAAGAGTTTATTTAGTGATGATATAAAGAGTTTAAATGGTACAGAAATTGAAGCAGGGTTTAAAGGCTTACCATCAGTTGTATTAGATGATTCAATACAAATTTTAGACTTATTAGTAAATCTCGAAGCAGCAAGAAGCAAACGTGAAGCTCGTGAGTTTGTTTCTAATAATTCTGTAACAATTAATGGCGAAAAAATAAATGAGCTGGATTTTGTTGTATCAAAAGCAATAGCGATTGAGAGTAAATACATTGTCCTTAGAAGAGGTAAGAAGAATTATTATTTAGCAAAATTTTCTTAAATAAAAATCTGTGTACTAGACAAAGACTTACTGTCATCAATTAAGAGAAATAATTATAAAAAGGGGTTGTAAAAAAATAGTTTATTGAAACCATTACAACTCCTTTTTTTGTTTAATTACCTAATAAATAAAAAAATGTTTATTTACGAGCACACTTATAAGGATTTTCGAAGAAAACCCATTTTTCAATATTCAATTAATTATTTTATTGAATCATTCTTTTTTTAAAAATTATGATATTTGTATAAATTAAAACCAGTTGAAACAAAAATAATTCTCATCTTACTCAATCTATGCCTCTCCTTACATTCGTAAAAATGAAGTCATATATCATAAATTTAATGTCAACAAATTACACAAATGTTGTTATTGAAGGAATAAATAATAAAATTAAAGTCATCAAACGTATAGTTTTTGGTTATCGAAGTTAGTATCATTTTAAACTGTATTCTCATTTCTCAAGGTTTGGGAACAATAAAAAAGGGCAAGGCTATTCTGATATTATACCTATAGAGTAGACACATAATAAAAAAGGTGTTTCTCTATAAATATAGTATCATACAGCTTAATCCTTCATGTTTAATTTAATATCAGCTTATTGGATAATTTATACCCACACTATTTGACAGAGTTAAAAAAAAGGAGCTGTAACACTCCATAGTTTCAAAAAACTATTTTTTTACAGCCCCTTCTTTTATATTAACGGCTGTAAAACTCAACAATTAAATGTTCTTTAATTTCTGGTAATAATTCGTCTCTCATAGGTAAACGAGTTAATGTTCCAGATAAAGTATTCTCATCGAAAGTCATATAAACTGGTCTACTAATAGTGGCTTCCAGTGCTTCTTTCACAATCGTTAAGTTACGTGATTTTTCTCTTATTGAAATAACTTGTCCAGGCTCTACTAAATATGATGGAATATCAACATGTTTTCCATCTACTGTTACATGTCCATGGTTTACAAGTTGTCTTGATTGACGACGAGTACGTGCAAGACCTAAACGATAAACAAGGTTGTCTAAACGAGATTCAAGTAAGAAAATAAAATTTTCACCATGAATTCCTGACATTTTCCCTGCTTTCTCATATAAGTTTTTAAATTGGCGTTCACTCATTCCATAAAGATAACGTAATTTTTGTTTTTCATGTAGCTGAAGTCCGTATTCAGTTACTTTTCTGCGTTGATTTGCACCATGTTGCCCAGGAGCAAATGGACGTCTTTGTAATTCTTTACCTGTTTCCAAAATTGAAAATCCCAAACGACGAGATTTTTTCCAACTTGGTCCTGTATAACGTGACATAAATAATCCTCCTTTAATTAATTGGCATCTAAAAGAAGATGCTTAGCCTTTTTTGGAGCCTAGATGATATTGATTATCCTCACTCTAGCAGCCATAGAGTTACACCATAAATCCTATTAAGGCATCATCTAGAAACTTCAAATAGCGAAGCTGCTGCCTTTTATTTGCACTTAAACATTATATATGTTTTTTTCTTTAATGTCAAATTTATTTGACAGATTCATCTTAATACAAAACTGGACAAAATATTTCTAGTTTATCTGTGTAATTTAATTTTACGAACATATTATCACCTCAATATTTATTATTATAACAAAAATTGTAAAAAGAAAATGAAAAGTTTTAAAAACTATGATAAAATAGATAGTAATTGGAGAATATGAGGTGATGTTAGGTGTTAGATAAATTTAAAGATTTTTTGGACCAGAATGAAAATACAAATTTAGTCATTATTATCGCTTCAATTTTTATTTTATTAATTGTTGTTGTTTTTATTTTGTTTATTTTTAAGGCTAAGAAAAAAAAATATCGTAAATCATTGGATTCTTTGCGTCTGAAAATTCAAAATTTAAAACAACATGATGTAATAAAAAATTATTCTAGTTATGATAACTTAAAGAATGATCAGAAATTAGGAATATTAATTTTAAAATGGAAAAAAGAAATTGACAAACTTGTTAGGGAAATAGATGCACAGTATAGTATGTTGGATGTATTAGAGGATGCGATAGATCAAAATAATTATCAATATTTTATTAGTTTAAAAGAGTCTTTCCATAAAGATTTAAAAGATTTAGAACAAAAAGCTGATAAATTCAAAAATGAAATTGTTGAATATATTGATATGGCTAGTGACAACAGAAAGTATGTGAGCAAATATTATGATATGGTAGGAGAATTAAAGGAGCATTATAATAAAAACAAACATCTTTACGAAACTAATCAAAACCAAGTTGAAGATTATTTTGCTTCAATAGAAAATAAATTTATAAAGTGTCAAAATTATATTGATAAATCAGCCTTTGTTGATGCTGATAATATAGCATCAAATATTTTTAAGGAAATAAAAGTTTTAGAAAACTATATAGAAAATTCACCTAAAATTTTAGAAAAAATAAGTGATAATTTACTTCCGAAATTTTCGGAATTAAAAAAAATGTCTGCAAATTTTACAGAAAATGAAATGAAGCAAATGAATGTTAAATTTGAAGAAACTTATCAATTTTATTATAGTAAATTAAAAGAAATTATAAAAGATATTAATTCTTTTTCAATAAATGATTTTGATATTGAAATAAAAGAAATTGATGAATTTTTAAGTAAGTTTTGTGAAAAACTAGAATATGAATCTGAAAATAAAAGTTATATTTTAAATCAAATTCATATTCAAAAAGATAATATTAAAAAAATTGAAAATACTGGTAAAAACTTTATTTCAATATTTAAAGTAGTAAATGGTTCATATAATATAACCGAGAGTGAAATTAAATTAATCGAGCAAATGATTATTGATATTGAGGAAATAAATAGTCGTTTAACTAATTTAATAAGTCAATTTGATACTTTAGAAATAACTTATGAAGAAATAAAACAACAGTTAAGCCAAATAGCTTATGAAATTTTGACGATAACTAAAGAACTTGATAAAAATTTAATTGTTATTGATAATATATATAAAGATGAAAAAAGTGCTCGCGAAGAAATTACAATGATGACTGAAAAAATTAATGGGACAAAAAAATATATTAAATTTGCAAAATTAGACGAGCAAGAAAAGTATCTTAAAATTATTCAAAATCTCAGTTTGGAACTTAATAGTCTTTATTTGTTAATTGGTTCTTTTCCAATCGATATTGTTAAACTAAATGAGTCTTTAAAAACACTAGTTGTTAAAGTAGAAAATACAACGAAAGAGATTAACAGTAAAGTATATAAAATGTTATTAGCTGAGTTTGTATTAATTTATGCTAACCGCTATTTTTATAAAGTTGAATATCAAAAAGACCTGTTAATCGCTGAGGATTTGTTCTATAAACATAATTATTCTAAATCATATGATAAAGCAATGTTTGTTTTAGAATTAATTAATCCATTAAATAAAAAAATTATCTTAAATAAATATCATGAGAAATTTAGTGAGATTTTTAGTTAATTTTAACACCCCTTGCATATTGCTAGGGGTTAATTATTTTAGAGGTGAAAAATGATATATTTAGATTATACTTCAACAACTCCCGTAAGAGATGAAGTGTTAGAATCATTTATTAAAACAACAAAAAACTTTTGGGGGAATCCCAGTTCTATACATAAATTGGGGTTAATATCAGAAAATTTACTAACTATGGCCAGAGGTCAAATGAAGGATCTAATTGATGCAAAAAATTATGAGGTAATTTTTACCGGTAGTGCGACAGAAGCTAGTAATCTTGCGATTAAAGGAATTTGTTTTCAAAATGCAACACGTGGTAAACATATTATTACTACATTAGTTGAACATCCTTCGGTATTTAATACTTTTAAGCAATTAGAATCTGAGGGTTATGAAGTTACTTTTCTTCAAGTAGATAAAGATGGAAGAATAAATGTTGAAGATTTAGAAAAATCACTCAGAGATGATACTATTTTAGTTTCTATAATGTATGTTAATAATGAGATTGGTACGATAATGCCAATTGAAGAAATTGGTGAAATTTTAAGCAAATTTCCTAAAATTGCTTATCATGTTGATATAGTACAAGCACTAGGTAGATTGCCTGTGCGTCTAGCAGATATGCAAATCGATTTAGCTACCTTATCAGCTCATAAGATATATGGATTAAAGGGCAGTGGTGCCTTATTTATTAAAAAAGGGTTGATGTTAAAGCCCCAGCAAATAGGTGGATCACAAGAATTTAACTTAAGAGCAGGAACAGTTGATGTTCCTAGTTGTGTAGCTCTTGCTAAAGCAATGCGTTTGATAATTGAAGACATCGATGAAAATTATAAATATGTAAAAAGATTGAATATTCAATTAAGAAAAATTTTAAGTAATTATCAACAAATAGTAATAAATTCACCTATTGAAAATTGTTCACCATTTATTATTAATTGCTCATTAAGAGGAATAAAAAGTGAAACTTTTGTTCATGCCTTTGAAAAATCTAAAATATATTTTTCAACTAAGTCAGCATGTTCATCTAAGAAAAATGAACCTAGTCGAATTTTAAGAGCAATTGGTTTAGATGAAGAATTATCAACAAATGAAATTAGGTTTAGTTTGTCACACTTAACAACTTCTCAAGAAATAATTACTTTTGAAAACACTTTGCAAGAAGTTATTAAAGAATTAAAATAAAGAGGTACTATATGCTATATGATAGAATTTTAGTAAAATATGGAGAATTAACTTTAAAAGGGAAAAATAAAGCTAGCTTTATAAACCAAACAATAAGAACCATAAAAGAAAAATGTAAAAAATTTGAAAAATTAGAATATATAAACAATTTTGAACGTTTTTACATTATCTTGAATGGTGAGGATTATGAAAAAGTTACAGAAGCGTTAAATAACGTATTTGGATTACATTCTTATAGTTTAACAGCTAAGTGTGAATCAAACTTAGAAGCAATTAAAGATTTAGCAAAAAAGGTAGTAGAAACTGAAATCAAAGTAAAAACTACTTTTAAAGTTGAAACTAATAGAGTAGATAAAAATTTTCCAATGACATCATTAGAAGTATCTAAAGTAGTTGCATCGCATGTATTAAAAAATTCACCACATTTAATTGTGAATGTTAGAAATCCAGAGATAACACTAAAAGTTGAAATTAGAAGTAATGGTACATATATCATGACTAAAGAAATCATTGGCTTAGGTGGACTTCCTGTTGGAATGGATGGAAAAGGAATATTAATGTTGTCTGGTGGGATTGATTCTCCCGTTGCTGGATTTTTTATTCAAAAACGTGGTGTTAGTATTGATATGCTTCATTTTTCTTCTCCACCATATACATCAGATCGTTCAAAGCAAAAGGTATTTGATTTAACAGAAAAATTAGCTAAGTATGCTCCTAAAAATAGAATTCGCGTATTTAATATTCCTTTTACCAAATTGCAAAAAGCTATTTATGATAATTGTCCTGAAAGTTATAATATAACTATAATGAGAAGGATGATGTATCGAATTGCTGAAAAAGTTGCTAAAAAAAATAAAGCAGTAATTATCATAAATGGCGAGAATGTTGGTCAAGTCGCATCACAAACGTTGCAAAGTATGTACGTAATAAATAATGTCACGTCTATGCCAATTATTAGACCAGTTGCAACAATGGATAAAATAGAAATTATTAAAATCGCAAAAAAAATTGAAACATACGATATATCAATTCGGCCATATGAGGACTGTTGTACAATTTTTGTTCCAAAACATCCTGTAACAAAACCAGAATTAGATAAGTGTATTGAATATGAAAATAATTTTGATTATGAAGCTTATATTACTGAATGTATTGAAAACATTGAGGTAATTGATGTTAATGCAGGAAATCCACCGAAAATTGTATCTTCAAGTGATATAGGCAGTTTATTTTAATCACAATTTATTACCATGTATTTATCGTCTAATTCATTCACAACCTATTATTAAGGAGGTGAATGATATGGCAAGAAGTTCAAATAAATTATTAGTTCCAGGTGCTCAACAAGCAATTGAACAAATGAAATATGAAATTGCTAATGAGTTTGGTGTAAATCTTGGTCCTGATACTGCATCACGTTTAAATGGTTCAGTAGGTGGAGAAATAACTAAACGTTTAGTAGCTATGGCTCAACAACAATTAGGTTCAAGTTATACTAATACACAAAGTCGTTAATAATTTATAGAGTTATAGTTTTAAACTATAGCTCTATTTTTTTAAAAAATCGCTTGAAATTATTGCTATTAGCTTTTTGGTATTATTTTAATTTATCATCAGAAAATAATATCGAGGAGGTGAATGATATGGCAAGGAGTTCAAACAAATTATTGGTTCCAGGTGCAAAACAAGCAGTTGAACAAATGAAATATGAAATTGCTAATGAATTTGGAGTTAATCTTGGTCCTGAAACTGCTTCTCGTTTAAACGGTTCAGTTGGTGGTGAAATCACAAAGCGTTTAGTAGCGATGGCTCAATCACAAATGAGTTCAACTAAAAAATAGACTAGAAATTTACAGATAAGAAAAAGTATGAATTAGAGGGAATCTCATAACCTATTAATGATAGGAGGTGAAATAGATGGCTAAAAATACTAATAAACTATTAGTTCCAGGTGCAAAACAAGCAGTTGACCAAATGAAGTATGAAATTGCTAATGAATTTGGAGTTAACCTTGGTCCTGACACTGCATCACGTTTAAATGGTTCTGTTGGTGGTGAAATCACAAAACGTTTAGTAGCTACTGCTCAATCACAAATGGGACAAGCGCAAAATACTCAAAGTAGATAAGTTTAGGTTATCTATAATTAGGGGCTGTAACGAAATTTAAAAATTATTTTTTAATGATGTTACAAGCCTCTTTTTAATATTTATAAGTGGCTTTTCTTAAATTGAAGACTTCTTTATTATTCATATATATATCTGTGATTTTTATTTAAAAGGTGTAAAACCATATAATACGATTTTTTGTACCTGAATTATGTTATTTTAAAAAAATTATGCTTTATGTTATTATTTACTATAGATATTATTGTATTTTTAATAGAACTTATTCACAGAATAATAGTAAAAAGGAGGAGGTGTTGTAAATGGCTAGAAATACTAATAAATTATTAGTTCCTGGGTCTCAAGAAGTTTTAAACCAATTCAAATACGAAATTGCAAATGAGTTTGGTGTTACATTAGGTTCTCAAACTAGTGCTCGTCAAAATGGGTCTGTAGGTGGAGAAATGACAAAGAGATTAGTTGCTGAAGCTCAAAATACAAGAGTTAATCAAAAAGGATAATTCAATATTTTGTCAATCATAAATTAACGTTACTAGCACAACCTATTAAAGATAGGAGGTGTTGGCAATGTCAAGGTCAAATAAATTGTTAGTGCCAGGTTCACAACTTGCACTTGATCAAATGAAAAATGAAATTGCACAAGAAATGGGAATTACCTTAGGTGCTGATACTGCATCACGCCTAAATGGTGCAGTAGGGGGAGAAATGGTTAAACGTTTAGTTGCGCTGGCGCAACAACAAATGTCAAGTGAAAAAAGCCCTACTGGTAAATAACGACCGACTATTAAGTGTTACGGCTTTATGCCATAACACTTCTTTTATGTAAGTTTTTCTACATAATTTAAATATTCATATTGGTGAAAAAACACCAGGAATGTGTTCTACATGTCTAAAACCACAATCATATTTTAAAATAAAGACAAATAATTACTAAAAATAAAGGTATCATAAATTGTATGATACCTTTTAGTTCAGTTTTAAAAATTTAATATATCATATTCGTTAAATGCTGTTTTCATTGAAAAGAAAATTACCAAAATAGCCGATGTATAACGAGCAATAAATATAGTCATCATAATCCCAATTTGATACAAAATAGCCGTCATTGGGGTTGAACCGCCTAATATTTGACCAGTCATCATCCCAGGTAAAGAAACAATACCAATTGTTTCCATTGTTGCTAAGTTTTGTTTAACTGAGACATTAATCGCATTTCTAAAATAAGGAAGGATAGCCTCAAAACGATTTGCGGATATTGACAATGATGTGAAATATACTTTTTCATTACTTTTTAATGATTTATAAAATGAATCAATTGCTAAAATAGTACCATTCATACAATTACCTAAAATCATCCCAGAAATAGGGATAAAAACTTGAGCGATAAATAGGTTATCTAATCTAGCTACAAAATAATTAAAAAAAAGTAGTAATGGAAAAATTGTTATTATAAAACTCAAAATTATTGGTATAAAAAATTTTCTGATAGTCAAATTTGTATTTATAATTGTTGTAAAACTAGCTACAATAACCATAATCAATAAATAACTTATATTAATAAACGGATCATCTAGATTAAAAATATATTCTAAAAACAAACCCACAAGCGATAATTGAATAAACATTCTAATTATTGCGATAATCACTTTTTTTGATATTTTAATTTTAAAAAATTGATTAACAAATAACATGAGTAAATAAAATATTAACAACGTGGTTATAGTTAAATAAGTTATATTTTCAATATTATTATTCATTTTACCAACCTACTACACGGATATTTTTATGATTTTCCCATAATTTATCATGGGAAATAATTATAACAGTTTTGTCTAAAGTACAAATAAAATTTATAATTTTATGTTTTAATAACTCATCTATTCCGGATGTGATTTCATCAACAATTAAAATTTTTCTATTTAATAATAAAGAAATGACTAAACCGATTCTTGCTCTTTCGCCTCCAGATAACTCATTTATTAATTTATCCAGATGTTCGATGCTTAAATCCAATTGATTTAAGTATTCTTCAATCTTTTGTTCATCATACTTAATATGTCTATTAACTTTATAAGATAATATTTCTTTTATTAAATCCTTTGTGATAAGATTTTGTAGGTCTACATCTTGACTTACGTAAGAAATATTTTTTCTAAATATATTTTTTGTTTTAGGTGATAATAAAACATCATTTAAGTAAATTTCTCCATTAAATTTTATTATACCTAACAACATTTTAACTAAAGAAGTTTTTCCACTTCCACTTGGTGCATTTATTAATATTTTTTCATTTTCCTTAATCAATAAATTAAAATTATTGAATAATTGTTTTTTATCAAACGAGAAACTAATGTTTTTGAATACTATCATGAACTCACCTCAATATATTTTATAATACACTTATTTTAACGGAATGTAAAAACATATGATTATATTTAATTGTTTTATTGCATAATATTATTTAATTTTGTATAATTATACTGTTTAGTTACAAATAGAAAAAGGTGATAAAAATGGCTGAGAAAGACTATTCAAAATATTTTCAAAAACCAAACTTAAAAGAAGCTGCTCGTCGAGGTAAAGAAAAAGTAAAAGTAATTAACTTTGAAATGCCTGATAATATGCATAATATTGGTCAAAACAAGAAGTTTTTAATAAATACTTTTGGTTGTCAAATGAACGTTCATGATTCAGAGATTATTTCTGGTATTTTAATAAATTTAGGTTATAAACCAACTACGAGTGTTGAAGAAGCAGATGTAATTATTCTCAATACATGCGCTATACGAGAAAATGCTGAGAATAAAGTGTTTGGTGAATTAGGAAGATTAAAAGCATATAAGCTAAGAAAACCAGACTTGATTTTAGGTGTATGTGGTTGTATGTCTCAAGAAGAAAAAGTTGTTAATAGTATTCTTCAAAAATACCAACATGTTGATTTAGTATTTGGAACTCATAATATTCATCACTTGCCTGAATATTTACGTGATGCTTATATGAATAAGGAACGAGTTATTGAGGTTTGGAGCCAAGAAGGCGATGTTGTTGAACATATGCCTGTTTCAAGAGAGGGAAATATAAAAGCATGGGTCAATATCATGTATGGATGTGATGAGTTTTGTACTTATTGTATTGTTCCATTTACCCGAGGCAAAGAACGTTCAAGAAAACCTAAAGATATCTTAGCTGAAATAAATGAATTAGCTAATCAAGGGTTTAAAGAAGTAACTCTATTAGGTCAAAATGTTAATGCCTATGGAAAAGATTTTAATGATATTGAATATGGATTTGGAGATTTATTAAGCGACATTCAAAAAATTGCTATCCCTCGTGTTCGTTTTACAACATCTCATCCAAGAGATTTTGATGATAAAACAATCGCTGCCTTATCAAAACGTGGTAATTTATGTGAACATGTTCATTTACCTGTTCAATCAGGGAATACCGAAGTATTAAAACGAATGAATCGCAAGTACACAAGAGCGCGTTATTTAGATCTAGTAAAACAACTTAAAACAGCAATTCCTGATGTAGCAATTACAACAGATATTATTGTAGGATTTCCAAGAGAGACAGAAGCACAATTTCAAGATACATTAAGTCTTGTTAAAGAGGTTAATTTTGAAGGTGCTTATACATTTATATTTTCACCTAGATCTGGTACGCCAGCAGCGAAAATGACTGATGATATAACTCAAGAAGAAAAAAAAGCTAGATTACAACAATTAAATGATTTAGTTAATCACCAATTTTCAAATGCTCATAAAAAATATGAAGGGAAAATTGTTGAAGTTTTATGTGAAGGCACAAGTAAAAATGATGAATCTGTTTTAGCAGGCTATACAAGAACCAATAAACTTGTTAATTTTAAAGGGAAGCCAGATTCAATAGGTAAACTAGTTCAAGTTAAAATCAAAGAAAGTAAAACTTGGCATTTACTAGGTGAGCAAGTTGAATGAAATTGAAAACAAAATAGACGAACTCATTAGTTTAATCGGTGAAGAAGAAGAAGTCAAAAGATATAGATTAATTGAAGAAGAATTGAATCAGAATGAATTTGTTAAAAAGAAAATTGAAAATTTTAAGAAATTACAAAAAAAAATGGCGATTTATGAATCGCATCAAAATATGATTCCAGAAGATATAAATGAGAAATATACTAAATTATATAATGAATTGTTTGAAATTCCGATATATAATGAATATATAGACTTACAACATGAAATTAATGAAGTTTTACAACAAATAACGCAAATAATTGAATACGAAATAAATAAGAATTAGATGGATTGTCATATTATCCATCTTTTTCTTTTATAATATATTAGTAACAAGTGTATTTGTCTTGAATAAATTAACTATAGAGGAGGGAAATTATGAACGAAATTAGAGAAATTGTAACAAAAGCAATTGTTGAAAAGGGAAAGAAAACAATTCGTTTTGTTGAAAAGGTTAAAGTTAACACAGCAATAGAAAGTGTTTTGGGTTGTTGGGTCTTAAATCATAGTTTTCAAGCTGAAAAGGCTAAAGATAGTGTAGTTGTTGAAGGTGTATTTGAAGTTAATGTATGGTACTCATTTAACAACAACTCTCAAACTGAAATTGTAAAACAAATGATTAACTATCGCCAAGATATCGCAACAAAACGTAAAGTTAAAAATTATATGGATCAAAATATTGATGTTATAGTTAGAATGATTCAGCCACCTGTATGTTCAGATGTAAAAATAGAAGAAAATATAATTGAAATAGAAGTATTATTAGAAGTTTCTGCTGAAGTTATTGGTGAAACAAAAATGAGAGTTTCAGTGCTTGATCAAATCCCTAATAATGATAATGATGATGATGACCTAGATGAAGAAATTAATGGTCAAATAAATCAACAATTTTTAAGGGAGAAAATGTTTTAGAATATGACTCTTGGCTTATTAGTCAAGAGTCTATAAAATTTTTTACCTAAACTATTGTTATTTAGGTATAATTATCATATAATAAACATGTTGCCATGAAATGGCTACATGTTAATATCTTGTTAATAGGTATTACGAAAGGAGATGTGTTTTTATGAAAGATTTAATAATGGTGATTGTCATTTAAAACCGAATATGGGCTATACTAAGAATTATGTTTTAGTATGCCGTTAAATGTAACCTTTCGTTATTACTATAACTGATGAGAAAATACACGCATATTTATAAATGTGTTGTTTTAGTATATATTTGTGATTGTACTTGCCGCAGATTATAGCCAACTAAAAGGCTACTTTTCTGCGGTATTTTTATGTCCATAATTGGTTTAAATTTAAATTTAAAAGGAGTGAGTAAATTATGATTTTAGACAGTTTAACAATTAGTTTTTATAAACAACTTTTGGAGGAAAAAGATGATAGATTTAAAAAAATATGGATATATACCTCTTCCTGAGGTAGAAGATATTGATGATTTAATCCCGGCAAGAATTACAGAAGTACATAGAGAAATATATAAAGTTATTTCAAAACATGGAGAAAAAAATGCAAGACTTAAGGGTTCTATATACAATAATTTAGAGTATTCAGCGGATTTCCCTGCTATTGGAGACTTCGTACTTATTAAATATAATGAATTTGGTGATTCAATAATCATAAAAATTTTGGATAGAATGTCAAAATTTTCACGTAGCGATGATTCTGGCCATGCTAATGGATATGTTAAAACGGTATTAGAACAAGTTGTGGCCGCAAATTTTGATTATGTATTTATTATGGTTTCGCTAAATTATGATTTTAATGTAAATCGCATTCAAAGATATTTAACAGTTGCCTGGCAAAGTGGAGCGGTTCCAGTAGTAGTGTTAACAAAAGCTGATTTAGTTGAAGATTACAATGAAAAAATTCAACTTGTTGAAAAATACGTTTTAGGTGTAGATATTATAGCAGTTAGTGCTTTGACTGGTTTGGGACTAGATAGGTTGAGCAAATACATGAAACCTGCAAAAACTCTTGTTTTTCTTGGTTCATCTGGTGTTGGTAAGTCATCGCTTGTAAATGCGCTTGCAGGTGAGGAGATAATGCATGTAAGCAGTATTCGTGAAAACGATAGTAAAGGCAGACATACCACTACACATCGACAGCTTATAATGCTTAAAAACGGAGTTATGATAATTGACACCCCAGGCATGAGAGAATTAGGAATTTGGAATATTAGTGAAGGCTTAGGAGAAGTTTTTTCGGATATTGAGGAGCTATTTACTAAATGCAAGTTCTCTAATTGCAATCATCAGACTGAACCTAATTGCGCAATTTTAGAGGCGATAGAAAATGGGACACTTGAACAATCACGTTGGGATAATTACTTAAAGTTAAAGCGAGAAGCAAAATTCACAGAAGACAAGGCAAAATATGTAAGAGAACAATCGGAAAAGTGGAAGAAAATGAATAGGAATAGAAGAAAAAATTTAAAAGCGAGGTACAAATAATGAATCCTGCAATTAATAAAACAACAATAGATAACATAATGCCATTATTTGAAAAATATTTAAAAACACTTAATGGTGTATCAGATGACTATTGGGAAGAACATATTATTAATGCCGAGTTTTACGAAATAACCATAAATGAAAAAAGCATAGGCTATTTTTCTGTATATAATAAAGAGAAAATAACCCAGTTTTATATGTTTGATGAATATTTAAATCATTCTCAACCAATTTTTAAAAAAGTGTTAGAAAAATATAAAATTAATTCCGCTTATGTATCAACAAGCGATCAATTATTTTTGTCATTATGTCTAGACTTTCATAGCAAAGTTTTTATGCAAGCCTATTTCTTTGATGGAACAGTTAATGTAGGTGTAAGACCCGCAGAATATGGAAGAGATTGTTTATTTGAAGTAGATCCTAACGAATTTGATGATGTAAAAACAAAAACTGGTGATTTCTTTGATTTCGTGTCAAAGTCTTTACTTGAACAAGGAGTAATTAAATTATATAAACTATGTGAAGATGGTGAAGATTTAGGGTATGGAATTATAGTGCCCAATAAATTACTTACTCAATATTGGGCAAATGGAATGATTACTCTTGAAAAATATCGTGGAAGAGGGGTTGGAAGAAGCATCCAAATGCACCTAAGTGATATTTGTAAAGAAAATGGTTACATTCCAATTTCTGGTTGCTGGTATTATAATCAAATAAGTAAAAAAACGATTGAAAGTGCAGGCCGTTTTTCAAAAACAAGGCTATTAAACATAACATTTTAATCACCTTAATAGAGACAGATTGTACTCAACTCGAGTATTATCTGTCTTTTAAAAAACAAATCTTAGAATAAAATATATTCATTACACTATAAAATTTAACTAAATTATGTTAAAATTAATAGAAAATTGTTTAATAAGGTGAAATTATGACAAAATTAGATAAGACAGCATATACGCCAATGATGCAACAATACTTAACAATTAAAGAGAATTATCAAGATGCTTTTGTTTTTTTTAGACTCGGAGATTTCTACGAGTTATTTTTTGATGATGCTTTAAAAGCTTCTCGAATTTTAGAAATAGCATTAACAGGACGTGAGGCGGGGACGAGTGAAAGAGTACCAATGTGTGGTGTACCTTTTCACGCTGCTAATACTTATATTCAAAAACTTATTGACAATGGTTTTAAAGTCGCAATTGTTGAACAAGTTGAAGATCCAAAAGAGGCTAAAGGGATTGTTCGAAGAGATGTAGTTAGAATGATTACACCAGGCACTGTTATGGATAATGAGTATTTAGATGAAAAAACTAATAACTATCTTGCTTCAATTAGTGATTTTGGGACAAATTATATCATAACATATTCCGACCTTTCAACTGGTGAATTATATTGTACAGTGTTAGATAAAGATGACACTTTATTACTTAATGAATTAATATCTATAGGAGCCAAAGAGGTTATAATAAGTTCAGATTTTAATATAAAAATTATTGAAGCACTGGTAAAAACAAATCAAATTACAATTTCGTATGAAGAAGATGTTGTTTTAGTAGAAAATTATTTATATATTGTTGAAAATATTGTTGATTCACGGATAATTATGGCCGTTTCGCGGTTAATAAATTATTTAATTAAGACGCAAAAAAGAAATTTAAGTCATTTACAAGCTTTGTCAGTGTTAAATAGTATGCAATTTTTAGTTGTTGATGTATATTCAAAACGTAATTTAGAAATATTTGAAACAGTAAGAAGTAACAATAAAAAGGGTTCCTTACTGTGGCTTATTGATAAATGTGAGACAGCAATGGGTTCAAGATTGATTAAACAATGGTTAGAAAAGCCATTGGTTAATATAACAGATATTAATAAGCGTTATGATATAGTAACTAGTCTACAAAAAGAATTTATTATTAGTGAAGAAATTCGGCAATCTTTAAAGAATGTGTATGATTTAGAAAGATTAGTTGGGCGTATTGCCTATGATAATGCAAATGCCCGTGACCTTTTACAATTAAAACGATCACTTAAAGAAATGCCTATAATTAAGGAAAAAATTAATTACCTAAATAAAAAATATCAGCTGCAAATAAATGAGCATTTTGAAATTTTTAATGAACTATATCTCTTGTTAGAATCAAGTATTAATGAAGATGCACCATATACAATAAAGGATGGTTCAATAGTTAAAGATGGGTATAATTTGGAGCTTGATGAATACCGAGATGCATACAAAAATGGTAAACAATACATAGTTGAATTAGTAAATAAAGAAAAGGAAAAAACAGGTATAAAATCACTAAAAGTTGGTTACAACAAGGTATTCGGCTATTATATTGAAATTACTAAAGCTAATCTGCATCTTTTACCTGAAGATAGCCTTTTTGAGCGTAAGCAAACATTAGCTAATGCCGAAAGGTTTATTACTCCAGAATTAAAGGAATTAGAAGCACTTATACTTAACGCCGAAGAAAAATCAATTAATTTAGAATATAATTTATTTATTGAAATACGCAATATAATCAAAGGTTATATTTTTCCACTTCAACGTTTGGCTAAAGCAATAGCTGAAATTGATGCCTTAGAAAGTTTTGCTATAGTCAGTAATGAAAACCGATTCTTTCGTCCAAAACTAGTTAATGAAAATATTATCGATATTAAAAATGGACGCCACCCCGTAGTTGAAAAATTACTTAATGATTCGGTTTATGTTGAGAATGATATAGTTATGGATGAAGACACAAATATCTTTTTGATTACTGGGCCAAATATGTCAGGAAAATCAACATATCTTCGTCAGTTAGCTCATATAGTCATCTTGGCCCAAATAGGTTGTTTTGTGCCAAGTGATAATGCGACTTTAAAAGTTTTTGATAAAATTTATACTAGAATCGGAGCAACAGATGATTTGATAAGTGGGCAATCGACATTTATGTTAGAAATGCTTGAGGCTAATAATGCTTTAAAAAATGCGACCGAAAACAGTTTGATTTTATTTGATGAGATTGGTCGTGGCACTGCTACATTTGATGGCATGGCGATTGCTGAGGCTATTATAGAATATATTCATGAAAAAATAAAAGCCAAGACCTTATTTTCAACTCATTATCATGAGCTAACAATCTTAGAAAATAATTTGAAAAACCTAAAAAATGTTCATGTAAGTGCGGAAGAACACAATCAAGAATTAACTTTTTTACATAAAGTTGAGTATGGACCAAGTGATAAAAGTTATGGTATTCAGGTGGCGAAATTAGCAGATATGCCAAAGAGTTTAATAAAACGAGCTGAAAAAATATTAACAAAATTAGAAAAAAATAAAAAAGAAATAGTTTTTGAAACGGAATATAATTTATTTGATTTCAATTTTTCTAAAAATGATAATCAACAAATTTCAAAAGCAGAGAAAGACGTATTAAATATTATTAATGATGCAAATGTATTTGATTTAACACCAATGGATGCTTTAAATATGTTGTATAAATTACATACATTACTAAAAAAGAAATAGGTGATTGATATGAGTAAAATCCATATTATGGACCATGCTTTAGCAAATAAAATCGCTGCTGGTGAAGTTGTGGAAAGACCTGCTTCTGTTGTTAAGGAGTTAGTTGAAAACTCAATTGATGCTAACGCAACTAAAATAGATATATTCTTAGAAGCTTCCGGAATAGATTCAATTAAAGTGATTGATAATGGTTTTGGAATGGAAAAAGATGATGCAATTCTAGCATTTACAAGACATGCAACAAGTAAGTTAGACTCTGTAGACGAATTATTTCGGATAATGACTTTAGGGTTTCGTGGTGAAGCGCTACCATCAATAGCTGCGGTAAGTGATATCAAACTAAATACATCAAATGGAGAGACTGCTGGAGCTTATGTACATTTTAAAGCAGGGAAATTGATTGAACAAAGTTTAGCTGCTTCTCGAAAAGGAACTGAAATAACGGTAAATAATTTATTTTATAATACACCTGCGCGATTAAAATATTTAAAAACAGAAAACACAGAGCTTAGCTACTCAATTGATTTTCTAAACAAAATCGCGATTTCTAATTCACATATTTCCTTTAAGTTTGTAAATAATAATCGAGTTTTATTTCAAACTAATGGTAATAATAATATTATTAATGTATTATCAGTAATTTACGGTATTGAAGTCGCAAAAAAAATTAAAGTCGTATATTATAATGACCAGTTTTTAAAAATGAGCTTATATTTTTCAACTCCAGAAGTAAATAGAACTACTAGAAATTATATGACTTTAATAATAAATAAAAGAATGATTAAAAATAAAGAGTTAGTTAAAGCAATATTAGCTGGCTATGAATCATACTTACCAATAAATAGATATCCTGTTGTTGTCTTAGATATAATTGTTGATCCACTTTTAGTTGATGTGAATGTTCATCCTTCGAAACTTGAAGTAAGACTCTCAAATCAAGAACATATTAAGACTGTTATAACAAACTTAATTCAAAAACAAATGAAAGAATTAATGTATGTTCCTAAAGTTCAATTTCGTAAAGAAGAAAATATTAACAAACCAGATTATCAACAACAATTGAACTTTATAAATAAAGATAATGAAAATACTATTGATTTATTTAAAGAGATTGTTGAAGAAAAAAACACAGTAGATACTATAAAAGAAGAAACAGGGCATTATTTACATGAACAAACAATGATCGAACCACTTGTTGAAGCTAAGAAAATTCCTAAATTATATTATATTGGTCAATTAGCAGGTACTTATTTACTAGCTCAAAATGAGTTTGGGTTATATATGGTAGACCAACATGCTGCACAAGAGCGAGTTAATTATGAGTTTTATAAGAAGCACTTTAGTCAAGAAATTCATGAATTTTATGATGTATTAGTTCCTTTCACTTTTGAATTTTCTTTAAATGAAGCTATAATTATCGAAGAGAATATCGCTTTAATTGAAAAAATGGCGATTAAAATTGAAAAATTTGGTTTATCGAGTTTTATTGTTACAAAAATCCCTAATTATTTTTCAAAAGGAAATGAAAAAGTTATTTTGGATACCATTTTTGAGTTCATATTAAAAAACAAAAAAATTTCTAATGAGTCTATTTTTAATGAATTAGCAATTACCTTAAGTTGTAAAAGATCAATTAAAGCTAATCATTATATAAATGAATTAGAAATTAATCAATTGTTAAAGGATTTAGAATTATGTAATAATCCCTATACCTGTCCTCATGGAAGACCAGTCATAATTCATATGTCATTTAATGAGATAGAACATTTATTTAAAAGAACAATGTAGGTGATTTGATGGAGAAAGTACTAGTAATTATTGGCCCTACAGCCGTTGGAAAAACTGATTTAAGCATTTTTTTAGCTCAACAATTAAATGGGGAAATAATAAACGGCGATTCTGTTCAAATATATAAGGGGTTAGATATTGGAACAGCTAAAATATCTGATGAAGAAAAACAAGGAGTCATGCATCATCTACTTGACATTAAAGAGCCAGATGAAGAATTTTCAGTAGCTGAATTTCAGAGCCTTGTTAGGTCTAAAATTACAGAAATAACGAATAAAGGTAAATTACCTATTATTTGTGGTGGAACTGGTTTGTATATTCAGGCTGCCTTATATGATTATAAATTTACCCAAGATGGAAGAAATAATGAAATTAATAAAAAATATGCACAATTCTCAAATGAAGAACTGCATTTACAATTAGCCAAAATAGATATGTTATCTGCACAAAATATCCATTTTAATAATCGTCGAAGAGTATTGCGGGCACTAGATATTTTTGAAAATAGTCAAAAAACAAAAACTGAACTTTTAAAATCCCAATTAAAAGAACTTTTATATGATACTTTTATAATCGGTCTTAATCTAGATAGAAAAATCTTATATGAAAGAATTAATAAACGGGTTGACTTAATGATTAAAACTGGTTTATTAAGAGAAGTTATTTCTTTATATGATAAGGGTTATCCTTTAAAAGCGATAGGATATAGGGAATTTATTGATTATTTTAATAATAAAAGGTCATTAGATGAAGTGATTGATACTATTAAACAAAATACTAGACATTACGCAAAAAGGCAATTAACCTATTTTCGCAATAAATTACCTGTAAACTGGTTTGAAAATAATTTAGGAAATCAATTTCAAATTAAAAAAGATATACTAAAAACTGTGAAAAGTTGGTTAGTTAAAAAGTGAGAGGATGGATTTATGAAAACAAAAAAAGATAAAAACAAAGATCTGGGTTATTATATATTTCAAATATTAAGGTTTCCTGCAAAATGGTATATGAATTGTAAATTGAATTTACATTTGATTAAAAATGAAGCCAGAGATGATAAAGGGCCTTTTTTTATAACTGGTAATCACGTAACCGCGTATGACGCGATAATCGCCTTAGTCTACCTTAAACCTCTAGTTAAATGGGTTGCTGCTGATTCTAACTATGATAATAAATTAAAGTCTTTTTTAATGAAATTAGCAGGAGTAATTCCCATAAAAAAACGCAATTCTGATCTAAGAACAATTAAACGTTTAATTTCGGAAGTGGAAGTAGGAAATTCAATTGGAATTTACCCCGAAGGTGGAAGAAATTGGACTGGTGAGACTGAAGAATTAATTATGTCAACTGCTAAATTAATTAAGTTCTTAGGCATAAGAGTTTATGTTCAAAAATTAGAGGGGGCTTATATGACTAGTCCTCGTTGGGGGAAAACCTTAAGAAAAGGTGTTATTAATGTCTCTATTTATAAAATGTTATCTGATGAGGATGTTAAAAACATGTCTGTAGATGAAATTAGTATGACCTTAATTGCTCATTTATACCACAATGATTATGAACATCAACGAAAAGCGCATGTTTTACTAGAAGGAAAAGATCATGCGGAGTTTATTGAACGATTAATCTATGTTTGTCCAGTTTGTCATGAATTTCATTCCTTTAAATCACAAAATGATGATTTTAAATGTGAAGCATGTAATAGTGTTGGTCATGTTAATCAATATGGCTTTATTGAAGGAGATTTTTCATTTGATAATTTAGTTGATTGGTATCGTTTTGAAAATGCATATTTAACTGATTATTTACAAAATAATAAACTTAAACCAATTGAAATTTATGAAGTTATATACAGAAGTTCTAGTGAAGATGGTAAAAAAATAAAAACATTTGTCAATATGAATTTAGAACATGATAAAATTATTCTTGACTTTGAACAAAAAAGAAAAATCATTTATTATTCTGATATTTCAGAACCAAGTATTACCTTCAAAAATACGTTAGTATTTTTTGAAGGTACAACAAGACATCAATTTTTAATTGAGCCATTTTTACACAATAATGCATCGATTATGTATATTAAAGATGTCATTAAATTCTTAAAGGGAGTGAATTAAATGAGAGCTGACTGGGGACAGGTTTTAATGTTTTCTTATATTTTTCTTTTTATATTTATTGCAAAATTTATAAAAGAAAAACTAGGAATATTTAAATCAATTGTAATACCGACATCGCTTTTGGCAGGTTTTTTAGGACTTTTATTTGGTCCGGGATTACTAGGAGCTTTATCTATTCAAATTTTTGATACAGAATTTAATTTAGGGTTACAATATGATCCCAATTTTTACGAATCCATTTTATTTCATTTTATGATTATTGGCTTTGTTTCCTTAACTTTAACAGAAAGAAAAAGTAAACAAAATAGACATTCTATTGATTCAGGATTATTTATTGTATCTACTTATGTTCTTCAAGGAATATTAGGATTATTAGTTCTTTATATCGTTTCTGCTACCTTTAAACCAGGAATATTCACAGGTATAGGACTGCTTTTGCCTCTTGGTTTTGGACAAGGTCCTGGATTAGCCAGTTCTGTTGGTAAATCTATGAATGAATTTTTCCCCTTTGCACAACAATTCGGGATTACCATTGCGACAGTAGGTTTTGTCATTGGTGGAATAATAGGGGTGACATTATTAAATTATTATATTCGAAAATATAAGTTAACACCAGTTAAGTTACGAGATTTAAAAAGCGTTAAAAGTAAAAATGTAGAGATAAAAACTATCAGTGAAGTTAATTTTAATGATAATTTCTTAGTTCAAGTTGTTTGGTTAGGAATAATTTTTATTTTGACCTTTATTATTTCAAATTTATTCTATAATTTATTGCTTGAGTTTGGCAACATTGGCAAAAGCGTTGGTGGATTAATAATCGGATTTAGTTATTTGTTTGGAATGTTTATTGCTTTAATTTTTCGAGGGATATTAAGAAAAATGGAAGAAAAAGGGCATCGAACGGATGCGTTAATAGATGAATATATGATGGGAAATATTTCTTCATTTGCTTTAAATATAATGATTACGGCATCAGTTATGTCAATAAAAATAAATGTGATAAAAGACTACTGGGAAATTTTACTTTTAGTGGCAATTTTTGGTGCACTAGGTACATTACTATATGTTACTCTTTTTGGACGCTATGTATTTAGAAAAAATTCTAATCATTATATTTTAACATTGTTTGGAATGTTAACAGGAGTTGCGGCAACAGGACTGGCACTCTTAAGAGGAATAGACCCAGATTTAGAAACAGATACAGCTCAAAATGTGGTTGTTTTAGGAAGCGCTATCGCTGCTCCTTTTGGGTTTCCTTTATTTGTATTAATCGCATTTCCTGGAATCGCTTATCAACACCCAAACTTAAAATACTATGATTATATAACTTTTTATGGATTAATTGTTTATTTGATTTTATTAATTAGTATATTAGTGCTTAGAGTTAAAATATATAATAAAAGAATCGATTAATTTATATACAATTAGTTATTTGGTAACAATAGTTATTTAAATAACTTTTTTTATGATATAATATAGTACAAATATATTATTAATTAAGAATTAGGTGATATTTTGGCTTCTGTATACATTCATATTCCCTTTTGTCAAAGAATTTGTTCTTATTGTGATTTTCCAAAACGAGTAAGTAAAACGATAGAAATAGATAGATATTTAGATGCTTTAGAAAAAGAAGTTAATTTATATAGTATTGAAGAAAAGCTTGAAACATTGTATATTGGGGGAGGAACACCCTCATTATTAACAATTAGCCAATTATCTAAGCTTAAAAAAATTGTTAGTAGGTTTACTTTTGCGAATAAATATGAATTTACGATAGAATGTAACCCTGAACACATTACTAAGGAAAAGCTTTTGATTTATAAAGAATTAGGGATAAATAGAATTAGTTTAGGAGTGCAGACATTTAATAAACGATTACTGAAGTTATTAAATAGAGGTCACGAAGAGTCAATTATTTATCAAACTGTCAATTTAATAAAAGAACTTGGTTTTAAAAATATAAACATTGATATAATCTTCGCAATCCCTTTTCAAACTATTGAAGATCTTAAATCTGATATTAATCACATTAAAAATTTAGATATATCTCATGTTTCAGCATATTCGTTAATTTTAGAAGAAAAAACAGTTTTTGAAAAAATGTTTTTAGAAAATAAAATTAGTTTAGTTGAAAATGAAGTTGAGGCTAAAATGTATGAAATAGTAATCACTTCACTTAAAGAATTGGGTTATATTCATTATGAAATAAGTAATTTTGCCAGAGAAGGTTATCTTTCTGAACATAACCAAGTTTATTGGAAAAATCAAGAGTATTATGGATTTGGAATGGGGGCGAGTGGATATATAAATCATGAAAGATATTATAATGAAGACAAAGTGAATCGCTATATTGAAAAAATTAATTTAAATCAATATCCGATTAAAAGTAAAGATCTAATTTCTATTGATGAATTTATAAAAGAGGAATTTTTACTTGGATTAAGATTAATAGATGGAATATCTATTAAAAATGTAAATGAAAAATTTAATATCGATGTACTAGAATATTTTAATGAGCAACTTCAGTTTTTAATTAAAAATGGCTGGATTAGTATAACCGATAAAATTAAACTTACTTATGAGGGTTTATTTTATGGTAATGAAGTTTTTGAACAATTTATTTAAAAAATAGAATGAAGTGGGGTGGGAATTGTGGAATTTATATTTGATTTAGCATTAGAAGTAGTTGCGGGACTTTTAGAGGTTAGTTTTAAAGGAATCAGTAAAAAGGAGTTTGAAGTGTCAATAATTAGTGAAACTAAAGATAGGGAATCTTATATAACAGGACTAATAGCGACAACTTTATCACTAAGCTATGTCGATGACAAATTGGTTGATAAGCATGAGAAAAAAATAATAAAAGATTTATTAAATACTTACCGTCGTGATTTAACTAAAAAAACCGTGAAAAATATTAAATATTTGAGAAAACATATAATTGACTTAGATAAACTTAAATTATTGTATACTAGATTAAACATTGATAACTATACCATTATTAAAATTGTAAATGATTTAGACTGGATCCTCCAAAAGCAAGAAAAAGAAAATAAAATACAACGAGATTATCTAAATCAAATTAGGAATATCTATCAAGATGATTGATATGTTTATAACTAGTATTTTTAGTCGCAAGTAATTAGCTTGTGACTAATTTTTATGATTAGGAATATAATATTATTCCTAATACATATATCTATAGTAAATAAGTAAAATTAAGGAGGATTATGTTATACTTTGAAAAATATCAAGGAACTGGTAATGATTTCATAATACTTGATGGTTCAAGGCAAAGTTACAAAAACACTTCAAAATTAGCTTATGAGATTTGTGATAGACATTTTGGTGTAGGGGCTGATGGATTAATAATCACAACTAGATCTAACAAAGCCGATATTAAAATGGATTATTTTAATGCTGATGGGTCCATAGCAACAATGTGCGGAAATGGTATTCGCTGTTTAGCTAAATACTTATTTGAACATAAAATTGTGCATAAAAGTAATTTTGTTATTGAAACATTAGCTGGTGAAATAAATGTTTTTTTAAAATTAAAAGACAGTAAAGTTGATATGGTAAGAATAAAAATTGGAATTCCTGAATTTAATTCTAAAAGTATGGCCGTTAATACTGAAAAAGAAATGTTGATTAATGAACCATTAATATTAAAAGGAAAAAAATATTATATAAATGTAGTCGCATTAGGTACTTTAAACTGTGTTATTTTTCTACCATACATTAATTTTGAAGAAATTAGTCTTATTTCACCATTAATTGAAAATAATTTATTATTTCCTGAAAAAATAAACATTAATTTTTGTGAAGTAATAAATGAAAAATATCTAAAGGTAATAACATATGAGCGTGGAGTAGGCTTTACGAAGTCGTGCGGAACTGGTTCATCATCTGTTGCAGTAGTAAGCGCAATGATAAATAAAACAATGAAAAATGTTTCAGTTGAAGTACCTGGTGGAATATTAAAGGTTGAAGAAATCAATAAAGAAATCTATTTAACTGGTCCGGCTAAATTTATTTGCAATGGAAATTATGCTTATAGGGAGGATAGATAATATGGAACAAAACTATGATTCTTATCAATTAGCTAAATTTATTAAAGAGTCAAAAAAAGTAACACCAGTTAAAGCTTACTTAAAAGGCAATTTAGATGGTATTGAATTTTGTAATGTCAATGTTTTTAGAGAGGGTAAGATTTGTATAATATTTGGTGAATATGATGAAGTAGCGAACATTATTAAAAAATACCAAGAATTGATAGAGGACTATGTAGTTGAAAACGATAGAAGAAATTCAGCAATACCATTACTTGATTTAAAAAACATCGAAGCGAGAATTGAACCTGGTGCTGTAATTCGAGATAAAGTTTTAATTGGAAAAAATGCGATAATAATGATGGGAGCAGTAATTAATATTGGAGCTGAAATTGGTGAAAATACAATGGTTGATATGAATGCTGTTATAGGAGCTAGAGGATTGGTTGGTAAAAATGTTCATGTCGGAGCTGGTGCTGTTATCGCAGGGGTGTTAGAACCGCCTAGTAAAGCACCCGTTATTATAGAAGATAATGTTTTAATTGGTGCTAATGCAGTTATTTTAGAAGGAGTAAGGGTTTGTAAAGGAGCAGTTGTTGCAGCAGGTGCAATTGTAACAAAAGATGTTTTAAGTAATACAGTTGTTGGTGGTGTTCCAGCCAAAGTAATAAAAGAGATTGATGAAATGACTAAATCTAAAACCCAATTGTTAACTGATTTGCGTAAATGAGCCACAGTTTTTTAACTGTGGTTGGTAATTTTATTTAGTAAATATAAGTAATAATTAGCCTCGCGTAAAGCGTGGTCAGCTAATAGTGGTTGAATAAATGACTTTATATTACATTCTAAAATGCCTTTTATACCTTCTTCCAAAAAATCTTTAAATTCACTTGTTATTTGCATACTTTTAGCGGTTATTTGTTTTAGTAAATTAATATTATTAATCATTTGAGTTTCTTTTTTAAGATTTTCATATAAATTACTATAAAGATTTACACAATGAATTAGATCATTTTCGCTAGGATCTAATAAACTTCTGATAAATTCTGCGTGTTCTTTCATAATAATATTCCAAAAACTCTCAGTGTAAATAATGCCTTTGTAGTTATTTTCATTACCTCTATTCTCTAGTTGTGATAAAATATTTAAATAGTATATGGTTTCTTTCATCATATTCTCTAATTGTAAAGGATGTGTATTCAAAAAAATTTTGCAACTATTTACCAAGTTTATAATTTTCTTGTTAAAAGCAATTAATTCTTCTGTTAACTCAATGGCTTCTTTGTTTAAAGTAACTAAACTGTGAATTAAAGATAAGTGATTAGTGTTCGAAGGTGAACGGTTAATTAAAGATAATTCATATGAAGTTAAATCAGTATCAATAGTTTCCCCACTTAACCTAGCGGTTGCTTTTTCTGCTTCTAATGTATATTTAGTTATAGCATCACTAGTAATATTGAAATTACCTGCTGCAATATATAATGCTTTGTTTAATAAATTATTAAAACGATTATTCAATTGTTTTGCTTCATTAGTTAAATTTTCATTTTTTTTAGTCGATGAAATACTAATAAAATAAAGGTGTTCTTTTAAAATTCTTAAGAAAAAAAGGTGTGTTTTTATTGAATGATTAAAAAAATCTTCTTTTGAAAACAAATAAAAACCTCCTTTCAATCATTTACTCCTTTTAATATATGATAATCATCTATAGGTGGTAACAAATTACAAATTAAATTTCCATTTTAAATTTAAATAGTTTTATGATAAAATAATGTTATCATTAAATGAACGAAAGGATACATGATGAAGGTTAAAAATAAAATTATAATAATAACAATTGTTTTCTTTAGTAATTTCTTTATAGATCGTATTACAAAAATTTTAGCCGAAAACTATTTGCAAGGTAAAAATCCGATAAATTTACTAGGTAATTTAGTTATCTTATCTTTTGTGAGAAATAATGGGGCATTTTTGAGTGTAGGGTCTAACTTTTCTGAAATTTTTAAATTATTTATTTTTATAGTCATTCCAGTAATTATTTGTCTTTATGGGATTTATTATTGTTTATACAAAGAAACAGATAAATTATCGTTAGTTCTTATAGTTTCAATTGTAGCAGGTGGATTTGGAAATATATATGACCGAATTTTCAATAACGGCTATGTTACGGATTTTTTAAATTTTGGCATCGGAAATTTGAGAACGGGAATTTTAAATATTGCTGATATATCAATTACAATTGGAGCAATATTACTATTACTATATGAGGTGACTAAAACTATCAAGAAGGATTAAAAAAAATATAGAAAAACAAAAAAAGTAAACAAAATTAATTGTTTACTTTTTGTTTTTAATCCATTTGATCAATAATTGCTTTAATAAAGTGTTTAAATTGATGTTTAACTTGATTTGCAACTTCAATAACTTCATCATGCGATAGTGGTTGTGCTAATATTCCACTAGCCATATTTGTTAAGCAAGATATACCTAGAACCTTTATTTTTGCATGTGTAGCAATGATTGCTTCAGGGACTGTCGACATTCCTACAGCATCTGCTCCTAAAGTTCTAATCATTTTAATTTCTGCTGGAGTTTCATATGTGGGGCCACTCCACCAAGCATAAACTCCTTGCTGTATTGGAATGTTTAATTTTAAGGCGATATCAAGTGCTAATTTACGAAGTTTAATATCATAGACATTTGACAAGTCAGGAAAACGTGTTCCTAGTAAATTATCATTTTTCCCAATTAAAGGATTGTTGCCAACTAAGTTTAAATGATCGTTAATAATCATTAATTCACCTGGTTTATAATTAGTATTTACGGCTCCACAAGCATTAGTAATAATCAATTGTTTAACACCGATTGCCTTCATTACTCTTACAGGAAATGTAACTTCATCAAGGGTATAGCCTTCATAATAATGAAATCTACCTTTCATCGCAATAACAAATTTTCCGTTTAATTCACCTATAACTAATTCATTAGCATGTCCTATAGCATGGGTTTGAGCAAAGTATGGTATTTCTTGATATCTTATAATTGTTGGATTGAGGATATCATCAGCTAAATTTCCTAATCCAGACCCGAGTATTAACCCAATTGTTGGATGAATATTAATTCGACTATTAATATATTCGAATGCTTCATTGATTTGTTTTAAACTATGCATATTTTCTCCTTAAATATTATTTTTTTTCAAATTTAATTAATTTGGGGATTTTTAATTCATTCCTAGTATGTCCCTTTAATGTCCATAAACGAGTATTATAATATAATTTTTCAAGTATTTTCTCCATTTGTTTCTTTTCAAAAGTTGATAAATCAAGTGTTACAAAAGTACTAGTTAATTCTTGAAATGAAATATTAAAATTTATTGTTTCGGTAGCAAGCTCTAAAAATTTATGAGCTAATTCTAGTGGCATTTCAAGGTGAATTAACAAAAAATTTAAAAATTGATCTGAAACGCTATTAGTTGCGAATTGTTCATTTAAAATTTCTTTTTTTGTTAAATGATAATAATCCATTGCAGTATGTTTTTCCCTAGCTTCATTAAAATCTTTTATATCTAGTATTTTGAAATCATAAATAATTTCATCTTCATATTCAAATCCATAAATCATTCCATCGTTATTTAATAATAAGTAAAAATCATCAATGTTTATTTCAAGCCCTTCATACTCTTTAATGTATTTGAAAACCAAATCCACCTCAAATTGACCATATAACGATAATAATCCACGCGTATATTGCTTAACTAAATCATTTGTTTTTACTTTATTATATAGTTTTTTTCGGTCATATTTTTTCAGTGAATCCATAACTTCACTTGCTATAATCAATTTATATTTGTTGTTTTTTACTACAGGGAAAGCTATTAAAAACATTTTCATTAGTAAAGCATAGTGTGGTTTACTAGATATGTATTCAATTTCACCATTATTATCAACTAGAGTATAAATAAAATCAAGAATTTCTGAATGAAAACTTAGCAAAATATCATCAATAAATAAATGATAGTTATCAAAATAAAAATTGATTAAATCAGCTTTTTTAAGTTTTGAAGCTTTTTTTTTCATAAGTATATAGCAAAAACCTAATTCTTCTCTGTTAACCTGATTAAGTAATGTTTTAAAATCACTTGAAATAAATTTCTTTTTAAATATATAACCGATATCAAATCCACTTGTCATATTAAAACCTCGTTTTTATTTTATTGTAACATTAAATAACTATAATTTGCTAGATTTGTTGTAATAAGTCACATAATTTTTGGATATTATTAAATTTTTTTTTAAAAATAAATAATATATAAAATAAATTATTAAACTTGACTAATAATTTCAATAAAAAAACACAAAATAATTTAAAAAATTAGCACTCAATTATTGACAGTGCTACTGGAAATGTTTATAATATTATTAGCACTTAGGTAAAATGAGTGCTAAAGAGGTGATGAGATGTTAACGGAACGCCAAGTTAGGATATTAGTTACAATAATTGAAGAGTTCGTCAAAACTGCTGATCCGGTAGGTTCTAGAACGTTGTCTAAAATGGAGCATCTTCCGTTTTCTTCAGCGACTATTAGAAATGAGATGGCTGATTTAGAAGAATTAGGTTTTTTAGAAAAAACTCATACTTCAAGTGGACGTGTTCCTAGCGAAAAGGGATATAGATTTTATGTTGATTTTATTCAAAATAATTTTAGTAAAAAATCCGTTGAATACACACCAATACATAAATTATTTTCTGAAAAAAACTTAGAACGTGATGAAGCAATAAAAGAAGCAGTTAGAGTATTATCGGAAATCACTAATTATACTTCGATTGTATTAGGGCCTAGCGCATATAATTCACGAGTTAAGAGATTTCAATTTGTGCCTTTAAGTGATAATAATGCGATATTAATTTTAGTCACGGATAAGGGACACGTTGAGAGCAAAAATTTAGTTATGTCTGAAAAAATTAATATTTGCGAAGTGGAAAAAGTAATTAATTTAATGAATGAGACATTAGTTAATTGCTTAGTATCAGATATTCCCGAAAAATTGAATTACGAATTAAAACCTTACTTCCATCAATTCATGGAATATCATGAAATGTTAATTGATTCTATTTTAAAAGCTTTTTCAACTTTGATTAGTAATAAATATTACTTATCAGGTAGAAATAATATTTTTAATCAACCAGAATTTCAAGATATTGATAAGTTACAAAAGTTGATGATAGCATTAGAAGATACTCAGATGTTAAAAATTATGCAATCAAATGAAAATGGTTTACAAGTAAGAATTGGACATGAAAACCACATTGACGCAATGCAAAATTGTACAGTCATTTCTGTTCCCTATAAAATATCTGACGAAGAACATGGAACAATTGCTGTGGTTGGGCCAACAAGGATGGAATATTCAAAAGTAATTCCTTTACTTGAATATATCGCAAAGAATATATCTAAACTTTATAAATAGGAGGTGCAATGTGGAAAAAACAGAAAAAGTTGTTGTAGAAGAGAATGTAGAAGCGCAGGCTGATGTTGTAGAAGAAAAGGATGAAAGAGAAGTATTAATTAAGGAATTAGAAGATAAGATTACGAATCTTAAAAATGAAATTGAATCTATTAAAAAATCTGCAGCTGATATTGTAAATCGTAACAAACAGATAGAGTCCGAGAAAAAATATGCTGCTAGTGATTTAGTACATAAATTACTTACTCCAATGTCATATTTTGAAGGTGCTCTAAAATTCAAATCTGATGATGAAAAATTTAATAATTTTTTAAAGGGTTTCGATATGGTTTATAACTTGTTAGCTGATGCTTTATTTAGTGATGGATTAAAAGAAATTGTCACAAAAATAGGTGAAGAGTTTAATCCGCGAATTCATGAAGTAACAGAACTTTTAGAAGTTGAAGGCGATGAAACTGATAAAATCTTAGAAATTGTTCAAAAGGGCTATTACTATAAAGATCGTGTGATCAAACCCGTTAAAGTTAAAGTTAGTAAAATTAAAGTAATTGAAAATAATGAAGATCAAACTGATCAAACAAGTGATCAAGAGTAGTGAATTAATTAAGGAGGAAATAACTATTATGGGTAAAATAATTGGTATCGATTTAGGTACAACAAACTCATGTGTAACAATTATGGAAAGTGGAGAATCAGTAATTATTGCTAATCCTGAAGGTGGAAGAACAACTCCATCTGTAGTAGCATTTAAGAATGGAGAAATATTAGTTGGTGAAGTGGCTAAACGTCAGTCAATAACTAATCCAGATAATACTATTATGTCAATTAAAAGACATATGGGAACTAAACACCGTGTTACAATTGAAGGAAAAGAGTATTCTCCAGAACAAATCTCAGCTTATATTTTGCAAAATTTAAAAGCAACAGCTGAAAGTTATTTAGGAGAGAAAGTTTCTGAAGCAGTTATTACAGTTCCAGCTTATTTCAATGATGCACAAAGGCAAGCAACAAAGGATGCGGGACGTATTGCAGGTCTTGATGTAAAACGGATAATTAATGAACCAACAGCAGCGGCACTTGCTTATGGTTTAGATAAAAACGGAAAAGAAGAAACAATTTTAGTCTATGACTTAGGCGGAGGAACATTTGACGTTTCTATACTAGAACTAGCAGATGGAACATTTGAAGTAATCTCTACTAGTGGAGATAATAAATTAGGTGGAGATGATTTTGACCAAAAGATTATTGATTGGCTAGTTGCCGAATTTAAACGCGAAAATGCTGTTGATTTATCTAAAGATAAGATGGCGATGCAACGCTTAAAAGATTCAGCTGAAAAAGCTAAAAAAGAATTATCTGGGGTTATGCAATCACAAATCTCTCTACCATTTATCTCAATGGGAGCAAGTGGTCCACTACATTTAGATATGAATTTAACTAGATCCAAATTTAATGAACTTACAGCTGATTTAGTTAATAGAACTATAGAGCCTGTTCGCCATGCATTAAAAGATGCTGGTATGACAGCTAATGACCTTCATAAAATCTTATTAGTTGGTGGTTCAACTAGAATTCCAGCTGTAGTAGATTTAATTAAAAAGGAATTAGGCAAAGAACCTTCAAAAGGGGTAAACCCTGATGAAGTTGTAGCAATGGGAGCAGCAATTCAAGGTGGAGTGCTTTCAGGGGATGTTAAAGATATTTTATTACTTGATGTAACCCCATTATCTCTAGGTATTGAAACATTAGGTGGTATTAATACAATATTAATTCCAAGAAATACAACAATCCCTACTTCTAAATCACAAGTTTTCTCAACAGCCGCTGATAATCAACCTGCTGTACCGATTCATATTTTACAAGGTGAAAGAAAGATGTCAGCTGATAATAAAACTCTAGGCCGATTTGAATTAAGCGGAATACCACCAGCACCACGTGGAGTACCTCAAATTGAAGTTACATTCTCAATTGACGCAAATGGAATTGTTAATGTAAAAGCAAAAGATTTAGGTACAAATAAAGAGCAATCTATAACAATTCAATCAGGAAGTGGACTTTCTGAAGAAGAAATAAATCGTATGGTTAAAGAAGCGGAAGAACATGCTGATGAAGATAAACGTAAAGGTGAAGAGATTGAACTTAAAAATGAAGCATCATCATTAATCTTTACAGCTAAAAAAGCAGTTACTGATTTAGGTGAAAATGTTACAGAAGATGAAAAAACTAATGTTGAAACATTAAGTGATGAATTACAAAAAGCACTTGATGAAAATGATTTAGATAAAATTAGAAGTAAAAAAGAAGAATTAGAAAAAGTTGCTCAAGAACTAGCAGCTAAAGTATATCAAAATGCATCTCAAAATGCTCAAGCAACCCCTGAGGATGGAAACAACGATTCTGAAGAAGGAGAAGTTGTTGACGCTGATTACGAAGATGTTAAATAGAGTTCTAAAGTCAAAGTCTAAAATGGCTTTGACTTTTTAGAGTGCATATGGAGGTGAACTAATGAGTCAAAAAGATTATTATGATATATTAAATGTCGGAAAAAGCGCAAATGATGATGAAATAAAACGAGCATACCGAAAATTAGCAAAACAATATCATCCAGATGTTAATAAGGAACCTGGTTCAGAAGAGAAATTTAAAGAAGTACAAAAGGCATACGAAGTTTTATCAGACGCGGATAAAAGAGCAGCTTATGACCGCTTTGGCCATGCTGGTGTAGATGGTGTAGGTTCAGGTGGCTTTGGTCAAGGTGGTTTTGGTGATTTCGGTGGTTTCGGTGATGTTGGTGATATCTTTGAACAATTCTTTGGTGGTTTTGGTGGAAGTTCACGAAAAAACAGTGGACCTCGTAAAGGTGAAGATATCAGAATTCAAATGACCATTACATTCGAAGAAGCATGTTTTGGGGTTCAAAAAGAAATTAAATTACAACGCGAAGAAGAATGTACACGTTGTGGTGGAACAGGTGCAAAATCTAAAAACGATGTTACTACTTGTTCAAGATGTAAGGGTCGTGGAGTTGTTACAAGCGTCCAACAATCAATACTAGGTCGTGTTCAAACCCAGCATGAGTGCCCAGATTGTCATGGATCAGGTAAAAAAATTAAAAATAAATGTAGTGAATGTGGAGGTATTGGTAAAAAACGTCAATCTTCAACAATTAAGGTTAAAATACCTGAGGGAATAGATGATGGGCAACAAATTCGCCTTTCTGGTAAAGGTAATGCTGGTGTAAACGGAGGTCCTGTTGGTGATTTATATATTTATTTCAACGTTACTCCGGATGATTTCTTTGTTCGTGAAGGAAATAATATTTATTGTGAGTTGCCTATTACGTTTTCACAAGCAGCACTTGGTGCAGAAATAGAAATTCCAACTATTCATGGTAAAGTAAAATTAAATATTCCGTCTGGAACCCAATCTCAAACAAAATTTAAACTTAAAAATAAAGGTGTTAAAAGTCTGCGTAATAACTATTTAGGTGATCAATATGTAATAGTTAAAATTATTACACCTAAGAATTTGAATTCTAAACAAAAAGCATTATTTGAAGAGTTATCGACTATTGAATCGACAAATGATGATACAATATTCGAAAAAATTAAAAATGTTTTCAAACGCTTTACAAAATAAGCTAAAAGGTATCAATTCATAATGGATTGATACCTTTATAATTACACTTTACATTTTGAATAAAATCATTATAATTAAACTGTTGAAGGTCTGTTTATATAAAATTTATTGTTTCAATAATTTGTGATATAATAAATGGTGTTAAAATGAGATATATGGAAAAATCTATAAATAATATAGGTGATATATACACTTAATGTTGAAATTGAACCAAGATTAGGTTTTAGGACGGGAAGTCATCAGAGTACTAAATTTGCCATACTGGAGCTTTAGAAAAATATCATAAAGTAGATAGGATGATCGTTTTAGTTGATATTGTTTGAATCCAAATACCAGGACTTAAAAACTGAGTTAGTGAAAATGATTCAAGAACTTAAAACAAATCACTTTATCATTTTAATTGATAACTGGGAATCAATATTTACTCAAATAGAGGTGGTATAATGCAACGTTATTTTGTTGAGAATACATTACAAGATCGATTAATAAAAATTTCTGGTGATGATTTTCATCATATCAAAAATGTGATGAGAATGAATTTTGGCGATAAAATTTATGTGGCAAACGGAAAGTCTGCTTTTTTTGCTGTTATAAAAGAAATTAATGCTGACCACATTATTGTTGAATTACTAGAAGAAATTAAAGAAAATAAAGAATTAAAGGTGAATGTAACGATTGCTCAAGGGATGCCAAAATTTGATAAATTTGAAATGGTAATTCAAAAAACAACTGAATTAGGTGTAACAGAAATTATTCCTGTACTTAGTGAACGTTCATTGATAAAAATAGACACTAAAATAGAAAGAAAAAAGCTTGATAGATATAAAAAAATCGCAAAAGAAGCAGCTGAACAAAGCCATAGATTTAAAATTCCTAAAATAATTGCATTTATGTCATTGAAGGAATTTATTAAATATAGCGAATCTTACGATTATAAATTAGTTGCTTATGAAGCAAGTTCAGATAGTGATGAAACAAATTTTAAAAGATTTATAAAAACTATAAAAGAAAATGAAAAGATGGTTATTTTTATAGGTCCTGAAGGTGGAATATCAGAAAAAGAACTTTTATTATTAACAGAGAACGATTTTAAAGTAATTTCATTGGGAAATAGAATCTTAAGAACAGAGACAGCCCCACTTTTTATTATGTCAGCAATAACTTATGAACTAGAATTGAAAGGATGATTAAAGTGCCTACAATCGCTTATTATACACTTGGATGCAAAGTTAACAATTATGAAACTGAAGCAATTAATGAATTATTTAAAAAGGCTGGTTATAATAGAATTGATTTTGATGAAGTAGCAGATGTTTATGTAATAAATACATGTACTGTGACTAATAACGCTGATAAAAAAAGCCGACAGGTTATTAGGAGGGCTATAAGAAAAAACCCCGAGGCGATAATTTGCGTTACTGGATGTTACGCACAGACTAAACCTAATGAACTATCTCAAATAGAGGGAGTAGATATTATCATCGGAACTAACGGTCGAGAAAAAATTGTGGATTTAGTCAATGAATTTATAGAAAAAAGACAACCTATTACTTATGTAAAAGATTTATTTCGAGATACATTATTTGAAAATTTGGCTGTTATTGATTATGAATCAAGAACACGTGCAAATATTAAAATTCAAGAAGGATGCCAAAATTTTTGTACTTTTTGTATTATCCCATTTGCTCGAGGGAAGATGAGGTCAAAAAATAAAGATTTAGTAATTTCAGAAATCCAAAATTTAGTAAATCATGGTCACTTAGAGATTATTTTAACAGGCATACATACAGGGGGGTATGGTGTTGATTTTGAGAATTATGATTTGTCTGATTTGATAGTTGATATTGAAGAAAATGTTAAAGGAATTAAACGTCTAAGAATATCTTCAATTGAAATTTCACAAATCGATGAGAAGATGATAAATGTGATGAAAAACTCGAAGATATTAGTAAATCACTTGCATGTTCCATTACAATCTGGTTCAGATACTGTTCTAGAAAGGATGAATCGTAAGTATACTACTAATGAGTATTTAAATAAAATCCTTGAAATAAGAAGTCTTTTTAAGGATATGGCCTTTACAACAGATGTAATTGTCGGATTTCCTGGGGAAACAGATGCTGAATTTGAAGAGACTTACGAATTTATTAAAAAAGTTGGTTTTAGTGAATTACATGTTTTCCCTTATTCAAAACGTACAGGAACCAAAGCAGCAAGAATGCCATCGCAAATACCTGTCGTAGCTAAGTCTATAAGGGTTAACGAGTTATTATCATTATCGACTGAACTGGCTATAAATTATGCGAATAATTTTATAGGTCAGATTGTTGATGTTATTTTTGAGGAAAAAGATCATGAAAATCAAAAGTATATAATTGGACATACAGCAAATTATCTTAAGGTAAAAGCGGTGGGAAATGAAGAATATTTAGGTAAAGAAGTAAAAGTAAAGCTTAAAGAAACTGTATATCCCCTTGTAATTGGTGAAATAATATAACAATTATTAAAAAAAATATTTACTATTTTGTGATTTTAAGGTATAATTTCAATGTATTTGTTTGTGTTGCGGAAGGAGGGAATAAAAATCATGGCAAAAACTATTGTAAGAAATAATGAATCATTAGAAGATGCACTTCGTCGTTTTAAGAACGATGTTGCACGTGCTGGTACCCTTTCTGAGGCCCGCAAACGTCAATATTACTTAAAACCTAGTGTTACTAAAAAAATGAAAGCTAAAGCTAAGGGAAATAAAAAAAGCTTTTAGTCTAAAAAACGTTGTCATAAGCCAACTAGCGTTGTCATAAGACAACGTTTTTTTATTATTTGTATGCTAGAATTGTTACTATTTAGCGTTTTTAAAAAGCATATTAATTTTATCGGTATTTTTAAAATGAACTTTTGCTATTTTCATTAATACATCACTACCAAATTGATTAACCAATTTTAGTCCTTGTTCATCTACTTTATTTGATGCACCTTTTTGTAAATTTACCCCATATTGTTTTGATAATTTATCAAACTCTTTTAAAAAAGTATAGCGTGCCATCATCGAAGCACAAGCAACAGAGGCGTATTTGCTTTCAGCCTTTGTATAAAAATCAACTTGCTTAGAAAAGGTATGATCACTAATATATTTATTAAAATTATCAATCGAACAAAATTGGTCAATAATAATTTTAGGTCTGCAATTTATCTTGTTAAGAAGATTATTAATAGCTTGTTTATGGAGAACAGCTTTTAATTTATTTAAATTCATGTCACCCTTACTCATTACTTCATTATATTTTTCATTATTAACTATAAGTAATGAATAAGGCAATATTTTAAATAATTTAGGGGCAATCAAAAGTATATCTTGATCTGTTAATTTTTTTGAATCATCAATTTTTAAATTTTTTATTAATTCTTGATGTTTAATATCAAGATAAGTACTAACAACAATTACTGGACCAAAATAATCACCAGTTCCCACTTCATCACTGCCAATACTTGGGTGATAATATTGATTCGCATCACATTTTTTTTCTATTGTCGATTGTTTAATTGATGTCCATATAGAAGCTTCAGCTTCTGCATTTTTACCTTGAAATAATACTTTTTTTGAAGTGTAAGCAGTAATTGTGCAACCATCAATTTTAGCGATAAACAAAGCATATTTATTATTACTAGTCACAATGTAATCATGATAAAATGTTTTCATTTTTTTTAATAGTTGGTCATTAATATTTATGGAAATGTTTGTCATTTTTACACCTCTTTAATTAATACTATTATTTTAACAAATTTTTTGGTAAAATAAAATATATATGGAGGAATAAAATATGTATACAAGTAATAAAATTTTAGAATTTGATAAAATAATAGATCGACTAATAACTTACGCTAGTTGTAGTCTAGGAAAAGAAGCCATTAGTGAAATCAAGATATTAAATGATATTGATGTTATTAGAATATTATTGAATGAAACAGATGAAGCTCTTAGATTAATATACCGTTATGGTGAACTACCTTTGGGTGGTATAACCGATATAAGACCTTTTGTAAAAAGAGCTAAAATTGGGGGAGTTTTGGCAATATCTGATTTGATTCAGATCACTGATTTTATTTATGGCGTATACCAAATGAAGGTTTACATTGAGAAAGTAGAATCTGAAAAAATAAAATGCGAGTGTATTAGTAGTAATGTAAAAAAGTTGGCTAGCTTAAATTCATTAAGAAAATCAATTGACTCTTGTATTGATATTCATGGTAATATTGTCGATGATGCGACTGTTAAGTTAAAAGATATAAGAAATCAAATTAAAGTTATGGAAGCAAGAATTAAAGATAAGATGAACCATATTTTAAATACAAAACGAGATTCTCTTACAGATTCCATAATTACAATTAGAAATGATCGATTTGTTGTTCCTGTAAAGGTTGAATATAAAAATATCTTTGAAGGTATTATCCACGACACCAGTCAAAGTGGCAATACGGTTTATATTGAACCTAAATCTGTTGTTGATATGAATAATAAAGTTAATACCTTAATACATGATGAATTAGCAGAAATTGAAAAAATATTAAGACATTTAACAGAACAAGTTGTAATTGATAGTAATGAGTTATTAGAAAATAGTGAAATCATTAAAAAATTAGATCTTATTTTTGCTAAAGCAAAATATGGACATAGTATTGATGCTGTTAAACCTCATATTAATGATAAGGGAGTTATCAAGATTTTAAAAGGTCGTCATCCATTAATAAGCAAAGATGATGTTATAGCTAATGATATATATTTAGGTGAAGATTTTACGACTATTGTTATTACAGGTCCTAATACAGGTGGAAAAACTGTTACCCTTAAGACGGTTGGTTTATTTACTTTAATGATGCAAGCAGGACTTTTGATTCCCGCTAATAACCAAAGCGAATTAGCAGTTTTTGATAATATCTTTGCCGATATTGGCGATGAACAAAGTATTGAACAATCATTATCAACTTTTTCATCTCATATGAAAAATATTATTAATATAGTTGATAATATTTCTCTAAACAGTTTAGTTTTGTTTGATGAATTAGGAGCAGGGACAGACCCAAAAGAAGGAGCAGCACTAGCTACAAGTATATTAGATTATTTTCATGAACGAGGTTCTAGGATTATTGCCACGACGCATTACTCTGAACTTAAGACATATGCATATAATTCTCAAAAAGTAATAAATGCTTCAGTTGAGTTTGATATTGAAACATTAAAACCTACATATAAATTATTAATTGGGATACCAGGACGTAGTAATGCCCTTGATATATCTAGGCGTCTGGGTTTAAATGTTAAAATTATTAATAATGCTAAAGATAGAATTGAAACAGAAAAAACTGATGTTGCTAACCTAATCATTCAACTTGAGAACCACGGTTTATATCTAGATAATTTAATAACTGAAAATGAAGAATTAAAAGTCAAGCTAACAAAAGAAAAATTAGATTATGAAAAACTTAGTGAAGATATCACTATAAAAAAAGAGAAACTCTTAAATCAAGCTAAGTTAGATGCTGTTGATATAGTTAAAAATGCCAAAAAAGAAGTAGAATCTGTTATCAATGAAATCAAAGAGTTGAAAAAAACTAAACTTGCTGATTTTAAAGACCATGAAATTATTGACATTAAAAGCAAATTGAATACAAGTAAGTATTATCAAGAAGAGAAAATTGAGTCATCTAACTACAAAGATTTAAAGCCAGGTGATATAGTTAAAGTTTTAACTTTAAATAGAACTGGTGAATTAATTGAAAAGGTTAATGATACTGAATGGTTAGTCCAAATTGGAATATTAACCTCACGAGTTAATGAAAAATCATTAATGTATGTTAAAAATAAAAATTATAATGATAAACCAACTAAAAAAACACAAACTATAGTGAGCGTAAAGAATAAACGAACCTTAATGGAACTTGATTTACGTGGTGAACGCTATGAAGAAGCGCTTATAAAGTTAGATAAGTTTATTGATTCAGCAATGCTTAGTAATTATCATCAGGTTTCAATTATACATGGTCACGGTACAGGTGCATTACGTAAAGGTGTTCAAAGCTATTTACAAAAGTGTTCCTACGTAAAAGGCTTCCGGTTTGGTGGAGAAGGCGAAGGTGGAGTTGGTGTTACAGTCGTGACATTTAATTAATTATATATTTTTCAGGCAAAACAGTTGTAATAATAAGTTTAGAAACGTATAATAATCATGTAAAATACTATAGGAGGTATATATTATGGCAGTTACATATGCTGATGCTGGAAATTTTGATTCTAGCATTTCATCAGGATTAGTTTTAGTTGATTTCTACGCTGATTGGTGTGGTCCATGTAAAATGATTGGACCTGTATTAGAACAAATTTCTAATGAAATGACAGGTGTAAAAATTGTTAAACTAAATGTAGACAACGTGCATTCAGTTGCACAAAAGTACGGAGTTTTTAGTATTCCAACTTTAATTTTATTTAAAGATGGTAAAAAAGTTGATCAAACATTAGGATTCCAGCCTAAAGAAAAACTTATTTCATGGATAAATGCAAATAAGTAGTTATCTGGAATTTTAAAAGGGGACCGAAAGTTCCCTTTTTTCGTTTTGTTTTTTTTCATGAATAATTAATACATAGTTTTAAAATACTATAGAATTCTAGGTAATTTTGTTAAAAGGCTATTTTTTTTTATAAAAGTTGTTATAATAATAATTATTAAAGGAGTGATTAGATGGGAAAATATTCACTTTATACTGATTTTGAAAATTATGTAAAAGAGAATCAATTGCTAATTAATTTTTTAGAAAAAGAACAATCTTTATTAAATGATTATGTTAGTCCAATTATTAAAACAATGACATATATAATGAAACAAACTGCAGATATTGTTGAATCTAATTTATTAGATATATTTAATTTTGGGTTTAATTTATTATTTGAAAATATCGAACAATTAAAATTATATTTGCGGCAATTAAATAATGACTATAAATTATTTGATAAAATGTCTTTGTACATAAAGATTATATTTGATTTGGAAGAATTAAAAGTTGAACTTATTAAAGATACGGAAAATGATTATGAAAATGATATAAAAAGCATTGATAAAACATTAGACTTTTTTGAAGAAATAATTATTCCTAATATATCACTTAATGAATTTGAATTAGATAAATATCTTAATTTATATTATGAATTTCTAGGAAAATATTCAGAAATTAACTTAATGGTCGATGTGTTTAGTGAATATTGTGGAACTTATGGAATTTAGGTGAAGAAATGAATGGGATTTTATTACTAAACAAACCCAAAAATATGACAAGTCATGATTGTGTTAACCGAGTAAGGAAAATTTTTCATACTAAGAAAGTTGGTCATTTAGGTACTTTAGATCCTGATGTTACTGGAGTTTTACCAATATGTATAAATAATGCCACTAAAATTATTCAATTTATTGAAAATGCCAATAAAGAATATATTGCTGAAGTAAGTATTGGTAAAAGTACTTCAACTGAGGATGCAAGTGGTGAGATAATTAAAGTAGATAATAAATTAAAAACTATTACTAAGAAACATTTAATTTCAGTATTAAATTCATTTATTGGTGAACAAATTCAAGTACCACCAATGATTTCTTCTGTTAAAGTCAATGGGAAAAAGCTGTATGAATATGCAAGAAAAAATATTGAAGTGGAAAGGCCTAAGAGAATTGTTAATTTTTATGAAATTGAACTTCTATCAAATGCCGAAGTTTTTTATGGCGAAGAAATAAATTTTTCAATCAGGATATTATGTAGTAAAGGTACTTATATTAGAACTTTAGCAGTTGACATTGGTGAGAAACTTGGATATCCAACGCACATGAAAAATTTAGTCAGAATTAAATCTGGACCTTACAATCTAAATCAATGTTTTACCTTTGAAGATATTTTACAAGGAAATTTTCAGTTGATTTCTATTTTTGATGCTTTAAAGGTTTATAAAATGATAGAAGTTAATGATGAACTAAAGCACAAAATTTTAAATGGTCAAAGAATTAAGAAAATGGTTGATGATTTTACTTTAATAGTATTTTATGATAAATTTAAGACTGTTATTGGGGTATACACCCAAGACCCGAAAAATGATGAATTATTAAAGCCAGTTCGTGTATTTAATGTGAGTTAGGATGTGTCGATATTGAAAGTAGTATATTTAAATATAAAAAGCAAAATCTTACCAATCAAAAAGGGTATTGTATTAGCTTTAGGTTATTTTGATGGACTACATTTAGCCCACCAAAGCCTTATAGAAAAAACATTAGAAATAGCAAAAGAAAAAGGAGCACGCAGTGGTCTCTTAACCTTCCAACCTAATCCAAAACATTTTCTTGGAAAACAAAAGATTAAAAGCCTTTTAACACCGCATAATATGAAAATAAATTTATTAGATAAAATGGGCGTTGATTATTTATTTGTTGTTCATTTTGATCATGAAGTTGCTAAAATACCACATAAACAATTTATAGAAAAATTTGTTTTACCGCTTGATGTAATTCATGTGGTGACTGGTTTTGATTTTTTATATGGGTATAAAGGTAAAGGAACGATTAATTTATTATTCGATGATGGAAATCATGAATATGGTGTCACAGTTATTGATGAACTTAAGGTAAATGGAGAAAAAATAAGTAGTAGTAAAATAAGAGAGTTAATTATTTTCGGGAAAGTCAATGAAGTAGATAAGTATTTAGGTCGCAATTATACTGTTGAAGGAATTGTCATTCATGGGTTTAAAAGAGGACGGGAAATGGGCTTTCCTACCGCAAATATTTTAACAATTGATCACTTTTTAATTCCTCAAAATGGGGTTTATATTGTTAAGGTAAAAGTATTTCAAAAAGAATATTTTGGGATATGTAATATTGGTCATAATCCAACATTTAGTGAAAACAACAATCAAAGTGTAGAAGTTCACATTCTAAATTTTAATCAATATATATATAATGAAAAGATCTCGATTACATGGATAGAAAAAATTCGTGATGAGAAAAAATTTAGTAGTGTTAATGAATTAATTAATCAATTAAACATTGATAAAGAGAAGGCAATAGATTATGTTAAAAGAATAACTGATAATAAATTACCACATTCTTGATAAGACTATAATTAACTTGATTCTAAATATATAAATAATGCTTGATTATTATGAATTTTTAATGTACAATAAATTATGACTTTTATCTAAGCTTAGCGATTCTCCGACGTAGGCTTTGATAAATGTGACAAATAATATAGGAGGTAAAAACATGGCTATATCAAAACAAGAAAAAGAGTTAATAATTAAAGATTTTGCGATTCATGAAGGTGACACAGGTTCGGCTGAAGTTCAAATTGCTGTATTAACAAATGAGATTAACCGTATTAATGCTCACTTAAAAGAACACAAAAAAGATTATCATACTCGTCGTGGTTTAATGAAAAAAATTGGTAGACGTAAACATTTATTAATTTATTTAAAAGAAAATAATGTTGAAAGTTACCGTAATGTCATTTCTAAATTAGGATTACGTCACTAAGAATTAAGCTATATACTTTGTATATAGCTTTTTTATAATTTTGAAAAAAGTAAAATATTTTTAAAAAAATGTCTCAAACTATAAAAAAACACATTATTTTATGGTATTATTAATTAGGTAAGATTTGGTATAAAGGAGTAAAACATGAGCGAAAAAAAGATTTTTGAATTGGAATTTGCGGGAAGAAAACTTATAGTAGAACATGGAGACTTAGCTAAACAAGCTAACGGAGCTGTCCTTGTTCGTTATGGTGATACAGTTGTATTATCTAGTGCAACTGCATCTAAAGAACCTAAAGACCTTGATTTTTTTCCATTAACTATTGGATATGAAGAAAGATTATATGCTGTTGGTAAGGTGCCAGGTGGATTTATTAAACGTGAAGGTAGACCTTCAGAACACGCTGTATTATCAGGTCGTTTAATCGATAGACCTATTCGCCCATTATTCCCTGATGGATTCCGTAATGACGTTCAAGTAATAAATTATATATTATCAGTTGATCATGATTGTTCTCCAGAAATGACGGCAATGTTTGGTTCGTCTTTGGCATTAATGGTCTCAGATATTCCATTTAAGGGACCGATTGCTGGTGTCTATGTTGGAAAAGTTGATGATAAATTTGTTATTAACCCAACTGTAACTGAAAAAGAATTATCTCTTATTGATTTAGCAGTTTCTGGTACAAGTGATGCTGTTAACATGGTGGAAGCAGGAGCTCAAGAGGTGCCAGAAGAAGAAATGTTAGATGCAATCATGTATGGGCATCAAGAATTACAAAAATTAATTAATTTTCAAAAAGAAATTACTGCAGAAGTTGGAAAAGAAAAAAGAGAAATTAATTTATATGAAATTAATAAAGAGATTAACAATAGGGTTAGAGAATTAGCTGAAATCGATTTGAAAACAGCAATAAAAACTTTTGATAAACAAGAGCGTCAGAACAACATAAATGCAGTTAGAGATAAAGTAATTGCTATTTATGAGTCAGAGGAAGCTGATGCTGCAGTACTAAAACAAGTTAATGAAGTCATTCATGATATTGTTAAAGAAGAAGTAAGACGTCTAATTACCGAAGACAAAGTTCGGCCTGATGGTCGAGGTGTTGATGAAATTCGTCCTCTATCTAGTAAAATTGATATTTTACCACGTGTTCATGGGTCTGGATTATTTACTCGTGGTCAGACACAAGTATTATCTGTATGTACTTTAGGATCAATTAGTGAAAACCAAAAACTAGATGGTTTAGAAGAAGAAGATCGAAAACGATTTATGCATCATTATAATTTCCCACCTTTTTCTGTAGGAGAAACCGGTAGATATGGTGGACCAGGTCGACGTGAAATTGGTCATGGTGCGTTAGGTGAAAGAGCTTTAAGAAGGGTAATTCCTAGTGAAGAAGAATTTCCTTACACAATTCGTTTAGTATCTGAAGTACTAGAATCAAACGGATCAACATCACAAGCTTCGATTTGTGCTTCAACAATGGCTATGATGGCTGCAGGTGTACCTATTAAAGACCCGGTTGCTGGTATTGCGATGGGACTTGTTAAAAAAGGCGATTTTTATACAGTTTTAACTGATATCCAAGGTTTAGAGGATCATTTAGGAGATATGGACTTTAAAGTTGCAGGGACAAAAAAAGGTGTTACCGCGATTCAAATGGACATTAAAATTGATGGACTAAGTAGAGATATATTACACGAAGCATTACTTCAAGCAAGAAAGGCAAGACTAGAAATTTTAAATCATATGATGACAACAATTTCTGAAGTTCGTCCAGAATTATCAAAATATGCACCTAAAGTTAAAATGATGCATATTAATCCAGAGAAGATTCGTGATGTAATTGGACCAAATGGTAAACAAATAAATGCTATTATTGAAAAAACTGGTGTTAAAATTGATATTGAACAAGATGGTCGTGTCTTTATTATGCATCAAGATTATGTCAACATTGAACAAACTATTGAAATTATAGAAGCCATAGTTCGTGAAGTTGTTATCGGAGCAATTTATACTGGAAAAGTTACTAGAGTTGAAAAGTTTGGAGCATTTGTAGAAATATTCCCAGGTGCTGAAGGCTTAGTTCATATCTCACAACTTGATACTGAAAGAGTAGCAAAAGTTGAAGATGTTGTTAAACTTGGTGATGAAATAATTGTTAAGGTGACAGATGTTGATGAAAAAAATCGGATTAATTTATCTCGGAAAGCTGCTATAAAAGGTGACTAAGCATATGAATTACATATGCTTTTTTTTTTGCTAATAACCTCGATAGTAGCTGAACACCAAACTAAATATTAGGTAAAATGTGTATGATTTTAGATATTTTTTTTGATAAATACAGAAAAAACGTGTGAAATGCACACTCAAATACTTAAATTCTAGGCGTTTCAATCAAATTTTAGTGCCTAATTTCATAATTATAATTAATAAATTATAATGTAACCTTAATATATTTCCTTTCATAAAATAATATGAAAGTAATAAGAGGTGAGTTATAATGTCTAAAGTTCTTATAGTAAAAAATAAGGATAAAAGAATACAGTTTATTCATGACTATCTCAAAATAAGATTAAACATAAATGAAATTGAAGATAAAGTTCAATTATTAACTGAAGTAGAAAATAACGATTTTGATTATGTGATTTTACCTATTCGTGGTGTAAATAACGATTTTGTTATAGATGGAACAGACATTAAATTAACAGAGAATTATTTAATGAAATTAAAAAACAAGAAAATCTTTACTGGTATAATAAGTGAAGATTTTAAAAATTTATGTGATAAACATCAAATTGATTTGGTTAGTTATTTTACCGATGATTTAGCGATAAAGAATAACTATATAACAACAGAAGGGGTTATTGAAACCATAGTTAATAATAGTGAAAAGGCTATATTTAGTAGCAACATATTAATTATTGGTTATGGAAGACTTGGGCAAATTAACGCAAATGTTTTAAAAAGTATGAAAGCAGATATTACTGTTGTAGCCAGAGATCATAAAGATATAGTTCACGGGAAAATATGTGACCTAAAAATGATCAATTATCAACAAATGTTAAATGATATAACAAAGTTTGATTTTATAATAAATACTGTGCCATACAAAATAATTGATAATTTTGTCCTCGATAAATTAATAGATAAAGATATTCTTATCATTGATGTAGCAAGTGAACCCTATGGATTAAATCATCAGTATGCATTTAAGGAAAACATTAAAACAATATTATTACCTGGAATTCCCGGGAAAATTGCACCACAGACTTCTGGAAAATTAATCGCTGAATTTATCTATCAAAACATTTATGGGGGTGAGTATTAATGCATGATAAAATATCTTCATTAAAAGTTGCGATTGGAATCACAGGTTCTTACGGTAAAATTAATGATTTGTTACCAATAATTAAAAATATGTTTTTGAAAAATTATCAAATTAGGTTATTTGGAACAGAGTCTTTGAAGAAGCATCCTGAATACACTAAAGAAATAGAAGCACTAATTGGTGATAAAATAATATACACTATTGAAGAGGCTGAACCTTTTGGTCCAAGCAAGTTCTTCGATTTAATGCTTATTGCCCCTATGTCAGGAACGACACTAAGTAAATTAGCTAATGCAATAACAGATAATGCTGTTTTAATGACAGCAAAATCAACACTCAGAAATAGTCGTCCTGTAATTTTAGCTGTCTCATCAAATGATGCATTAGGAATGAATGGTTCAAATTTAATGAAATTATTGGTAATGAAAAATATTTATTTTGTCCCATTCGGTCAAGATAATCCTGCTGAAAAGCCAAATAGTTTAGTTTCAGACTTTTCAAAAATTGAAGATACAATAAAATATAGTTTAAATCATAAACAAATCCAACCAATTATCATTGCTAGAAACAAGCGAGTTGATGAGGAATGAAAATTGGAGTTGTAGGAGCAACTGGACTTGTTGGAGGGAAACTAATATATCTTTTAGAAAAAACTCTTTTACCAATCGAAGAAATAAGGGTAATAGCATCAAGTCAATCATCTGGAAAGGATTTGTTATTCAAAAATCATAAAATTAAAATTCAAAAATTATCAGATAAAGTGTTTGATAATCTAAATCTAGTATTTTTTATGACTAATAATGATGTGACAAAAAAATATGTTGATATAGCTTTAGAAAAGGGAGCTGTGGTTATTGATAATTCTAGTGTATATAGAATGAAAGAAAATGTTCCGCTTGTAGTACCTGAAATTAACCCATTTACAATAAAAAAAGAAAATAGATTAATAGCGAATCCTAATTGTTCGACAATACAATTAGCAATGATCTTAAATGCTTTGGGGAAAATAAATTCTATTAAACGGGTTGATGTTTCTACTTACCAAGCAGTTTCTGGGGCAGGTAAAGAAGCAATAGATGAATATCTATTTCAAATTGAACTATATAATAAATCGACATTAATTCCAAAAATACTACCAGTAAAAGATTTAAAAAAACATTATTTCATCCTAAATAATTCGATACCACAAATAGATAAATTTTCTGTAAATGGCTATTCAAAGGAAGAATTAAAAGTAATATATGAGTCGCAAAAAATCTTAGGTTTAGAATTTTCAATTAGTTGTACAGCTGTTAGAGTTCCAGTATTAAATGGACATTCAGAAAGTGTTACAGTGACTTTTTCTGAAAATGTAGATTTGAGCAATGTATATGAAATTCTTAATAATTCAGTGAACATAGTAGTTTTAGATGATATAGAAAATCAAATTTATCCTATTGCAGAAATTTGTCAAGATCGCAGTGAAGTATTTGTAGGAAGGATTAGAAAAGATCTATATTGCGATAAAGTTCTACATCTTTGGATTGTTGCGGATAATCTAATAAAGGGAGCAGCAGCTAACGCCTTGCAGATTGCTGAAAAATGTTATCAAGAAAAGATTTATGGTTGGTGATTAGATGGATATAGTGGTGCAGAAATTTGGAGGGACTTCCATCAGAAACAAAGAAGGAAACTATAAATCTATTGTTCATATAAAAAAAGAGCTAAAATTAAATCATAAAGTTATTTGTGTGGTATCAGCTATGGGCCGTGAATCAGAGCCATATGCAACTGATACCTTAAAAAATTTAATTAGAAATTATGTGACTAAAAAGGAACAGGATCGCCTACTTTCCATTGGTGAAATTATAAGTAGTGTTGTGTTTACTGACTTCCTAGTAGAAAATGGAATAAAAGCCATTAGTTTATCAACAAAAGAAATTGGTATTATCACTAATAATAATTTTACCAATGCTGATATTATTAAAATAAATGATATAGATATTTTAAATAAAATTTCTGAATATGATGTAATTGTAGTACCGGGATTTCAAGGTCTTACAATTGATGGAGAGGTAAGTACTCTAGGTCGAGGTGGCAGCGATACAACTGCAATTACTTTAGGTATTGCACTAAATGCATTGTATGTAGAGATTATCTCAGATGTTGATGGAGTATTTACAGCGGATCCACGTATTGTACCAGATGCAGTCAAAATTCCTAAACTTAATTTTGATGTGTTAATTGACATGACTCAAAATGGTTCAAGGGTTTTGCATTATAAAGCTGCAAAGCTTGCAAAAAATCATAATATTAAAATGAAATTTGTCTCAATAAATGATTATAATTCATATACTGAAGTTATAGATGAAGAAGTTTTAATGACAAACTTATCATATAAAACTGATTACATTCAGTATAAAATCAAAAATAAAGTAGACTTTATTAAATGTTATGAATATGAAAATAATTATTATGTTCATTTGGAAGACAGCATTTTGTTTCATAATTATTTAAATGAAAAAAATATTTTAAGTGAAAAAAAAGAAGGATTTAGTAAAATTACTATCATTATTTATGGTAAAATAAAAAGTTTTCAAACTTACTTTGTAGAAACAAAATATGTTTATAAAAAATTAAATGAGCTACATCAAAAAATTATAAAGCGGGGTGAAAATAGTGCTTGGGAAAATAATAACAGCTATGGTAACTCCATTTGATAAATTTGATAATATAAATTTTAGTAGTTTAAAAAAATTAATTGAACATCTAATCAGAAATAATAGTAACTCCCTTGTTGTCTGTGGTACAACAGGTGAAGCACCTACACTAACTGATTTAGAAAAAATATTGTTATTTGAAAAAACATTGGAGTATACCAATGAAAGAGTCCCTATTATAGCAGGTGTTGGTTCTTATTCCACACAAAAAACGGTAGATTTTATAAAAAGAGTAGAATATTTACCTTTATCAGGTTATTTAGTAGTGGTACCATATTACAACAAACCAGATCAACAAGGACTTTACATGCATTTTAAAAAAATTGCTGGTAGTACTAAAAAACCAATTATAATTTATAATATCCCATCTAGAACAGGAATAGATATGGAGTTTGAAACTATAAAGAAATTATCTAAAATCAAAAATATTGTTGGAATCAAAGAATCAAATAAAAATGTAGATAATATCAAAAAAATAAAAAATGAAATACCTAGTTTTAAAGCATATGTAGGAGATGATGTTTTATTATATGATGCTCTTATGGAAAATGCAGATGGAGTAGTTTCGGTAGCTAGCCATATTTATGGAAAATCAATTAATAATATTATTCAATTAATGAGAACTAAACAGCTTAAAGAAGCTAAATCAATATTTGACATTTATAATCCAAAATTTAAGGCTTTATTCATAAAACCTAATCCAGTTCCGTTAAAAGCAGCTCTAAATAAATTAGGATTTGATGTTGGTAGTGTACGTTTACCATTAGTTGAAATGCCAGATGAGGTAAAAACTGAATTATTTACAATTTTAGGAATTTAATTATTGTCTGAATTTTATTGATATATCAGTATTTTAAGCATTGAATAAAAAAGGATACAACTTTGTTGTATCCTTTTTATTTATTTTTTTAAAAATGTGATATATAATAAGATAAGTAATGAAAAGATGAATCATACTATATACGTAATTAATTATTTATTATATAAATTTAATTATATTTTTTTTTAGAAAGGATGGTGAAATCCGTACATTTTGTAGCGGATTAAATTAGTGGAAAATATTAAACATTCAAAAATTAAAATTTTTGCCTTAGGTGGTCTAGGTGAAAATGGTAAAAACATGTATGTAATTGAAGTAAATGGAAAGATTTTTATAATTGACGCTGGTTTAAAATACCCTGGTGATGACTTGCTCGGTGTTGATGCAGTTATTCCTGATATTAAATATTTAGTAGAAAATAAAAATAGGATTGTTTGCTTATTTTTAACTCATGCACACGAAAATCATATTGGTGCAATACCTAATTTATTAAAGAAAATTAATTTACCTGTTTATGGAACAAGGTTAACAATTGCTCTAGTAGAAGATGCATTACGAGAGGATGGAGAAGATATTGAAAAATATCAGCTGAAAATAATCAAAAGTTCAAATGTATTAACTTTTAATGACGTGCAAATTTCATTTTATAGTACAACTTCAAGTATTCCTGATTCAATAGGTATATGTATTAATACAGTTGATGGAGCTATTGTATATACTTCTAGTTATACATTTGAACAAAGTGTTGATAAAAGATATCAAACAAGCTATGATCAAATAACAGATATTTCTCGAAAAGGGGTGCTTGCTTTACTATCCGAAAGTTTGTCAGCTAATAAAGCAGGTCATACTAGTGGAGAGAATCGTTTGGCATTTGAGCTGAGTAACTTGTTTTCACAAACAAGCGGAAGAATAATCGTTTCAGTTTTTTCATCTGATTTACAAAGAATCCAAAAAATAATTGATGTGGCTAATGAACATAACCGAAAAATAGCGATAATTGGACGTAAAATGCAACGTATAGTTGATATCTCTGTAAAAATGGGGTATATTAAGTTCCCAACTCCAGGAATGCTTGTTAATCTAAAGTTTATCGATGAAACTAATGATAATAATTTACCAAACTTAGTAGTTCTAGCTACAGGAGAACGTCAAGAACCATTTGATGCTCTTATAAGAATGGCAAAAAAATTTGACCGTTTAATAAATATTGAAAAGACAGATACAATTTTCCTAGCTACACCACCAATTCCGGGAACAGAAATAAAATCTGCAAGAACAATTGATATTTTATATAGGACAGGTGCAAGTGTAAATACAATAAATAAAACCTATTTACCTTCACCACATGCAAGTAGCGAAGATATTAAATTAATGATTAATTTACTAAAACCAAAATATATTATTCCTGTAATTGGTGAATATCGTCATCAATATGCACAAGCTAAAATTGCTGAACAAATGGGTTATAACACGGAAAATATTATTTTGTTAAATAATGGGAAGGTTGTTGAATTTAGTCAAGGTGATTTAGTTAATAACTCAAATGTTATTGATGTTGACCAGATTCTTGTCGATGGTTTAAGTGTTGGCGAAATGAATAATGTTGTTTTAAAAGACCGAGTTTTATTATCAAAAGATGGAATTTTATTGGCAATGATTACTTTAGACGCTAAAACTAAAAAAGTTTCAGCTGGCCCAGAAATAGTATCAAGAGGCTTTATCTATGTCAAGGAAAATGAAGAAATCATTAATAAGGTTCAACAAATTATGATAGATTCAATTGATGCTGGAATTGCAAATCCAAGAAACATTGACTGGAGTAAATTAAAAAATGATATTCGTGAAAAAATAAGCAAATATTTATATAAAGAAACTAAACGTAAACCTATTGTGATGTTAGTTGTTAATGAAATATAAAATAAAAAACTTTTAGTTTAATATTAACTAAAAGTTTTTTTAATTAGGCCAAGACTATCTTTATAAATAAAATACAAACAAAGATTTAGTGAAAAAGTTAATGAAGAAGTTTATAGAAATTAAAAAACCTGTTATTAGCGTTGTTTGCGCGTTAATTCTTGAAAAATTTTAACCAAAATTTATCTTACACAAGATTCGCTAATTTATGATAAGCATAATTTAATAAAATGTCAATAAGGTTGAAAGTAGGTGATAAGTTTGTCTAAAGAAAAAAAACGTAAGATTATTGATGATAAAGACAAGGAAGGTTTAGTTTATTTTGAAATTTGGGGAATCTTGTTAATTTTAATTTCAATAATTTTGGTATCAGAGCTTGGGCCTGTAGGAAGAACTTTAAATACATTATTCAAAATGATCTTTGGTGATTGGTATTGGTTAATTTTAATTTTTATGTTTTACTATGGCGCACTTATGATTATTTACCATGAATTTATCACGTATACTTCAATAAAAATAAAAGGAATAATATTTATTAGTGCTGGATTATTAATCTATAGCCATTTTCCAATTTATAATGCACTAGAAGACACAATCAACACTAACAATTCTAATATTGTTACTGAAACGTATAATTTGTTTTTAAGCTATATTAATAAAAATAAATTAAGTTCTGCATTTGGAGGGGGCTTACTTGGAGCTTTTTTCTTTTGGATTACCTATGTATTATTAGGGGAAATTGGAACTAGAATTATAGCGATTATCTTATTAGTTTCTGGTGTTGCGTATATCTTTGAAAAAACAATTTATGATTTTATCGATGATATTTATTTTGGGACAGTTAATTATTATAAAAAATCAAAAAAAATAGTTAAAAATACATTAACAAAAATGCATGAAGCATCAAAATTAAATAAAATACAAAAGTCAGAAGTTATTTCTGAAAAAGTTCCTTTTGTGAATAGTGAAAATCAAGGATTTAAAAATATTGTTTTGACAAAAAGTGAACATATTGATATGAAAAGACCAAAATATATTAAACCTAGCATGAGAGTGTTAAAATACCATGAAAATAAAAATGTCTTAGAGAGACAAAAAGAAATTACCATTCAAAATGCCAGAACAATTAATGATTTTTTAAATTCATTTCATTTTAATTTAGAAATTAACGAAGTATATATAGGCTCTACTATTTCAACTTACATAATTGAGGTTGAAAATAGTATAAAAACAAAGAAAATAATTAATTATAGTAAGGACTTAGTGAATCGGCTCGAGACTAACAACATTAGGATTTATGAAAAATATGAAAACAAACAATGTTTAATAATTGAGGTACCAAATGAATATCGTTACTTAGTTAGTTTAAGAGAGATATTAGAAGAAGATAGTGATAAAGATTTAATTCCAATCGGAAGAAATTATAGTGGTAAGATATATAGTATTAATTTTTTAATAATGGCTAATATATTGATGATTGGTAACGATATAAACTCAAAAATTGATCTTTTAAAAACAATAATAAATGTAATAGTTTTTAAATTTAATCCTAGTGAGTTTAAAATTGTTTGTTGCGACTCAACAAAGTTTGAATTAAACCAATTTGAAGATATTCCTCATTTGTATTACCATTTTATAAGTGATTTTCAAAGCATGAAACCGATGTTAATAAAACTATATACTGAAGTAGAACAACGGTTAAATAATATTGAAAATAATGAAACAAACTTAACACCGATATTATTAATATTAAATGACTTTGTTGATTTTTATATTAATAATAACGATTATTTAAAATATTTAAATTATATTTTGGTCTATGGAAGTAAGGTTAAAGTATATACAATTTATGCTACTAATAATATGGATGATAGAATATTAACAAATAACTTAAGAGCTCAATTTGATGGACTTATAGCATTTATGATAAATAATAAAGAAATATCTTTTAAGTATTTAGAAGATGATGCGACAAAATTGTTAAAAGATGGGGATTGTTTAATTTTTTCAAGAAGTGATAATACTAATACTAGATTGCAAGCGGTGAATTTGACAAATGATGACAGATTTTATTAAAATTAGAGTGAAAACATTTACAATTTTAATTTTATTTGATATGATATTAATATATCAAAAAACAATATGGAGGAAATGGAATTAACTGGCAATATAAATGTAAACTTTACTTATTTAGATGATTTTGAGGCTAATCCAGATCATCAAACAAAAGCTACAGCTTGGTTTACAGATGGAACAGAAGTAATATTCGCTGCAGCAGGTGGTGCTGGAACTTCTGTTATGAACGCTGCAAATGCTTTAACTGACAAATTTGTAATTGGTGTTGACGTAGACCAAAGTGGTAAATCAGACACAGTTATAACTTCAGCTAAAAAAGAATTAAAAAATGCAGTTTATCAAAACTTGACTGCAATTTATGACGAAGATTCTTCAGTTTTCAAAGCAGGAGAAACAACTATATTAGATGCTACTAATGATGGAATTGGATTACCATCAGACTTCTCTAGATTTAACACATTTACTTCTGCTGACTATGATGCTATTTTTGCAGCTCTAAAAGCTAACACTGATAGTATTAGAACAAATATAAGTTCTAATATTAGCGCAAAAGGTGAAGACGAAACACAAAAAGATGCTACTCAAAGAGATATCGATGCATTAGGTTTAGTTAAGGTATCTGTAGAATTAAGTTAATAATTAATATTGATTTTTAAATAATGGGAAGCAGGGAAGAGCCTAGTTAGTCTTCCTTGTTTTTTCATGAAAAGTGAAATTAATCAATGATTCTGATGAAAACAAAATTAAGAGGTGATAATATTGGAATATGTAATAGAAATGTTAAATATTACCAAAGAATTTCCTGGTATTAAGGCAAATGATAATGTAACCTTGCAAGTTAATAAAGGTGAAATTCATGCTCTTTTAGGAGAAAATGGAGCCGGAAAATCAACTTTAATGTCTATATTATTCGGTTTGTATCAACCTGATAAAGGAGTTATTAAGGTTAATGGAAACGAGGTCCAAATTAAAAACCCAAATGATGCAAACGATTTAGGAATTGGAATGGTTCACCAACATTTTAAATTGGTTCACAATTTTACTGTTGCCGAAAATATCATTTTAGGAAGAGAAGAAACAGAAAAGGGGTTATTGAAGTTAAATGAAGCAGTTGAAAAAATTAAAAATTTAAGTGAAAAATATCAATTGCGTATAGATCCGAATGCATATATATCAGACATTTCAGTTGGGATGCAGCAGCGTGTAGAAATTTTAAAAATGTTATTTAGAGATTCAGATATTCTTATTTTTGATGAACCTACCGCAGTTTTAACTCCACAAGAAATTGAAGAGCTCATGAAAATCATGAAAGAATTAGTTAATGAAGGGAAATCGATAATATTAATTACTCATAAATTAAATGAAATAAAAAAAGTAGCTGATAGATGTTCTGTATTACGTAAAGGTAAATACATTGGAACAGTTGATGTAAAAGATGTATCAATGGAACAAATGGCTGAAATGATGGTAGGTCGAAAAATTAATTTTACAGTTGATAAAGAAAAAGCAAACCCTGGTAAAGTAATATTTAGTGTAAAAAATTTAAATCTACTTTCACCAGATTTAAATCGTTTTCTCTTAAAAGACATTTCATTTGATGTTAAAAAAGGGGAAATCCTTTGTGTGGCAGGAATTGAAGGGAATGGTCAATCAGAACTTGTTAAAGCAATTACTGGATTAATTCCACATAAAAGCGGAAAGTTTTATTTAAATGATCAAGATATTACTGATAAAAATATCCGCAATAAGACACTTGCAGGTATAGGACATATACCTGAAGATAGACATAAATATGGGCTTGTTTTAGATTATAATTTAGCTGAAAATTTGATTATTCAAACTTATTTTAGTGATGAACTTCAAAGTAAAGGGTTTTTAAAATTTCGCAGTATTTACAAACATGCCAAAGATTTGATAAATCGATTTGATATTAGAAGTGGGAAAGGACCGTATACTAAAGCTAGAAGTATGTCTGGGGGAAATCAGCAAAAAGCAATTATTGCTCGTGAAATTGATCGAGAACCGGATTTATTAATTGCAGTTCAACCTACGAGAGGATTAGATGTTGGTGCAATCGAGTATATACATAAAGAATTAATTAAGCATCGTGATAGTGGAAAAGCTGTTTTACTAGTATCGCTTGAATTAGATGAGGTAATGAATTTATCAGATCGAATTATTGTAATGTATGAAGGTGAAATTGTAGCAGATTTAGATCCTGATAAAACAAATGAAAATGAATTAGGACTTTATATGGCAGGCTCTAAACGAACTACGGTGCGCGTAAAACGAGGTGAAATAGATGAATAAACCAAAACTTATTTTATTTGGGGAATTAACTGACAAGAAAGTAAATGTTATGTCATCATTCTTTGCAATTTTTGCTGGATTGCTTTTTGGTCTTATTATCATGATTATTACTAATGCCAATGAATCTTTCCAGGCGTTCTTTACTATCTTATTTGGACCTATAGGTGGACTTAAGAGTATTGGGAAAGTTTTATTTTATTCAACACCGATTATTCTGACTGGTTTGTCAGTTGGGTTTGCTTTCAAAACTGGTTTATTTAATATTGGAGCTTCTGGACAATTGATAGTTGGGGCTTTCGTTGCAGTATATATTGGTGTTAGATGGACTTTTTTGGGTCCAAGTCAATGGATAGTTGCAACATTATGTGCTGGATTAGCCGGAGCTTTTTGGGCGAGCATTCCAGGAATATTGAAGGCTTACCGAAATGTTAATGAAGTTGTGGCAACCATTATGATGAATTATATTGGTATATATCTTGTTACTTATTTAGTGAAATTAACAATATATCAATCAGGAAGAAATGAATCACAACGTGTTAACATTGATGCGGTAATTCCTTCATTCGGTCTAGAAAATATATTTGGTCCACGGTCAGTTAATGGTGGGTTTTTTCTTGCTATAATAGCTGTAATTATTATTTATATAATATTAGAAAAGACCACTTTTGGTTATGAATTAAAAGCCGTTGGGTTTAACCGTGATGCTAGTAAATATGCTGGTATTAATGAGAAAAGAAGTATTATATTATCAATGATAATTTCTGGTTTTCTAGCAGGACTAGCTGGTGCTGTTATTTACTTAGTAGGTACAGGGAAAGCAATTGAAGTTAAAGATATATTACCAGCTGAAGGTTTTGATGGAATACCTGTTGCTTTAATTGGACTAAGCAATCCTATTGGAGTATTCTTTGCTGGAATATTTATGGGATATATAAGAGAAGGTGGATTTTTAATGCAACGCTTTGGCTTTAAAACGGAAATAATTGATATTATTATTGCTTCAATTATTTATTTTAGTGCATTAGTAATTATATTTAAAGAATTTATCTTGAAAGCATATAAAAATAAACTGGATAAGAAAATAAGTAGAGGTGATAATAATGGATAGTATCTACTTTATTGTTCAACAAATGTTGATATTTTCAATTCCTTTGTTACTAGTAGCACTTGGAGGAATGTTTTCTGAACGAAGCGGAGTAATCAATATTGCACTAGAAGGGATTATGTTATTTGGTGCTTTTATAGGTGCTTTGATTATTCGTTTGATACAAAATAATGTTTCGCCTGCACTTTTAAGTAGTGTCGGCTTTGGGCAATTAGTTTTAATTATTGGTTTATTAACAGCTGGAATAACAGGATTGTTATTTTCGTTATTACACGCTTATGCGTCAATTAATATGAAAGCAAATCAAGTTATTAGTGGGACAGCATTAAATTTATTTGCTCCAGCAATCGCCATCTTTGCAGCTCGTTCAATGGCAATTACAGGTGATACACAAAAAGTACCATTTACAAATCAATTTTTGATTAGAAAGGTGCCTCTTTTAGGAGATATACCATTTATAGGCGATTTATTTTTTAAACAATTATATATATCAACTTATATTGGCTTCATAATACTAATTTTAGGTTATATATTTCTTTATAAAACTAAAACTGGATTACGATTAAGGGCATGCGGTGAGCATCCTCAAGCAGCAGATTCTGCTGGAGTTAATGTTTTTAAAATTCGTTACTTAGGTGTTGCTTTATCTGGTTTTTTAGGTGGAATTGGTGGACTAGTTTTTATCATTACCACCTCAACAGAGTTTAATGCATCAGTATCAGGCTATGGTTTCTTAGCTTTAGCAGTTTTAATTTTTGGTCAATGGAAGCCTATTAGAATTTTAAATGCAGCGCTCTTTTTCGGTTTAATGAAGACAATTGCCTCAGGTTACTCAGGTATTCCTATAATAAAAGAATTACCTATACCTAGTGAGGTTTATAAAATGGTTCCATTCCTCGCTACGTTAATACTACTATCATTTACTTCAATTAAGTCTCAGGCGCCAAGAGCTATTGGTGAAATTTATGATACAGGAAAAAGGTAATAATTAATTTTATATAGTTAAAATTAGCACAACTTTGTGCTTTTTTTAATTTAATTATTCTTTTACTATCTCTAGATATTTGTGTTATAATCAATATGGTACAAAGAAATGGAGGAGTTTAAATGGATTATATTAAAGAAATAGAGAGATTAAAAAAAGAAAAAAATGCTGTTATTTTAGCCCATTATTACCAGCATCCTGAAGTTCAAGATATTGCTGATTATTTAGGGGATTCACTAGCTTTAAGCCGTATCGCCGCAAAAACAGATAAAGAATTAATTGTCTTTTGTGGTGTTCATTTTATGGCTGAAACAGCTAAAATATTATCACCTTCAAAAAAAGTTTTATTACCAGTTAAAAATGCTGGTTGTCCTATGGCTGAAATGGTTAATGAGACTAAACTAAAATTATATAAAGAAGAGCACCCAGATGTAAAAGTAATTTGTTATGTAAACTCAACCGCAAGAGTGAAAGCATTAAGTGATGTTTGTGTTACTAGTAGTAATGCTGAGAAGGTTATTTCTCAATATAAAGGTCAAAAACTTTTATATGTACCTGATAAAAATTTAGGAACTTATTTGAAAGACAAATTTGACTTAGATATGGATGTTTGGAAAGGTTTTTGTTGTGTCCATAATGATGTTAACAAAGAACAAGTTATTGAAGCAAAAAACAAATATCCAAATGCTGAATTTATTGTACATCCTGAATGCCAGTTAGAAATTGTAAAAATTTCTGATTTTGTAGGTAGTACAAAAAGCTTACTTGAATATGTCCAAAAAAGTGATTGTGAGGAATTTATCATCGGTACCGAAAAGGGAATCATTCATCAAATGAAACTCGCGTGCCCGAATAAAAAATTTTATTTATTAACAGAAAATTTAGCTTGTTACGATATGAAATTAACCCATTTAGAAGATGTCTATAATGCATTATTAAATGAAGAAAGTGAAATAACTGTTGAAGAACATATTCAAATAAACGCTTTAAAAGCTTTAGAAAATATGTTTTACTATACAGATAGATAGGTGTAAAAATGTTAAAAGATTATTATGATGTCGTAATCATTGGAAGTGGCGCTGCAGGTTTATATACATCTCTTAATATAATTAATAATAAAAAGGTGTTACTTATCTCAAAAGATAAAATAATTGTAAGTAATTCTTCACTTGCTCAAGGTGGAATCGCTGGAGAGTTACATGCCAATGATGAAGCATATCAAAAACATATTGATGATTCACTGCTCGCTGGATCATATTTAAACAATATTCCTGCTTTAAGGACACTAGTTTATGAGTCAAGTCATAATTTAAATAAATTAATAAACTTTGGTGTTAAGTTCGATAAAGATGAGGAAGGTAATATTTTATTAACCAGAGAGGGTGGGCACTCTGAACGGAGAATATTACATGCTGGTGGCGATGCTACCGGGAAAGAGATAATAAAATCGTTAGCAGTTCAAGTGATTAATAAGGAAAATATTGATATTTTAGAAGATGCAATGGTTGTTGATTTAATTGTTGAAAATAATAAATGTTTAGGTGCTGGCGTTTTAACACAAGATCAATATCGGGAAATTTATTCAACAGTTACTGTCTTATGTACTGGTGGTATTGGAGAAATTTATAAAAATAGTACTAACCCTACTGTTGCAACAGGTGATGGAATAGCGATGGCTTATCGAGCTGGAGCTGAAATAGCAAATATGGAGTTTGTTCAATTTCACCCAACCGCCTTTTTTAGACATGAAAATGGTCCTCGCTTTCTCATTAGTGAAGCTGTTAGAGGAGAAGGTGGATATTTACTAAATGTAGAAGGCAATCGTTTTATGCATAAATATCATCATTTGTGTGAACTTGCTCCTCGCGATAAAGTTTCTCAAAGTATTTATCGGGAAATGTATGATACCTGGAGTGATCACGTTTATCTTGATGTAAGACATTTAGATAGTGACTTTATTAAAAAAAGATTTCCAACTATTTATAATAGATGTTTAGAATATGGTGTTGATATGACAGAAGAACTTGTTCCTGTAGCACCTGTTGAACATTTCTCTGTTGGAGGTATTTCTGTAGATTTGAATGGGCATTCATCTATTGAAAATTTATATGCAAATGGAGAATGCTGTGATAGTGGAGTGCATGGAGCTAATCGTTTAGCGAGTAACTCTTTACTAGAATGTATTGTTTTTGGTGGACGAATTGCTAAGAATATAAATGACTATCAAGTTGAGGTTTATGATAAATTACCTTTAGTTCAGAATTTGAAATTATCTAATTATAATTATCGAAATATTAAAAATCAAATAAAAGATATAATGGAACGTAATGTAGGTATTGTTCGTACAGAAAAAAATCTTATATTAGCAGAAGATACAATCAAAGGTATTTTAAATGGCTTGGAAAATGATAAAAGAACATGTAAAGCGTATTATGAAGTATATAACATGGCAACAGTTGCACTATTAGTTATCGAATCAGCTTTAAATAGAAAAGAAAGTATTGGCTGCCATTATCGGATTGATTGATAAGAAGGAGTTTATATGAAAGATATTTTAATTGAAAACTTTATTAAACAGGCTTTACTAGAAGATATGCCTTATGGAGATATTACTACTGATAACTTAATTGATGAATTTAATTCTACAAAAGGATATTTTGTTGCTAAAGAAAATGGGGTAATTGCTGGAATTAATATTTTAAAAAGAGTTTTTACGATAATTGACAATAATATAAAATTCAATTGTTTTTTTGATGATGGAAATAAAGTAAAGAAAGGCGACATTATTTTAGAAATTATTGGGAAAACAAGATCAATATTAAGCGGAGAAAGATTAGCACTTAATATTATACAACGAATGTCAGGAATTGCATCTTATACAAAATTGTTTGTTGATAAACTTAAAGAATTTCCAATTAGAGTCGTTGATACTAGAAAAACTACTCCCAACTTTCGTATTTTTGAGAAGGAAGCTGTTTTATTTGGAGGTGGCTATAATCATCGTTTTAATTTGTCTGATGCGGTAATGATTAAAGATAACCATATTGAAGCAAGTGGCGGTATCAAAAACGCTGTCACTAAGATTAGAAAAGGTATACCACATACTACTAAAATCGAGGTAGAAGTTGAAAATATAGAAATGCTTAAGGAAGCTTTAGAAGTAAAAGCAGATATAATTATGCTTGATAATATGTCTTTAGATATGATGAGAGAAGCTGTTAAAATTAATAACCATCAAGCAATTATAGAAGCTTCCGGAAATATGACTTTAGATAGAGTTTATGATGTGGCTAAATGTGGCGTTGATATCATTTCTGTGGGCGCTATTACTCATTCTTATCGCTCTCTTGATATAAGTTTGCGTTTTAAAATATAAAGAGCAACAAATAAAAACGTTTTCATAATTTGATTGCCTATTAAGTTGTTTTTTGGTATAATTTGTATGTTAATGTTAAAGGATATTGACGAGGTGATTAGATGGTTATCGTATATGGTGGTAGTTTTAATCCACCCACAATTGCTCATTTTAAAATTGCCCAAAAACTGATAGAGAAATATAATCCAGAGGCATTTATTTTTTTGCCTGTTGGAAATATTTATAAAAAAGAAAAATTAGTAGATTTTTATCATCGCTATAATATGTTGGGATTTATGGCAAATCAATTAAAAAACACTTATATATCAGGATTCGAGAATGAGATGAAAGTATTTAAAGGGACAATTAATTCCTTGAAGCATTTTAAGGATTTATATCCTAGAGATGAAATTTTTTATGTTATTGGCGCCGATAACCTCAAGAGTTTAGATAAATGGATTGATTATCAATTTATGATAAAAAACTATAAATTTATTATTTTAAATCGCAATTTTATTAATATTGAAGAAATTATTAATAATCATCCTTTTTTTGTTCAATATAAAAATCATTTTTATATTGAAACAGATTTTGAAACAATTGATATTTCATCAACGGATTACCGAGAGTCGTTAAATGATAAAGTGGTTATTGATGAAATTAATCAATATATTTATGATAATAATTTATATAATAGAGGTGGTAAATAATGAAGAATAATCATTTTGTTAAAGTTGCAACCGTTGCCCCTAAAATTGAAGTAGGTAAACCAAGTTATAATGTAAAACAATTTTTAGAAGAAATTGAAATGATAAAGGATCAAAATCCACATTTTATCACTTTTCCTGAATTAGCAGTAACAGGTTATACTTGTGGAGATTTGTTTTTTCAAAGCTATTTAATTAAAGAAAATCATCAGGCAATTAAATATTTCTTAGAAAACAATACCTTTCAAGGAATAATAATATTTGGTGCGATTTATGTCTATAAAAATGATATTTTTAATTGTGCATATGTTGTACAAGGAAATAAAGTGTTAGGTATTGTACCTAAAATGTATCTTCCTAATCGTGACGAATTTTATGAAGCAAGATATTTTGCCCATGGTACAGTTTTAAATGATAAAGTTATTATTGTTGAAGATTTTGATGCTCCTTTTGGTTCACAATTATTTCATGAAAAAAGCAAAAATATTAAATTTGGAATTGAGGTATGCGAGGATATGTGGGCTCCGATACCACCTGCTTCTTATCAAACTATTGCGGGAGCAGAAATCATTTTTAATGTCTCAGCTAGCAATGAAGTATTGAATAAGGATGATACACGAAGATATATAATTCAAAGTTTCACTAAAAGAAATAATTGCGCATATGTTTATGTTTCTTCAGGCCGTTACGAATCATCTCAAGATACTGTATTTTCTAACCATTGCTTAATTGTCCAAAATGGAGATATTATTGCTGAGGCTAAACTATTAAATAATGGCAGTACTGTTTTATTAGGTGATGTTGATCATGGTTATTTAAAATTTTTAAAACGGAAAAATGAGACAAATCGTGAGAGTTTACGAATTTATATAAATGATTACTCAACAGTAAATATGAATTGTCAATTTGACGATTCAAAATATAAATTTATAAATGCTTTTGATATTACACCCTTTGTTCCAAAAGAGAATAAAGAACTTCAATTCCGAAAAATATTAGATATACAAGTAGCAGGACTTGCTAAACGCATACAACACATTAATGCGAAATCAGTATTATTAGGTGTTTCAGGTGGATTGGATTCTACTTTAGCTCTACTAATTTTATATAAAACCTTTAAATATTTAAATTTAGATTTAAAAGGAATAAAGGCAAAAACTATGCCCGGATTTGGTACAGGTGAAAGAACATTAACTAATGCATATAATTTAGCTAAGGCATTAAATATTAGCATGGACACAATCGATATAAAACCTACTGTTTTAGAAATCTTTAATTCGATTGGACATGATCCAGAAAAAAAAGATATTACCTATGAAAATACTCAAGCAAGAGCTAGAACTAGTATTTTAATGAACATGGCAAATAGTTTAAATGGCTTTGTACTAGGGACAGGAGATTTATCTGAACTGGCACTAGGTTGGGCAACCTTTAATGGTGACCAAATGTCTAATTATAGTATTAATGGTGGGCTACCGAAAACTTTAGTTAAGTTTATGGTTCAATCATTTGCCGATTATCAGTTTAGTGAAAATAATTTATTAAAAAACACATTATATGATATTTTAGATACACCAATTTCTCCTGAATTAACTTGTAGTAAACAAAAAACAGAAGAAATTATAGGTAAGTATGAAGTTAATGATTTCATTATTTACCGGATGTTAAATTGTGGTGATGATGAATCGAGAATTGCTTATTTATTAAAAAGGGCATTTAACTTGAGAGATCAAGAAATAAATAAATATTTAGATACTTTTTATAATCGTTTTTTTTCCCAACAATTTAAACGTTCGGTGATGCCAGACGGTCCAAAAGTTATTCAAATTTCATTATCACCACGAAGCGATTGGCGTATGCCAAGTGATGCTAAATATTAGATATCCAATATTGGATATCTTTTTTTTATTTACAATGAAGATTTACTTTTATTCGACACCTAAATTATATTAATATTGTTATTGACGAATATTAACTAAAATTAATTAAATAATTGATGAAAAAAATGTAAGATTTACACTTAAATATCTTTTGTATCTTATTTAACTATATAATATATTTATACATTGATGAAGATGGTGAGAGTATGAAAAGAATCATTTACATTGTTTTATTATTTATTTTTATCTTTCAATATAAAACTGTAAACGCAGAAGACATATGTACGCCAAATAATTATCCCACAATTTTTAATTTAAAAGATTTTCATTTGAAGATAGGAAGTGAAAAACCAAATTATCTTTTGGGCGTATACGCAATTGATAGCTGTAATAGATTGACTAGCATAACTGTTGTTGATAATGATGTTAAATATGAGGAAGTGGGTGAATATACGGTATTTTATTACTCTAAAAGTACTCTAGCAGAGGTTACAGTTTTTATTGAATCTGGCTTAAGAACACCTATATTTAGTGGACTTAAAAATCATAAAATTGAGATTAATTCTTCATTTGATGATTTATATAATGTTGAAGCCTATGATTATAATAATATTGAAATAACAGAAAAAATTGAAGTGGATCGGTATGATTTAGAGTTAACACAATTAGGTATTTATCTTATCACTTATAGAATAGAAGATAATGAAGGAAATCGATTTGACCAAGATGTTACAGTTCAGGTTGTAGATACTGTTAAACCAACAATTGAAAATTATCAAGATTTAACAATTGAGGTCCATACTATTAAAGAAGAATACAACTGGTGGGAAGGTATTATTGTAGAAGATAATAGTAATCTTGAAGTCACAAGATCAATTGATTTTACTAATCTTAATATAGATGAATTAGGAGAGTATAATATTACCTATATTGTTAAAGATAGTTCAGGAAATGAAATCTCTGAAACTGTTAAGGTTGAAATTATTGATACAACACCGCCTGAAATTATTGCAGATAATATATCTTTTAATTTATCAGATCAAATAACAGATTATGATTTTAAATCAATTATTGAAGTTACAGATAATTATGATGGAGAAATTGATTTAGAAAAAATTTATGTAGATAAACATAATGTCAATTTTAACGAGCCAGGAATATACAAAGTTTTCATTTATGCATCAGATTCAAAGGGTAATTTTTCAACCAAAATTATTAGCATTGCTATTATCGATGACGTTAAACCTGAAATTAATGGTACGAAAGATATTGAAATTTTAGTTGGTGCTACTTATGAAGATTTGCAAGATGTATGTGAAAATGAAATTTCTGCTTTTGATTTAGTTGATGGTGATTTGACTGGGCATATATATATTGATTATTTACAAATAAATCTTGATAAAGTAGGTGAATATTCATTAATTTATATTGTATTTGATTCAAGTGGAAATAAGGATGTAAAGATTGTTACAGTTAATGTTACTGATGCCGAAGTACCAAAAATCCATGGTGTAGATGACTTAACTATAGAAGTGTTTACCGATAGTTATAACTTTTTGGATGGTATTACAGCAAGTGATAATATTGATGGTGATTTAACATTACTTATTGAAGCAGATCTATCAAATCTTGATTTATCGAATTTAGGAACTTACACAATTACTTATACTGTTAAAGATTCACAAAATAATGAAGCAACTGTAACTTGTTTAGTGACTATTGTTGATACTACCGCTCCAGAAATTATTGGTTATAATGATATCACGATAAAAACAAATGAAGTCATAGACCTTCTTAAAAATATTTCAGCTATTGATAATTATGATGGTGATTTAACTGAAGAAATCATTGTAAGTGGAGATTATGATATAGGTGTTGCAGGAGTGTACACAATAACTTTGGAAGTAAGTGATGCTAGTGATAATAAAAAGACTATATCTTATCTGCTTTATGTAGAAATTGTTGATAATCCTATTGATCGCTCGCCCGAAAAAGAAAAAGATTATTCCTTATATTACATTATTTCCATAATCGGAGCCTCACTTATAGCTTCAGGAATAATGGGATATAAAACTAGAAAGAAATATAATAAGTAATAAACAGGATTTAATCCTGTTTTTTTATAAAAAAAATCTCACAAATGAGACTTTTCTTTTTTGCTTTTTATTAATTTATAATTACTAATTAAGTTATATTCGTATGTATTTTGATGCTCTTTAGGGTGATAGTATTCTGCATCTTTTATTAAATCTGGTAAATATTGATATGTAAATTTATATTTATCATCAGGATTGTATTTTATAGAAGAATTAAGTGGTTTTGACTTAATGAATTCAGGAATATCACCGATTTTACCTTTTTCAATATCAGCTATAGCGTTATCTATGGCAATATGCCCTGAGCGTGATTTAGGTGATAATGCCAGATCAATAACAGCATTACCTAAAGGAATTCTTGCCTCAGGAAATCCAATTTGACGGGCTGCCTCTATTGCTGCCATCGTATGTACTGAAGCCGCTGGATTAGCGAGGCCTATATCTTCAAAAGCTATAATAGCTAGTCTTCTACATATGCTATCTAAATCATTAGCTAATATCAAGCGAGATAGATAATGGAGGCTAGCATTGACATCGCTACCTCTGATAGATTTTTGAAAGGCGCTTAGTGTATCATAATGTCCATCGGAATCTTTATCAATTGTAAATGTTGAATTCGTATATAGTTTTTCAAAATCTATTGTATCTATTTTATGATTGCTTGTTGATAATAACGTAAGTTCAAATAAATTCAAAGCATTTCTCAAATCACCATTTGCTAAATTAGAAATTAGATGTAAAACTTTATCGCCTATTTCATAGTCTTTTGCTACATATTCCTCATTATTTCTTATTTGAACTAATTTCTCAAATATATCATCTTTAGTTAGTAATTTTAATTCTAAAATATGGCACCTTGAACGAATTGCTGGATTGACGCTGAAATATGGATTGTTTGTCGTTAAGCCAATGATAGAGAATGTTCCATTTTCTAAGTAAGGCAATAAAAGATCTTGGATATCTTTTTTGATACGATGAATTTCATCGATAATAATTATATAGTCAGTAGATAATTCTGCTGATTTTACTAAATCTTTAAGACGTTGCTTATTATCTGTTGCGCCATTGTAAAAAGCAAAAGGAATATTCATAGAATTAGCTATAATTTTCGCGATTGTAGTTTTTCCAACACCTGGCGGACCATAAAATATAAATGAAAAGATTTTTTTGTTTTTAATTAAATTATTTATTATTTTGTTATCACCGATAATATGTTTTTGACCTACAACATCTTCGATTACTTTTGGCCTAATTCGATAAGCTAGTGGTTGCATTTGTATCACCTCTAAATATTTGTTTTTATTATAACATATTTTTAATAATTCGGAGTGTTATCATTTAATCAATTAAATTGTATGTTATAATAAATAAGATAAAAAATATAATAGGTGATACAATGACAAAAAAAGTAATTTTAGGACTAAGCGGTGGGGTAGACTCTTCAGTTGCAGCGTATCTATTATTAGAACAAGGCTATGATGTTGAAGCAGTATTTATGCGTAATTGGGATTCTGCAGTCAATAATGATATTTTGGGTAATCCAACTGCCTGTGATGAAATATGTCCACAAGAAATTGATTTTGAGGACGCCAAAAAAGTGGCAGATAAACTAGGAATAAAACTGCATAAAGTTAATTTTGTTCAAGAATATTGGGATCATGTTTTTGCATATTTCTTAAATGAATATAAATTAGGCAGAACTCCAAACCCGGATATTATGTGTAATAAAGAAGTAAAATTCAAAGCTTTTTTAAATTATGCTGAAAAATTAAATTGTGACTATATTGCGATGGGTCATTATGCTCGAGTTATTCATGAAAATAATGAAGCTAAATTATTACGAGGAATTGATAATAATAAGGATCAAACCTATTTTCTATGCCAACTTAACCAAAAACAACTTCAAAAAGCTTTGTTTCCGATTGGTCATTTATGGAAATCAGAAGTTAGGTTAATAGCAAAAAAATTAAATTTAGCTACAGCAACTAAAAAAGATTCAACAGGAATTTGTTTTATTGGTGAACGTGATTTTAATAAATTTCTCCAAAATTATTTACCGGCACAATCAGGGAAAATGAAGAATTTATCTGGACAAATTATTGGTGAACACAGTGGTTTAATGCACTATACAATAGGGCAAAGAAAGGGATTAGGAATTGGTGGTGCTGGAAATCCTTGGTTTGTTGTCGGCAAAAATTTAACTGAAAATATCTTATATGTTGAACAAGGTTTTGACCATCCCTATGTTTATTCTGATTCTTGTATAGTCATGGATGTAAATTGGATTGACACTATTAAATTTAATGGAGAGTTAAATTGTACTGCTAAATTCCGGTACCGACAAAAAGATGTTGATGTAACTATCAAATGGATTGATGACAATACACTTATTGTTAATTTTCATGAATCTGTTCGAGCAGTTACTCCTGGGCAGGCAGCTGTATTTTATGATGATGAAGTATGTCTAGGTGGAGGATTTATTGATAGTGCTTATTTTGATGGTGAAAAAAGACAATATTAAGAGTAGGTGGGGTAATTGAAGAATGTCATTACAGGCTGGTTTAAGAAAGAAATATACCATAATAAAGATAATGATTATTCTGTAGGTAAAGTTCAAATTTTAAATTCAAACATTGATAAAAAAATTTTGAAGGAACATTCTACAGATGGATATGTAACAATAGTAGGTTATATGTCACATTTGTTAAAGGATGATCTTTATCATTTTTATGGAGATTTTACGAAAAATAATTACGGTATCCAATTTTTTGTAGATAGTTATGAAATTGAAGAAAAAAAAGATGAGGATAGTTTGATAGAGTTTTTGTCTAGTGATTTATTTAGAGGAATCGGTAAAAAAACTGCTAAGAAAATTGTTTCAATATTAGGTGATGATGCCATTGGTAAAATTATTAAAGATAAAAGCGTACTCGATAGTGTAACAGGATTAAGAGAAATTACAAAAAATAACATTTATGAAGTTCTATTAATTAATTATGAATCTGAAAAAATTATGCGTTTTTTATTGAAAAATGGAATTGGTTCCAAATTATCGAAAAAAATTTTTAATAAATATATGCAAAACACCATTCCATATTTAGAAGAAAATCCTTATCGCCTAATTGATGAAATTGAAGGAATTGGTTTTAAAAAAGCTGATTCATTAGCTGTTGCTATTGACTTTGATTTAAAAAGCCCATATCGTATTCAAGCTGCTATTAAGTATATATTTGAAGAGTTTTGTTTTAGTGAAGGTTTTACTTATATAACTATTGAACAGATTTTAAAAAAAGCAAATCAATTTTTAAATGATTTCATGATTTCTTTAAGTGATAATGAAATAAAAGAAAATATTCATAATTTAATTGAGAAGAACAAAATTATCTTAGAAGATTCTAAATATTATATACCAACTCTTTATAAAGCTGAATTATTAATTGCCCAAAGGGTAAAAGCTATAATCGATTATGAAGAGCTTGTGGATTTTAATGATGAAGATATTATTAAAATAATTAAAATAGTTGAAACAGAAAACAAAATTTCATATACAGATAAACAAAAAGCTGCAATTAAAACTGCTTTGAAAAGTAAAATAACCATATTAACAGGTGGTCCTGGAACAGGTAAAACAACAGTTGTTAATGGATTTTTACAAGCATATCTTAAATTAAATAAGTTAGAGATAACAAATTTTAAAGAACATGTAGCATTAATCGCACCTACAGGAAGAGCTGCAAAAAGGTTAACTGAAACAACTGGTTTTGAAGCATCAACTATTCATAGATTGTTAGGATATAATTTATTGGGAACATTCACATATGATGAATTTAATCATTTAGGGCATAAATTAGTAATTATTGATGAAAGTTCAATGATTGATGTTTTATTATGTGCTAATCTTTTAAGAGCCTTAAATAATGATACAAAAATTGTATTTATTGGCGATATTAATCAATTACCATCAGTAGGACCAGGTGAAGTTTTAAAAGATATGATTCTTTCTAATTTAGTCAAAACAGTAAAACTTGATAAAATTCACCGGCAAAGTGAAGATTCATCGATTATCGATCTTGCCCATGATATTAATGAGCAGATAATTTCTTCAGATTTATTGAATAAAAAAAGTGATCGAAATTTTATAAGATGCAATAATGATGTTTTATTAGATAATCTAAAATTTATCATCACAAACGCTGTAGAAAAACAATTTTCTTATGAAAATATTCAAGTACTAGCTCCGATGTATAAAGGTATAGTTGGAATTGATAATATAAATCTATTTCTCCAAAATTGTTTGAATCCAAAAACAATTGAAAAAAAAGAAATAACTTTTTTTAATAAGATATTTCGTTTAGGAGATAAAGTTATCCAATTAGCAAATAGACCCGAAAAAAATATCATGAATGGGGATATTGGTTATATAAAACATGTATTTTTAGAGGATGATAATGATGAAGATACTAAATTAATCATTGATTATGACGGAAATGAAGTGAGTTATTCTGAATCAGAATTAAATGATATTTCCTTAGCTTATTGTATTTCAATTCATAAATCTCAAGGTAGTGAATTTGATATTGTCATTTTAGTGCTATCAAAGAGTTACAGTATAATGCTAAGAAAGAAATTATTGTATACTGCAGTAACTAGAGCTAAAAAATTTTTAATCATGATCGGTGATGTAGAAAGTTATAAAATAGCGGTCAATAATTCTTTTGAAACTATGAGACAAACGTCGTTAAAGAAACGTTTAATGAAATCTGTAAATACTAAAAAAATTGCTATTGATGACTTTGAATTTATTTATACAAAATTAGACACTACACCTTATGATTTTATGGAATAATGGTAAAATTTCCCCCTTATTTTTTACAGAAAATAACTAAGACTATTAATGTGCTATTAGCACAAGGTCTCTCTATCTGAGGTGATAATTATGAGAACTTTTTCTTACGTTATGTTAGGAATAGTAGGTACAATTGCTTATCAAAGAATATCTGAAAATAGACCAATGGTTTCAAAAGAAATGCGGAAAATGATGAAAAATAATTCTAGAGCAATGAGAAAAATTAGAGAGATCTTTTAGTTAATAAAAACTACACCAATGAAATATTTGGTGTGGTTTTTTCATTTGCATAAATTTATCTACATCCTTTATATTAAGCATTAAAAGAGCATATAATAGTATATAAAATGGGTGATTAAATGAAAAATAGTAAGAGAAATAAAATTTTATATAACTTATTAATAATTTTTTCAATATTTATTATCGTTGTTTTAGGTAATCTTGCATTACCAATAATATATCGTTTTTTTAGCTATATATTTTATCTACTATCTCCTTTTATTGTAGGTTTTTTTATAGCGTTTTTACTACACACACTTGTTGACAAAATTGAAGAACAAGGGATTAATAGAGTGTTATCAGTTTTACTTGTTTTTTTTACCTTCATTATTATTTTTGTTTATTTAATATCTAGTTTGATTCCAATTGTTTTTGCGCAAATAAGCGATTTAGAAAAGCAAATTCCCCAAATTTATAAATCGATGGTACAATTTATTGATAATTTATGGGTTAGATTTGATTTTATTCCTGATAAGTATCGATTTAATATGGATGATATTGGAGATTGGACAATGAATAATATTATTAATTTTAATTTCTCCAGAAATTTTATGAATGGAGTTATTGAGTCATTTAATATTATCGTCTTAACACCAATTATAACTTATTACTTCTTATATGATTATAATAATATAAAGTTAAGGTTGAAAAAATTTTTATGTAAACACAAGTATAAATTTATTTATAAATTCTTTAAAGAGGCGGATGATGGAGTTGGATCATATTTTAGAGGTTTGATTCTTGTAATGAATTTAATGGCAGTAGTATCTGGGTTTGGGTTTTCTTTAGTTGGATTAGAATATCCAATGCTTTTTGGTTTTATTGTTGGTTACACGAATGCTATTCCAATAATCGGTAACTATATAGGTGGGATACCAGCCGTATTTTTTGCCCTTACTATTTCTTGGAAACTAGCTATTTTAACATTAGTTGTTATAGTAGTAGTACAATTAATTGAATCCAATATTGTTACTCCATACATCCAAAGTAAGTCAATTGATAGTCATCCCCTGATGATTTTACTTTCTTTTGTGATATTTGGGAAGTGTTTTGGTATAGCTGGTATGATATTTGCGATTCCGCTTTTGGCAATTATAATGTTAATCATAAAATATATCAGGATATATTATCGATTTAAGCGATTTAAAAATAAAAAGATGATTTTACAAAATAATAATCAATAATTATTGAAAATTTAATGCATATCGAATATAATGAAATGGAAAACGTTGATAGAGAAGAGTAAATTATTTTCATTACTTACAGAGAGGAATTTCTATGGTGGAAGAAATTCTAGTAAAAATAATTGAAGCTACTCTTGAGTGTAGGAAAAGCTACCGGGTAAGTCCGTTAAAACTTTTTTAAGTTGCTGAAATCAAATTTTCAGAATAAGGGTGGTACCGCGGAAAAAATCGTCCCTTGCGAAGCAAAATGTATTTTGTTATTGCAAGGGATTTTTTAATAATCTAGGAGGAAAACAAAATGAAAAAATTAACTACATCCCAAATTAGACAAATGTTTTTAGATTTTTTCAAATCAAAAAATCATTTAATTTATCCATCACAATCACTAGTTCCAGTTGATGATCCAACGTTGTTGTGGATTAATTCTGGTGTAGCAACATTAAAAAAATATTTTGACGGAAGGTTAATTCCAGAAAATCCAAGAATAGCAAATTCACAAAAATCAATTAGGACTAATGATATTGAAAATGTAGGCAAAACTGCAAGACATCATACCTTTTTTGAAATGTTAGGAAACTTTTCAATTGGTGATTATTTTAAAAGTGAAGGAATTGAATATGCATGGGAATTATTAACAAGTGATGCTTGGTATGGATTTGATAAAAATAAATTATATGTTACTATTTATCCTACAGACCAAGAAGCTTATGATTTGTGGGTTAAGGTTGGAATGGATCCAAAACATATAGTTAAGCTTGAAGGTAATTTCTGGGAAATTGGTGAAGGTCCTGCAGGACCAAATACAGAAATATTTTATGATAGAGGTAAGAATTATGAATTTGATACCCCTAAAGATGAATTATATCCAGGTGGAGAAAATGAACGTTATTTAGAAATTTGGAATTTAGTCTTTTCACAATATAACGCTAAAACTGATTTAGATAGAGCACATTATCCTGAACTACCAAGTAAAAATATTGATACGGGAATGGGTTTAGAACGCCTTGCTTCTGTTATTCAAGATGTACCTACTAATTATGATACAGATTTATTTATGCCTATAATTAATAAACTTGAATTATTATCAAATAAAAAGTACTTAAGTAATCCTGAATATGATACTGCTTTTCGAGTTATTGCTGATCATATCCGTTCTTGTTGTTTTGCGATATCAGATGGAGCACTACCAGCAAACGATGGAAGGGGATATGTTATAAGACGCTTAATCCGTAGAGCTGTAAAACATGCTCGAAAACTAGGACTAGTTAAACCATTTATGAAAGAGTTAGTTGATGTTGTATGTGATATCATGGGTGAATTTTATCCAGAAATTATAGAAAAAGTAACTTACATAAAAACAATTCTTGAAAAAGAAGAAGTTCGTTTTCATGAAACACTACAAGAGGGACTGGCAATGTTAAATGAAGTTATAAAAAATTCAAAATCAATGGAAATTGATGGAACTACAGCGTTTAAATTATATGATACCTTTGGTTTCCCAATTGAATTAACTATCGAATATGCTGAAGAAACTGGTTATAAAGTAGATGTTAGTGGATTTAAAAGAGAATTAGAAACCCAAAGAGAAAGAGCACGAAATGCTCGAGGAGAAATTGATTCTATGAAATCACAAAATAAAACTTTAATGGATATTAAAACAGAATCATTATATGTTGGTTATGAACATCTAGAGGTTAAAACTAAAATTCTGTTTATTATTAATGATAATGAAATACTGAGTACCGCTAGAGAGGGCGATGAGGTTCAAATAATATTCGATCAAACACCATTTTATGCTACATCAGGTGGACAAATTGCTGATACAGGTTTTATGATTAATGAAAACGCTCGAGTTGTTATTAATGATGTTATTAAAGCACCTAATAAACAACACCTCCATTTTTGTACAGTATTTTCTGGGAAAATTAGTGTTGGTGATGAAGTTATTTTAAAGGTTAATAAATTTTCACGTGATTTTATTTCGAGAAACCATACTGCAACACATTTATTACATAAATCGTTAAAAATGGTTTTGGGTAATCATATTGCTCAAGCAGGTTCATATGTATCAAGTGAAAGATTACGTTTTGATTTTAATCATTTTGAAGCTGTTTCTAATAAACAATTAAAAGAGATAGAAAGATTAGTAAATGAACGTATTTTTGAAAGTATTAATGTATCTTATCAAGAAATGCCTATTTCAGAAGCAAGAAAATTAGGGGCTGAAGCCCTGTTTAGTGAGAAATATGGTGAAGTAGTTAGGGTTGTTGAAGTTGAAAATTTCAGTACAGAGTTATGTGGTGGTTGTCATGTAAAAGATACTTCAGAAATTGGTTTATTTAAAATTGTCTCTGAATCAGGAATAGGAGCAGGAATAAGAAGAATTGAAGCTGTGACTTCAGCAAGAGCTGTAGAGTATACACAATCGTTCATTGATTCTGTTGAAAAGATAGCTGGAATGTTAAAAACAAATAACCAAGATGTGGTAAATAAAGTTATTAGTTTGACAGATGAAAATCGATTCTTTTCAAAACAAATCGAAAGATTAAATCAAAAGTTAGCAAATATTGAGGCCAGCGATTTAGTAAGAAATGTTAAAGAGATAAATGGCTTTAAGGTATTAACTGCAACGGTTAAGAATATTGAAATTAATTCCCTAAGAAATATGGTTGATAATTTTAAAGAACAATTAGATAACGTGATAGTTGTTTTAGCTAATCTTGAGCAAGATAAAGTTACTTTTATGTGTGGCATTACTAAAGATTATGTAGCCAAAGGAATTCATGCTGGTAACCTTGTAAAAGAATTGGCAAAAATCTGTGGTGGAAACGGTGGCGGTAGAGCTGATTTCGCTCAAGCAGGGGCAAAAGACTTAGGGAAAGTAAATGATAGTATGGAGTATATTTCCGAGTATTTAAAAAATAAATAAAAAGATATTTATTTTTCCTAAATAATGGTATAATAATTATGAGATATGGTGTAAATATATAAAGGAAGTTAATAATGAAGATTTTAGGATTAGATTTAGGTTCAAAAACATTAGGAATCGCATTAAGCGATGTATTAGGAATAACTGCTCAAGGTATTGAAACTTTTGTTTTTACAGAAGATAATTATGATTTACCTATTTCAAAAATAATTGAACTTGTTAAACAAAATCAAGTTGAAAAAATAGTTTTGGGTTATCCTAAAAATATGAATGGGACTATTGGACCTAGAGGTAAAATTAGTGAAGAATTTGCAAAAAAATTAAGGGATTATTTAAAAATTGAAGTTATTTTATGGGATGAAAGAATGACTTCTAAGGAAGCAGAAAAAATTTTAATTAATGCCAACATATCTCGACAAAAAAGAAAGAAAGTTATTGATAAAATGGCAGCAGTAGTTATTCTACAAAGCTATCTAAATAGTATCTAAATGAGGTGAGAAAAAAATGGATGATAATTATTTAACTGTTGTAGATGAAGATGGAAATGAAGTTTTATGTGAAATTTTATTTACATTCGATTCTGATGAATTTGAAAAATCATATGTGTTTTATATCCCTGTTGAGACAGAAGATGATGAAGAAGATGTAGAAGTATTATGTTCTTCATATTCTGAACAAGAAGATGGATCAATTGGCGAATTGAAGCCAATTGAAAATGATGAAGAATGGGATATGGTTGAAGAAGTATTTAATACTTACGTATCTAGTGAAGACGATGAAGAATTTAATGACGAAGATGATGACGAAGGTTGTAGCTGTGACCATGATGATGAAGGTTGTAACTGTAACCATGATGCTGAAGATTAATTGTAATAGTAAAAAAGAGCTTTCAAAGAAGATTTTGAAAAATTCTCAATGATTAAAGGAAGATTAATACTCTTCCTTTTTTCGTGTTCATACGTGTTTAGCTAAGTATAGTATGATTCATCACAATTAATAGGCTAACTGAATAGTAAAGTTATGTATTTTAACATCCACAATTGTAACTATATAAAAATATAGAAAAAAACTGTGAAATAACCACTAGATAAATCATTTCCCAACTTTTTTAAATTTTAAACACAAAGTATAAATTGCTAATACTTATGAAGCATATGACGAAATTTACTAATTCTTATCTTCTTAAACAAAAAACGACATTTTTTTTATGGATTTTTGATAAAGTATTTGTAAAGTTGAAAGGGGATGTTATAATGTTTAAGAAGTGTATACTTTTATTTACTTTTACACTTACAGTTTTGATATTTTATAACATCAATGTAGAGTCACAATTGGTTAGATTGGCTTGAAGGAAGCTTGTCATTTAACCTTCTTGGTAATGAACCTGGTATTAATATAAGTAGAAAAGAATTTACACAATATTTTGACACATATAATAAAGATGGAAGAAATGGACGAGTAATAGAAGTTAATTTTGATACATTACAATAGATATATTTTAATTTTTAGAGGAGGAGTTACTTTTGAAAAATAAAACAAATTTATATCTTTATATAATATCTACTGTCGTTTACTTATTTTTTTTAATTGTTGGTTTTATGGGAATATTACAATATAATGGTTATCCCGAGGATATAAATGCCATGCTAGAATTTTGTACATTTTTCATAATAGGTTGTTTAGGTTTAAGTATAAATTTATTAATAAGAGTAATAGACTTTAATAAATAAAATAAAATCAGTTTTTATGGGACAACTTAATCGTTGTCTTTTTTTATAATGGATATCTAATAAGATTAAGAGGAATACAATAATTAACTGTTGAGATACTAAAAGAAAAGATTAAAAAAATGTCATTCCTATGTTTTTATGGGATGGTAATGCAAACAGAACTGTTCTGTTGAGGGCAAATAATAAAATAAATAATTACCTTATAGTTTAATCAAAATCAGTTAATTAATAAATAGTTATGATAACCATAGAAATATAAAGAGTCAATAATAAGTTTTTTTAAAATTATTACTATTCATAATGATTTCTTCATACCTATCTGCAACTTTATCAATAATGCTTTCCCAGCTAAGTGCAAGAGTTTCTTGAGCTTTTTCACCATTAAGTTTCAAAAACTGTTTATCTTGGCAGACTAATTTAATTTTGTCCGCAAATGATTTATAACTTTCTTTACATGTAAAACCGTTTACACCATCAACTATCCCTTCTTGAGCATTTGTTCCTTCTATCACAATTGAAGGTGTCTTTACCATTGCTGCTTCCTTTATTACAATTCCAGAGGTATCATATGTAGAAGGAAATAAAAACAAGTTAGCTCTAGCAAAGAATCGCTTTAATAATTGTCTGTCAGTAATTTTACCCATAATAAATACTTGATTTGTTAAATTATACTTTTTTACAATTAATGAAAGATCGTTTTTTGCATAACCTTCACCTATAAAATACATCTTAAATTTAAAATTTCCCTTTTTTAAGATGTTAAGAGATTCAATAATTAGTTTTAAATTTTTTTGCCATATATGTTGACCTACAAAAAGGAAAATTAATTCATTTGGGCTAATTTGGTAATTTTTATGAAAAAAATCATTGTTTTCATGATTATTTATATTATTGTAAAAATCCGTGCCATTAGGCATCACTTCAATTTTTCCTTTAAATCCATATTCCCTTAATGTTTTTGTGGTACTGTCATTAACTGTCCAAACATAATCTGCTTTTTCATAAAAAGCAATCACTTTTTTTAATGCCAATTTAGCTAAGAAATCATTTTTTAGTATTTGTTTAAAATCTTCATAAAATTTAGAGTGAAATGATGCTATTACAGGAATATGCTTATCTTTAGCTAAATTTAAAGCTAACTTTCCAGAGCTAAATGGACAATGAACATGTAAAATGTCAAAATCTATTTGTTTTATCATTTTTTTAGTTTGGTTGGCGATTATTGGCATACCTAGTCGATAAGGGTATCTAAGTGGTAAATTAGTTGAAATATATCTTATTACCTCAAATTCTTCATGATCAATATATTTAGGGAATTTAGGTGTGATGACGTAACTTTTCCCGTATTTTTTGTTATACCAATAGGCATAATTTCTAACTGTATTTGCTACTCCATCCATAATTGGATAATATGAATCATTAAAGAGTCCAACTGTAAATTTCATATTTTTCTCCTACGTTTCATTTTTAAGGAATAAATTAGAAAATTATAATCTGTATATTAACAAACTGTTAGGTTGAAAATAGTAGTGAAATCGAAAAAATAGGTGGTAAAAATGAAGAAAAAGATAATTCTTATAATATCTATATTATTTGTGTTTTCTATTTTATTAAAAGTAAAAGTTAATGCACAAGTTGATGTCAGTGCTAAATCAGCTGTTTTAATGAATGGAAATACCGGCAACATTTTGTTTTCAAAAAGTCCAAATTTAAGATTACCTATTGCTAGTTTAACTAAAATTATGACGGCTATACTTGCAATTGAAAGTGGAGATTTAAATGCGGAGGTTACAATAAGCGAAGAAGCAGCAAATCAGCCCCCATCTTCTTTAAATTTAGTAGCTGGTGATAGATTAACTTTAGAAGACTTACTTTATGGGTTAATATTACAATCAGGTAATGATTCAGCTTATGCAATTGCTGAATATATAGCCGGAAATGTTGATGATTTTGTAAAGATGATGAATCAAAAAGCCAAGACATTAAGTATGAGTAATACAACATTTACTAATCCTTCAGGTCTAAATGTTCCTGATGAAAATTATTCAACAGCTGCATCAGTTGCAAAATTAATGCGTTATGCCATGGAAAATGAAACATTTAGGACTATTGCTGGTACTAAAAACTATCAAACATCATCAGCATTTGGTGTACCTTATGATTGGAATCATAAAAATCGACTAGTAAATCAAGTTGATTATGTAATAGCCGGGAAAACTGGTTTTACTAGAGCAGCTGGAAGAACATTAGCAAGTGCTGCAAAGAAGAATGGTGTTAATCTTATCGCAGTTACATTAAATGATCCAAATGATTGGAAAGACCAATTAAACATGTTTAAATATGGATTTGGTCAATTTGGTATAGATGTCCCCACACCAGAAATTCGATCTGATGAAAATGAAAATTTTGATTAAATTAAAAAAGCGTTATTTCAAAATAACGCTTTTTTTACGTAAATGTTGATATTTCAGTAAAAAAAATATACAATAGAAATACACCAATTAGGTCAGTTAAGGTAGGAGAGATAACATGGAGATGAAAATAATATCAACAATAATTAATCCAATTCCTGATGAAGAGGGTTTTCATGTTTTTCAATGTGATAAATGCAATAAACATTTTCTTATTGCACCACTAGACTTAAATGAAAACACAGATTTTTATTGTCCATATTGCGGTGAGGCTGGTGGGTATATGACATTTACAAAAAGCATTCGAAAAAATATCTTTAAAGACCATCCTAGCTCAATTAAAACAGAAAATGTAGAAACTTTTGAAAATAACGATTTTGATATTGATAAAATACAAGAATTGCTAGAAAATTTAAAAGAAAATCCAATGGATGTCGAGGTTTTGGAGTATTCAATCGCTGAAGTAGTAAATGAAGATGAATTGACAAAATACGAATTTATTTGTTGCGAAAAAATAATTAAAATTCCTTTTGAAAATTTCGAAGAAGTAAAATTTTGTCCATTTTGCAAAGGCGAGATTTTATTAAATGTAATTGAATAATACATACAAGTTTGGTGATATATAGTGAATAAAGATGAATACTTTTTATTTTTAAATGAGCAAGAAAAAAATGAAAAAATTATTGGTATTGAAAATTACGCCATAAAAAATCGTGTACCAATAATTCAAAAACCAGGTCTTGATTTTTTGACAGCTATAATAAAAATTAGTAAATGCAAAAAAATATTAGAAATTGGGACAGCAATTGGTTATTCAGCGATTAATTGTGCCTTAATAAACAAAGACATTTATGTAACAACAATCGAACGAGATGAATTGATGCTTAAAGAAGCAAAAAAAAATATTGAGCTATTTAATCTTAATGAAAAAATTACTATCATTTATAATGACGCACTAGAAGTAAATGAATTGGAATTAGGAAATGATTATGATTTAATATTTATCGATGCAGCAAAGAGTCAATACCAAAAATTTTTTGAAAAATATGCTAAATGCCTTAAAAAAGGTGGCCTTATCGTTTCAGACAATTTAATATTTCATGATTTAATTTTTAAGGAGACAATTGCTAATCGAAATACAATGCAATTAGTAAATAAAATCAAAAAATATAATTTGTGGTTAAAAAGCAATACTTTATTTAATACGAAGTTTTTCAATATAGGTGATGGGATTGCCTTAAGTATCAAAAAGTAATAAAAAAACGTTGGATAAATTATAAATACCTACGTTTTTTTTGCTAATATTAAATTTATTTTATTTGATAAAAAAGAGTTTTTTGTATAGCGGATAAGATTTGAATGAATTTAGGTGGAAAGAAAATTATAACGCCATCTTCTTTTTTGATTTAACTTAGTGGTAAAGTATATTTTGTAAAGAAACTTGTTTTAAAATTAAGAGTTTTCTTTTGAAAAAATATCATAAATAGTATATAATATAAAGGTTAGAAATTTGAATACTGTTTAAATTAATATAAGTAGTAACTATTTAATAAGTTTACATAGGTGGTTTAAATGTTAGAATTAATTGTTAGTCCAACTAGTTACAATTTAGTTGAGAATTGTGATTTGTGTGATGCATTTATTTTAGGAGAAGAACAATATAGCTTACGTTTAGCTCATTATTTCTCTTTTGAAGAAATTGTTGATTTGATGAATATATGTAAAAATCGGAAACAAAAAATTTATATTGCTGTTAATAAAATTGTCCATGAAGATGAGTTAGATAAAATTGATAAATATTTAAGTAAATTAAGTGGCTTAGATATCGATGGTATTATTTTTGGTGATTTGGGAGTTTATAATTTAGCTAGAAAGTATAATTTGGTAAACAAATTAATTTATAATCCTGAAACATATGTTACTAACTATGAAAGTGTGGAATTTTTTGCGAAAAAAGGAATAAAAAAAGTTTCTATTGCAAAAGAAATTACATTAGATGATGTTTTGTTAATTGGCTCTAAAGAGTTAATTGATATTGACATTTTAGGCCATGGAGCCCTAAATATGTTTCATTCAATGCGTGATTTAGTTACTAACTATTTCAAGTTTTTGAAGGATGAAAATGCAAATAAATATCATAATGAACAACTTTATTTAATTGAAGAAATACGTGAAGAAAAATACCCAATCCTTGAAGATCAAAATGGGACCCATGTTTTTAGTGAAAAAGATTTATGTACTATTAAATATTTAGATAAATTTATTGAAAACCATATTTATGGTATTAGAATTGATGGAATATTTAAAAGTGATGAAGAGTTGATTAATATAATTGAAATTTATCGGCTCGCTATTAATGATTATCGCTTGAATAAACAATTATATATTGATAAAAAAGCAAAATATCTAGAAAATCTAGAAAACATTGAAAATATTCGGCCTTTTTATGAAGGGTTTTTATTTAAGAAAACAATCTATAAAGGTGGAGAAAATGGAAAAAATTGATGGCATTATAAATAATAAAAGAGTTATAGTAAAAAAACCTGAACTTTTAGCACCAGCTGGTGATCTAGAAAAGCTTAAAATAGCTATAATGTATGGAGCTGATGCTGTTTTTATTGGTGGAAAAGAATTTAGTTTAAGGGCCCGTGCAAGTAATTTTTCAATAAATGATATTAAAGAATCAGTTAGATTTGCAAAAGAGCATAATGCTAAGGTTTACGTTACAACAAATATTATTGCTCATAATGAGAATCTCTTTCACCTAGAAGCGTATTTATCTGACTTATATAGTTGTGGTGTTGATGCGATAATTTGTGCAGATCCATTTATTATTGAAACCGCAAAAAGGGTCGTGCCTAATTTAGAATTGCATTTAAGTACCCAACAATCAACCACAAATAGTGAAGCAATTAACTTCTGGTTTGATGAAGGGATAAAGCGAGTAGTTTTAGCACGTGAATTATCTGTTGATGAAATAAAAGCAATAAAATCTAAGGCTAAAGCGGACATTGAGGTGTTTATTCATGGTGGGATGTGTGTTTCATATTCTGGAAGATGTACTCTAAGTAATAATATGACAGACCGTGATGCTAATAGAGGTGGTTGCGCCCATTCTTGTCGTTGGAATTATAGATTGTATGCAAATGATGATGAAATGCTTTCAGATAAATTGGGTTATTATAATTTAAGTTCAAAAGACTTAATGGCAATTCCATTTATACCTGACTTGATAGAATCAGGTGTAGATAGTTTGAAAATTGAAGGGCGAATGAAATCAATTCATTATATCTCAACAGTAGTTGGCACATATCGAAAATTAATTGATGATTATTGTATTGACCCAGACCATTTTGTTTTAAATAATCTTTACTTTGATGAAATCAGTAAAGCTGAAAATCGTTTAACTTCAGTTGGAGCACTTGCAGGTAAGCCTACAGAAAATGAACAACTATATAATGTTCGCACTGAAAAACCAACTCAAGAATTCATTGGTATTGTCAAAGGTTATGATGAAATTAAGCAAATCGCAACAATTGAACAAAGAAATTATTTTACTAAAGGAGAAAAAGTCGAAATTTATGGTCCTGGTTTTATGAAACAGTTTTTAACAATTTCAGAAATTTTCGATGAAGAGTTTAATGAAATCGATGTTGCTCGTCATCCAAGACAAATTTTAAAAATTAAGATACCATTTAAAGTATATCCATATGACATTATTAGAAAAACTAGGGAATTATAAGGAGAAATTTATGAAATCGATAATTATTGGTATCGCTGGTGGTACTGCTTCTGGGAAAACAACAGTTACTCAGAAAATTACAGAGAATTTTAAGAGTAATTATGTAACGGTTATTCGTCATGATGATTATTATAAAGATCAAAGTCACATACCTTTTGAAGAAAGATTAACAGCTAATTATGATCATCCTTTTTCACTCGATAATGAATTATTATACAAACATTTATCCATATTATTACAAGGTGAATCAATTCAGAAACCAATTTATGATTTTACAATTCATACAAGATCAAAGAAAACCGAATTGGTTGTACCCACTAACATCATCATCTTAGAAGGCATTTTGATATTTGATGATCTTAAATTGCGTGAGTTAATGGATATTAAAATTTACGTAGATACTGATGATGACATTAGATTTATTAGACGTTTATTACGCGATACTAATGAAAGAGAAAGAAGTATCGAATCTGTAGTGACTCAATATATTAATACTGTCAAACCAATGCATAATCAATTTGTTGAACCATCAAAAAGATATGCAGATTTAATTATTCCTGAAGGGGGAAACAACAGAGTCGCAATTGATATTATAGTTTCTAAAATTAAACATATAATTTCGACTAAAAATGTGTAAAAAAAAGATCATATGTATTATAATATAAAGTATATCAATTAGGAGGTAATTTTTAATGAGTAAATCTAGATATGAACTTACAAAAGAAGGGTACAAGAAGTTTGTTGAAGAACTTGAATATCTAAAAGTTGTTAAACGCAAAGAAAATATTCAAGCATTGCAAGAAGCTAGGGCACAAGGTGACTTGTCGGAAAACGCTGAGTATGATGCTGCACGTGATGAGCAAGCACAAATTGAAGCCCGAATTGTAGAACTTGAATATATTATTAAAAATGCAAAAATCATTGAGCAAGATAATACAGATAGTGTAACAATCGGAAAAGAAGTTATATTTCAAGTACTACCAGACGGAGAAGAAGAAAAATACCATATAGTAGGTAGCGAAGAAGCAGACCCATTTAATGGGAAAATTTCTATTAATTCACCAGTTTCTCAAGGGTTAATTGGGCATGAGGCTGGGGAAGTTGTTGTTATTTCAGCTCCTAGTGGAACTTATGAAGTTAAAATCATTAAGGTAATTCAAAGAAAAAATTAACTTATAACTGCTTAGGCAGTTTTATTTTTAGGAGGATTACATGATTGCTATTATTGGTGCAATGAGCGAAGAAGTATTAGAAATAAAATCCAAAATTAAAAATATGACAGAAAAAACCTATGTAAATATTAAATTTTATGAAGGTATGATTGAAGATAAATTTGTTGTTTTAATGCAATCTGGAATTGGGAAAGTTAACGCTTCGTTAAGTACAACAGTTCTTTTAGAGCATTATAATATTGAAAAAGTAATCAATATCGGAACTGCAGGAGGGCTAAAACCTGACTGTGAGGTATTAGATATTGTCATTTCTGAAAATGTATTTTATCATGATGTTGATGTAACTGCTTTTTCATACAAGCTTGGTCAAGTTCCCCAAATGCCTTTATACTTTAAATCTGATGAAAATTTGGTTGTTTTAGCTGAAAAAATCTTAAAAACGGAAAAATTAGCTTATCATAAAGGTCTTATAGCTTCGGGTGATCAATTTATTTCTAATGAAGAACAAAGAAAACGTATTTTGACTCAATTTAGTGAAGTTATAGCAGTTGAGATGGAAGCATCTGCAATTGCTCAGGTGTGTTATATTTATAAAAAACCTTTTATAATTTTACGCTCTTTATCAGATATTGCTGGTAAAGAATCAGAGCTTACATTCAGTAAATTTTTAGAACAATCAGCAACTAATTCAGCAAATATTGTTTTAAAGTTGATAAATAATTTGTAAAAAAACACGCATTATGAACACGTGCCTTTAAAAATTATTTGATTTTTGTGAAAGTAAGCGATAAAGTTTCATCAAAGTTCTTTTTTCTATTCTTGAAACATAACTTCTTGAGATATTTAGTGATTTAGCAATTTGTCGTTGTGTTTCTGGTTTTTTACTATTTAGACCAAATCTTCTGGTAATTATCTCAAATTCTCGCTGTGATAACTCCGGTAATAAATTTAAAACTTTATCGATGCTATCATTAAACACAATTCGATCTTCAATTGACCAGTTTTCATCTTGCAAAACATCAATTAAGGTAATCTTATTACCTTCTTTATCATAACCAATCGGGTCATTTAAGGATATTTCACTTCTTTTTTTCTTGTTACTTCGTAATTGCATTAAAATTTCATTTTCTATGCATTTTGCAGCGTATGTGGCAAGTTTAGTTCCTTTATCATCGTTATATGTATCGATAGCTTTAATTAAACCGATTGTACCGATAGAAAGTAAGTCGTCTTTTTCATCTAAAGTATTTTCATATTTTTTAACTATATGAGCAACTAAGCGTAAATTATGTTCAATTAATTTATTTCTAGCTTCGATATCATTTTGTTCTTTTAACATTAATAACTCTTTTTCTTCTTCACTTGATAAAACATCTTTAAATGATTTGGATTTGATACTTCCTAAAAATGGAAGTATTTTTAATAAGGTAGCTAATAATTCAATCATTTTTTTCCCCCTAATAAATGACAATTATAAAAAAATATTGTATAATTTGATTTGTAATTTAAAGTAGGTGAGTTAATGAGACTATTTATTCCACATGAATATCATAAAAGCATTCATGATATTGACTTAGTAAAATTATATGATTCGGGAAAACGTTTAATTCTTACAGATTTAGACAATACTTTAGTAGGATATGATATTTCATTACCTACAGCTGAGATAATTCTGTTTAAAGAAAAATGTGAGAAAATTGGCATGAAGTTAGTAATTATTTCCAACAATAAAGAACCACGTGTTAAAATGTTTGCTGAAAAGCTGGGTGTTGAATACCATTCAAGTGCCAAAAAACCACTTAAGAGAAGTTATAAAAGACTAACTCGTGACTATAATCCAAATGATGTCGTTATTATTGGCGATCAAATATTTACTGACATTTTTGGTGGGAATCGAATGAATTTTTATACAATCTTAGTCGATGTCATAAACTATAATAATGAGCTATTTAAAACTCGTTTAAATCGCTTTTTTGAAAAAATTGTCGTTAAAATATTTAAAATTAAAGGTGAAAAATAATGAAACAACAAAAATGTCTTGGTTGCGGCAGTATCTTGCAAGTAGAAAATGAAGAAAAACCAGGGTTTATTAAACCCAATGTTTATAAAAAAAATAATAAACTTAGTTTATGTCAAAGATGTTTTCGCTTAAAACATTATAATGAAATTAGTAATGTCGATTTAAAAAACGAAGATTTCGTCAAAATATTAACTGATATTGCAGCCAAAGACGCTCTAATTATTAATGTTATCGACATATTTGATATTTCAGGTAGTGTTATTTCTGGAATAAGCCGATTTATTGGTGATAATGAAATCATCTTAGTTGGAAACAAAAGGGATATTTTACCCAAGGCTATTAAAGACCATAAAATAATAAATTGGATGAGAAGAATAGTAAAAGATTATGGTTATAAAGTAGTTGATTGTCTTTTGACATCAGCTATAAAAGGCCATGGAATTGAAGAATTACTAACAGTAATTGAAAAACATCGTAAAAATCGTGATGTTTATATAATTGGGTGTACTAATGTCGGAAAATCAACATTAGTTAATTCGATTATCAAACGTTTTACAGAAAACACCAAGGATTTAATTACAGTTTCACAGTTTCCAGGAACAACTTTAGGTATAATTGAAATCCCTTTAGATGATAAACATAATTTAATTGATACACCTGGGATTATTAATAGTCATCAATATGCCTTTTATTTAGATAAGAAAGAACTAAACCATATAATGCCCAAAAAGGAAATCAAACCAAGAGTTTATCAATTAGAAAGCAAACAAACCCTATTCTTTGGTGGCTTAGCTCGATTTGATTATTTATTTGGTGATAAAACGTCTTTTGTTTGTTTTATTAATAATGACATTAAAATTCATCGAACAAAATTAGAAAATGCTTTTTCTCTGTTTGAAAAGCATATCGGCGGGATGTTGTATCCACCAAGTGTTGAAACATTTCAAAAAATAGGGGAATATCAAAAACATCAGTTTAAAACAACAAAAGAAAAATGTGATATTGTAATTTCAGGATTAGGGTTTATTTCGATAAATAAACCAAACATCCAAGTAAGCGTCTCGGTGCCAAAAGATGTTGGAGTGTACATTAGACCTTCTTTGTTTTAGGTGGTGATATATTGAACAAATACGCAGTAGTTGGTAAAAATATTAATTATTCTCTTTCACCTCTTATTCATAATCATCATTTTAAATGTCTAAATCTTAACGCAACCTATGAATTATTTAATATTGATACTTTAGATAATTCTATGGCTAAGTTAAGAAAATTATCGGGTTTCAATGTTACTGTTCCATATAAAATAGATATATTTGAAAAATGTGATGAAATAAGTGAAGAAGTCAAAGAAATTAAGGCCGTAAATTGTGTTAAAGTTGTTAATGGCAAATTTTATGGTTTTAATACTGATGTATATGGGTTTTTTCAATTACTTAAAAAAAACAAGTTAATTGAAGGTAACTTAAAAGTATTAATTATAGGAAGCGGTGGAGCAGCTAAAGCTGTAAATTATTGTTTAAATAATTTTACAAATCACTCCATATTTGTTACAAATAGAACGATTGAAAAAGCAAAACAATTAACTACAAATACAATTTTAATAAATGAAGTTGTTTTAGAACAATTTGATATTATTATTAATTGTACTAACGTTGGTGTCAAAAATTATCAATCACCAATTGAAATTAATAAAATCAAGAAAGAATCTGTTTTCATTGATATAAATTACCAAGCAAAAAGTAAATTCTTAATCGATGCTTATAATTTAAATGCAAAAACTATTAATGGAGAAGATATGTTAATTTATCAAGCAGCGAAAAGTTTTGAAATTTGGTTTGATAAAGAAGCAAATATAACATATCTAGAAGAGAGTATTAGAAAGGGATGAATCTATGTTAACAGGAAAACAAAAAAGTTATTTGAGAAGTTTGGCACAAACTTCTAAGCCAATAATGCAAGTCGGTAAAAATGGCATTACAGAAAATTTTATCGAAAACTTTAATGATGCATTAGATTCTCATGAATTAGTTAAAGTTTCAATATTACAAAATTGTCTAGAAGATAAAGCGGATTTAGTAGAAATTTTATGTAATAAAACAAAATGTGAGAGTGTACAGGTTATTGGGAATCAACTTATTTTTTATCGTCATAGCAATAAAGAAAATATTGTTAACCCAATTATTTTACCATAATGAAAAATTTATCAATTAATGAAGCTTTAAAAATTGCAGAAAATAAATATAAGCCAAGATTTAACCATATTTTAGGCGTATATGAAAAGGCTGAATACTTAGCGGATAAATATGCGGTTGACTCATACAAATGCTCTATAGCTGCGATTTTGCATGATTATGCTAAGTTTGAATCCAAAAATTTAATGCTTGATGTTATATCAATTTATGAACCATCATTAGTTTCCTATGATGGAGCTGTATATCATGGATACGTAGGGGCATATTTAGTTCAGAAAGAATTTGGGATTAATGATGTTGATATTATTAATGCGATAAAATATCATGTTACTGGTCATCCAGAAATGAATGATATCGCTAAAATTGTTTATGTAGCTGATTATACAGAAAAAGGCAGGACTCATAAAGGAGTTGAATTTTGTCGATATTTAAGTGAAAAATCATTAGATTTAGCTGTGTTAGGATGTGCTGAGGGAACTTATGATTACTTAATATCTAAAAAACAAGCTAATATTCATCCTTTAACAAAATCAACTTATGAGACTTATTTAAAGAAAGTAGGTGGGAATGTTTATGACACTATTAAAGACAATTACAAAAGCATGCGATGATTTAAAGGCATTAAATATTGAAGTACTTGATATGACTAAAATATCACCCTTAGTCGATTATATGGTAATATGTACAGGCGGTAGTGATAGACAGGTAAATGCGATAATTAGTAAAATAAAAGAAGAAGTTTTTAAAAATGGTTATCAAGTGAGACATATCGAAGGTGCAGATGCTGCTTTATGGGTGCTAATAGATTGTTATGATATTATTTGTCATGTCTTTCAAAAAGATGAAAGAATCAAATATAGTTTAGAAAAAATTTGGGGAGATGTACCTAGAATTAATATTGAAGAATTATTAAAATAGGGTGGGTAATATGTCATACGAACACTTCTATCAATTTTATGATCAACTCATGAATGATGTAAATTATAAAGACTACCTTCAATTGGTGAAGAGTTATGCAAAAAATAAAGATGCTATACTAGACATTGGTTGTGGTACTGGTAATGTTTTAGTTCCATTATTAGAAGCAGGTTATTATGTAGATGGACTAGATATTAGTGATGAAATGCTTTCAGTGACTAAAGAAAAATGTGAGTCTAAAAATTTAAAAGCTTACCTATTTCAAGATGATATGAAAGATATAGCAATCAAAAATAGTTATAATATTATAATAAGTTTTTTAGATACCATAAATTATTTAAAAACAAAAAAAGACTTAAAAGAAGCATTTACTAATATTTATGGGGCTTTAAAAGCTGATGGAATATTTATTTTTGATGTTCATTCACTTTATAAAGTTCATAATGTATTTGATGGATATAGTTACAATGAAACTAATGACTATTGTACTTATCTTTGGAATACATTTGTTGAAAGACATGAGAGTTATAGTTCATTATATCAAGAGTTATCCTTTTTTATTAAAAAGAATTACAATCTATATCAAAGGTTTGATGAATATCATGAACAAGTTATTTTTCCGTTATATGAATATAAAACTATTTTAGAAGAAACTGGTTTTAGGATTGAAGAAATATTTTTTGACTTTGATAGTTCGAAAAATGAACATAATTGTGATAAAATAATAATTGTTGCTAAAAAATACATATTATAATTAATTACTCGTTGTATAAACTATTATTGAGCGCTCAAGTTTAATATAGGGAGGATACAATGAGAACAAAAGATAGAACAAAAGATAAATTAAATACTCCTTATCGTTCAAACGCTGAATATGCAAGGAAAAAAGCTAATGAAACAAATTCAGATGCATATGATTATGAATTTGGGCAAGACGAAGCTAATTCGCGTTATGATTACGAGTTTGCTAGCGACCATAGGGTATCCGCAAAAAATAGTCCATTAGCACGTGGTGCAAACATCGCAAATGCTTTCTCACAACCAACAGCCGGTTCAGCAGAAACAGCTTCAAAAGTTGGATCATTTGCAACTCACAATGAAGAGTATGCTATGGAACAACCAGATAATGCTGCATTGCAAAGACAAGTAAATGCTAGAGGTTTGAAGAAAAAGTATCAAGAAAACCTTAGACAAAACTACAATGTAGAGTTTTCCGATGATGAATTAATTGACGATGATTGTGACACAGAATGTGACAATTGCGAAAATTGTGAAAAATAACTATAGTTAAATAATTAAAATCCCTCTTAATGGTGTATATACCATTAGGAGGGATTTTTATGTTAGATGAGTTAGATAATAAAAAAAAGTGGTTGATATTTCTTTCCATCACAAATATCGTATCGATAATTTTTAATTGCTATTTGTTTTTTAATAAAAATGAAACAGATATATATCAATTTACCACAATTGTTGTCCAAATTTCTGGAGAAGTAATTAATCCAGGAATTTATGAAATTGAATCAGGTTCTAGATTAAATGATTTAGTTTTAAAAGCCGGAGGATATACATCTCATGCAAATCAAGATTCTGTGAATTTAGCTTTAATATTAAAGGATGAAATGAAAATTAATATTCCCAAAGCAAGCGTTAATGGACAAGGTGAAAATGATACTTGTAAAGTTAATATTAATACAAGTGATTCAATTTTGCTTACAACATTGTATGGAATTGGAGAAGTAAAAGCTCAAGCTATAATAAATTATCGAGAAAAAAATGGTCCATTTCATTCTATAAGTGAGTTAAAAAATGTTACTGGTATTGGGGAGAAAACTTATGAATTCATCAAAATTGACATTTGTATTTAATAATAGTATATATGCCTTTATTGGCATAGTATTATTAGGCTTTTATTTAGGTAATAATCATTTTTTAATTATCGTTATTTCGCTATTTTATCTCGTTTTTTTATATCGATTATCTAAAATAACTTTTTTGGCAATTATTATTTTATCCATTATTTATATTATTGTTTATCAAAGTAATTATCAAAAATTAATAGATAAAGATGAATTAAATAAGTTTAAATGCATTATTTATACAATACCCAAACATGAATTTAATCAATATCAATTTTATTGTAAATCTAAAAATAATAAATATTTAGTTTATTATACTGATAAATATCAATCGAATAACCTTAAAATTGGTTATGTAATTGAAATGAATAATGAATTAGAACTTATAAAGCATAACACTGTACCAAATCAATTTGATTATGCAAAGTTTTTATTAGCTGATAAAATAATGTATCAAAATAAAGTTGATGATTTGAAAATTATTAATCATAAATCGTCATTTCAATACCAAATGATCAATAAAATTATAGATTATTATCAAAATTTAAAAACCAAACCCTATTTATTATCATTTATTATTGGAAACAAGGATGGTTTTAGTGATGATTTTGTAGATTATACACAAATGTTGAACATAACTCATTTATTTGTTGTTAGTGGCTTTCATGTAGGGTTTTTATTTATTATTTTTAGTTTTATATTTAAGTATTTAAATATAACTAAAGAAAAAAGTGAAATTTTAGTTATTTTTATATTACTATTGTTTTTGTATAGCAATCAATTTTCTGTGTCTGTCTTAAGAGCTGTTATATTTACCATTTTATTGCTTGTAAATAAAAAGTTTTCCTTAAAAATAGCAAATATTAATATTTTATGTATTATAGGTTTTATAAACTTATTATTTAATCCTTTTTTACTTTATCATACCGGATTTATTTTATCTTATTTAATAACTTTTGTTTTATTACTCAGTAAAGATATATTTATAAATAAAAAAAATATATTAATGCGCCTTTATCAAATAAATCTTATAGCTCAATTGTTTTCTTTACCGATAGTTGCTAATTTTAATTTTACATATAATTTTATAGCGTTTTTATTTACCCCATTTATTAGTTTATATTATACTGTTATTATTTTTCCTTTAACTTTAATCTTATTAGTAATTAAATCACTTGATGAAATTTTGTATAATGTATTTCAATTTTATGAACAAATACTTGAATTTCTCAGTTCTTTTTCATTGTTTAATATAAATATTGGGGCTTTTACCACGCCTCGCGTTATTATTTATTACCTTATACTATTTTTGATAATAAAAAGTATTGAGATTAAAAAAGTAAATACAATATTATTAATTCCATTTGTTTTTACTATCTTTTTTTATCATAAATTTTCATTAGTTGATGAAGTTACGTTTATAGATGTTGGGCAAGGTGATAGTATCTTTATTAGAAGTGATATTAATAAATGTAAGGCGATTATTGACACAGGTGGGAATTTTTATTATCATCCTGGTAAAAACTTAAAAAATTATTTACAATCAATTCAAACGGATGAAATTGATATATTGTTTATTACTCATTCAGATATTGATCATGCAGGTGATTATGGATTGATCCTAAATAGTTTTAAAATTAAAACTATAGTTTTTAATTTTTATAATGATGATCCGCTTCAAAAGGAGATAGAAGAAGCCGCAAGAAATAAAAAAATTAACATCTTAAAGGTAAAAGCATATAATAAAGTAGAATGTGGTAATTTAGTATTTAATATTATTAATCCTTTTGAAAAAAATAATACTATTAATGATAATTCACTAGTATTATTTTTAATTTTTAATAATGATAACTACTTATTTTCAGGTGACGTGAATAGTTCAGTTTTAGAAAATATTCCTGAATTATATAAGTTAAATGTTGATTTTTTAAAAATTAGTCATCATGGATCTAAATTCGCGACAAGTAGAAATTTATTAAGTCAAATTGATGTCAAAAATGCGATAATATCTGTTGGGAAAAATAATTATCATCACCCAGCAGATGAAGTCTTAGAACTCTTAAATGAGCAAAATATCAATGTATATCGAACTGATTATAACGGGACAATATCTGTAAAATACTACCTTAAGAATAAAAGAATCGTAAATCTTCATCGTCCATATAATATAAGTACTTAATTGTTGTTGGTTGGTCATTAAACACATTGTGTTTAATGTTTATATAGATAAACCAGGAAAAGGATTTATTTTTTATAAATAAGTCCTTTTTCGTTTACATTTTTAATATTTAATATTACAATTGAAGACAAAGGAGTGGTCTAAATGGCTAAGAGAAGAAATAAAGAATCATTAATTACACATACTACCGTATTTGGAGCTTCACTTGCGATGGTAATTTCTTATAGTGAGCATCATCATATTGCTTGGGCTATTTTTCACGGTATTTTAAATTGGTTGTATGTAATTTATTATACAATTGTGCATGTTATTTTATAATAGTAGAGGTGCAGTAGATGAAAAATCTGTATTTGTTTACAGGGGAAAATAAATTTGAAATTGACAAAAAAATTAATAGGATGATTGATGAGGCTAATGTAACAGATTTAAGTTTAGTTAAGTATGATGCTGAAGAAATAACAGTTGATGAAATTTTAAATGATTGTGAAACATTACCTTTTTTAAGTGATCAAAAAATAGTTATTGTTAATAATCCCTTATTTTTAGCTTCTGAAAAATCAAAAATTCAACATAATATTGATCGGTTTATTGAATATATTAATAATCCAAATCAATCAACGGTTTTAATTATAAATGCTTATCATGTAAAGTTAGATAAAAAAAAGAAAATAAATAAATTATTATTAGCTAAGTGTGAATCTATCAATTATGATAATATTACTGAACTTGAAGCTAAAGCAATAATAGAAAATAGAATGAAGCAATTAAATATAAATATTAAATTTGACGCTGTTAATGAATTAATAAATAGAACTGAATGTGATTCTTTAAAGCTTTATTCAGAACTAGAAAAGTTATCTTTTTATTCTGAAGATAAAAATGAAATTAATATAGAAGATATTAAATTATTAATATGTGAACCTGTTGAAAATAATATATTTAGTTTAACTAACTATTTTATTGAAAGAAAAATTGATAAATCAATACATGTGTATCATAAATTATTAAGAAACAACAATGAACCTATTGTTTTTTCAAGTATTTTAGGAAAGAATTTTCATAATTTATATCTTATTAAGCAATATCAGAAGAAATTCTTTACTGAGTTTCAATTAAAAAATATTTTTAAAATACACCCATACCAATTAAAAAAATTATTTCAAATCGCACAAAGAACAAAAGAAGAAGATATTATAAAAAATATTCATGCAATATCTGAATATGATATTAACGTTAAAAGTGGAAGAGTAGATAAATATTTGGGATTTGAATTATTGATATTGAATATGTGATAATGAATGTAAGCGGGTTCGACTCCCGCCATTTTCATCTTAAAATCCACGTTAAAGGTGGACAATTAATTTTTGATAGTTAATAAAAAAATAGAAACCCAAATAGTTCTTGAGAAGTTATTTGTGTTTTTTTACTTTTTAACTTTTTATTTATTAATGTATATTAATACTAATAGGAGAAATGTGGTATAATGGAAAAAATAAGTGATGGATATCTATTTAGATAACAACTATAATTTTTTGAAAAAGAGAGATAATTATGAGTAGAAAAAGAAAAAAGAATAATGATTTTGAAAAATCTTTAATTTTATTAATTGTTTTTTTAATAGGAACCGTCTTGCAAATAACAGTTCGATTAGTTAGCATCATCTTTGACCTAGTAACATTTTATACATCTAAATATAGACAAAAATCAGGGAATAGTTTTATTGGAACATACTTTAACAAAGGAAATTATGGTGAGTTTGTCTTGTATAGAAAGACCAGTCGTATATTCGGTAATCCAAATGTATTAACAAATATCTATTTGGATAATAAAAATACAGAATCTACTGAAATTGATGTTTTAGCCATTTCAAATAAGGGGATTTATGTATTCGAAATGAAAAATTATTCTGGATATATATACGGTTCAGAATCAGTTAAGTATTGGACTCAAGTTTTTAATAAATGGTCAAAAAATAAATTTTTTAATCCTCTTAGACAAAACTATGCGCATGTCAAAGCTGTAGAAAAATGGAATGGCAACACTTTTTAAAACAATTTTTATATAGACATCCCTCTTCTATATTCAACTGGTGATAAATAATTTAAACTTCCATGGACTCTTATGTTATTGTACCAGTTAATATAATCAAATAACTCCATATTTAATTCTTCTAATGATTCAAATCTTTTATCACAGAACTCAGTTTTAAATGTTTTATAAGTTGTTTCTGCAACTGCATTATCATAAGGACATCCTGGTTTGCTTAAAGATCTATCAATCTTAAA
>NSKI01000057.1 GCA_003586005.1 Haloplasmatales bacterium 4B | reverse complement strand
CAAGTGTAAAGTTTTTCTTTTCAATAAATCTTTTATAGTCATTTTGATTGTGTTTTTTAATTTTAGTAGGGTTAGTATAAATGATAAGATAAATATGTACAGAAGTGATCACTTTAAAATGTACAGTAAATATAGTATAATTTCATAGTTAATCAATGGGGGGACTACATATGATACTAAACTATGAAATTGATACTAATATTGAAATACAGAAATTAACTGATTTGAAGGTATTAAAGAATATAATGGAAAATACAAATTTAAAAGTAAATAAAAGTCGATTAGCAAGAGAATTAGAAGTTGATAGAAGAACAATAGACAAGTATATTAATGGATTTGAAAAGTCTAAAAGCCGGAAAAGAGTAAGTATTTTAGATGATTATTATGAATTAATTAAAACCTTACTCAATGATAAAATAAAAGTCTTTGAATATAAGAAAGTACTTTGGCAGTATCTTTTTGATAACTATGGTTTAAAATGTTCTGAGTCATCATTTAGGAGATATATAAGTTTAACACCAGAATTTCAAGAGTACTTTGATCAAAAGAAAAAAAGTGCAGTTAAAGCACCTTCAGTCATGAGATATGAAACTAATATTGGGCAACAAGCTCAACTTAATTGGAAAGAATCTATGAATTTTGTGATTGATACTGGAGAAGTAATCACAATAAATATTTTCGTCTTAATATTAAGTTATTCAAGGTTTAGGGTATACAGATTATCACTAACTAAATCCCAGGATATACTGTTTAACTTCTTAGATGAATCGTTTCAAACATTTGGTGGCGTACCTAGAGAAATACTAACCGATAATATGAAAACAGTCATGGATGCCCCAAGAACTGAATATTCAAAAGGAAAAGTTAATAATAAATTTCAACAGTTCGCTGATGATTATGGATTTAAAGTACAACCATGTATTGCAGGTAGACCCAATACAAAAGCAAAGGTTGAAGCACCTATGAAAATATTAGATGAATTGAAAGCATATAGTGGTGATTTAAATTACGAACAATTAGTAATAAAGTTAAACGAAATAAACAACAGAGAAAACTCGAGGTTACATCAATCTTATGATATGATTCCTTTGTTTGGTCTACAAAAAGAAAAAGATTTCTTACAGCCCCCACCACGAGACTCCATAAGAAATCCATATTTGATTAAAACTATAACAGCGAAAGTTAACTCATCATCTATGATCAGTTATAAAGGTAATCAATATTCAGTACCACCTAAATATATGAACCAAACACTTAAACTGCAAGTATATGATAATCAAATTCATATATATTTTAACACAAATTTAGTGACAATACACTCGTTAAGTATTAAAAAATTAAATTATTTAGAGGAACATTATACACAGATTGCCAGGATGACTCTACCTTTTGATGATGATAAGATTCAAAAATTAGCAAAAGAAAATCTCAAAAAGATAGGAGAACGTTATAAATAATGGCGACAGTACATGAACAATTAATTACTAATTTAGAGTATTTAAAGTTAAAGGAAATGAAGAACCATCTAGACGAAACTATTAATTTCATTAATAAGAACAATCTTTCATTCGTAGATGGACTGATAAAGTTAACATCATACGAAATTGATTATAAAGAAGCTAGTATGATCAAAGCAATGGTTAAAGTGGGGGCCTTCCCCCATTTCAAAGAATTAAAGGACTTTGATTTCTCATTTCAGGAGAATTTAAACAAAGAACAGATCTTAGACTTTGAGAGTCATCGGTTTATCCATCAATGTGAAAATATAGTCTTCATGGGGACGAGTGGGACAGGGAAAACCCATTTATCCACATCAATAGGAATTTCGGCTGCAAAGAAGAGGATATCAACTTATTTCATTAAGTGTCATGATTTAATAGCACAGCTAAAGAAGGCAAAGTTAGAAAATCGTTTAGCTGATAGGTTGAAGCATTTTACAAAGTATAAATTATTAATTATCGATGAACTAGGTTATTTACCAATAGAAAAGGAAGATTCCAAACTATTCTTCCAGCTAATAGATAAAAGATATGAAAAACGAAGTACAATCATCACTACTAATATTAACTTCTCTAATTGGGATGAAGTATTTAAAGACCCTGTAATAGCTAATGCCATCCTCGACCGGGTTCTTCATCACGCTCATGTGATTAACATAACGGGTAAATCATATCGACTTAAAGATTACTTTATTGATGAAAATTAAAAATGTACATAATTAAATGATCAAAAATGTACATTCTTATATTGACATTTATAGGTTAGTAGCTATTGTCTTTTGGGCACGTTGTATTTGTGAATTTCTTATTTCTCGTTGATAATCTCTATATTTAATT
>NSKI01000056.1 GCA_003586005.1 Haloplasmatales bacterium 4B | reverse complement strand
AAAATGTTGTTAGTGTATTCTTTAATTTCTTCAAATATTACCATATCGCCTTCTAAGAAATAATTATATTCAGTGTATTTAGTCTTCTCGATATTGGTAAAAATTTGTTTATCCAGTTTTTTAAGCAAGCCAAGTTATTGGATAAAAAATTTTATTACTGTCATTGTTCATACAGTGACAGTTTTATTTTAATAAATTACACCCATCTTTTAATAATCATATTTTGAATCGCAAAATGCATCGGAACTTTAACAGTTTCACTGTACTTTTCAAATTTCTTATAGAATGTCTTATCAAAGTTAACCATTAAAGTAATCACACGTATGATCATTTCATTTCTTGATATTCCAAGTGCTTTAGCGGTTTCATCCATTAAGTATACTTCAGGACAATCTTTGGTTAATCGGATATTAATTAAATCTGGCATATTTATAACCTCCTTTAACTTATTCTAAATATATTATTTTATAAATACATTATTATTTAATTTGTATATTAAATGTATAAAAAGAAACCCAGCAGTGACCAGTGTTAGTGGTTTGCTGGGTTAACAAATAAGTAACTATTTCATTATTTTATTTATTTCTTATATTTTCAAGAAAACGTAATTTTTTAAAAGTAATTTCAATATTATCACCAGAATTCAAGGTGATGGATATGTTTATAAATTCTTCATTATTTATTAGATCAATATCACATAAATAATCATTTATATAGATACCTTCTCCCCATGGTTCTAATATATCAATTTTAAATTTTTTTACGTTTTCAAAAAATAAACTTTTTTCAATTAACTTGAATCTAGGTTCAATTATTTTAATTGGTAGGACTACATTATGATTTGTGTAATCTATTTGTATAGTCCCAATTTCACTATCAGGTAATATAAATTCTTCTATACATTTCATATTTTTACTATTTAATTCTAAAATCTTCATATGAATTTATCTCCCTTTAAAATATTTTAGAAAGTCAATTGTTATTGAGTCACCAGGGTACAAATGTGTATCTCCTGTTATCGGATGTACTAATCTTGATTTTCCATCAGGAGTTATATGGTAATGGTCAAATTGATTTGGTCCATGTTTATAGTTCCATTCAAAAACTGCTTTCCCATTTCCATTTTCTTGCCATTTAATAATTTTTCCATTATTATAACTGTTTTTAGTTAACCCATTTGGATTAAAATCTTTTGGGTTAGATGGAAACTTAGTATTACCCGCTCCCTTAGCTTAAACACTTACACCTTATCTTGATTCTGTCGCTCCCTGATCTCTTTCTTAGATATTTGTTTTATAAGAAACCCAGCAGTGACCAATTATAGTGGTTTGCTTGGTTATTTACATAGTATTGCGAAAGTGATGTACTAGAGTTTGCTATTTACTTTATTTTTGATATACTACTATTTGCCCTTTTTCTTTCCAAAACTTCAATGTCATTTCAGCATTAAAACTAAAAATTCCTAATTTTTTATCTTTTGATACTTCTTCTAAAATACTTTCTGCTTCAGATATAAGAACTTTTAGTGCAAGACAATGCGCTGCAGCTTTAGTTCTAGTTACTACATTATCATTTGAGAATAGTACTGGTAATGTATCAATTGCTACTTCAATATTATTTTCTAAATATTTAAATACTTCAATTATTTTTTTTCCTTCTTTATTATTGGTCTTAAAATCACCTTCTAGTGTTGCTTTATACATAATAATGCCGCTACCAATATACTGATTTAAGATTTCACTTTTATTCCATAATTTACTCATCGTATCACTCCAAAATTTCTTAAAACATTTATTCCGAAATCATATTGAGATTGATAACTTTGACCAGTTAGCCAATTTCTTACGCTCATTCCATTTGTATAATCAAATGTAGTTGTATTATAATAACCACTTATTTTTGCATGTGTTGCTTTATCAACTGCTATTAGATTATTTGAATTATGAATTTGTGTTGGGCTAAAGCCAGATTTTTTTATTTGTGACTGTTCAACAATATGATGCCATTGCTTACCTTCGCCAGGTGATTCTAAATGCTTCTTAGCCGCTTTAAATGTGTCAAAACCTTGACCAGCATTACCCGCTCCCTTTGTCCTATCCATAGCGCCAAGAGCCATTGAAGCAGCTCCGGCTGTATATAAGCCTATTTTGAGAGCATCATAATTTTCTTGATTACCGCCAAGGATATCATCTCGTATAACATTATGACCACTAATAACTTCTCCAGCATCACTAGCGCCAGTTGCACCTATCAAAACACCTGTTGTTACTGTTCCTACGGTAACAGCTGATGCTGCTAATCCTGCAAGCGCTGCTGAACCACCATAAGTAGATACTAAAGCTCCAGCTACTACACCAGCTGAT
>NSKI01000055.1 GCA_003586005.1 Haloplasmatales bacterium 4B | reverse complement strand
ATTTATAAATGCGGATGGATTAATTGGTAAAACTGGAGATATATTAGGCCATAATTTATATAGTTATTGTCAGAATAATCCTGTGATGATGGTTGATCCTAGTGGGTACTGGCCAAAATGGGTGAATAAGGCTGCAAAAAAAACAAGTGATTGGGTAAGTGGAGCTTACGCTGATACTTCAGATTGGGTAAGTGAAGCGTATAATGATACAAGATGTTGGTTAAATGAAGTACCGGATAATTCTTTTACAATTCCTGCTGCTTCTGATTTAGTTCCCTCATTAATAACAAATTTATATGGTTCTAGTTTTTCAGCTAAAGGTACAATAAATTGTATCAAACAACTAAAAACGCTAAGTTCAATTTTAATAGTTGCAACTGGTGCTCTTGATATAGGTAACACTTGGTTTAATGAAGATAGTAATAATACTAGATTACAAAGAATTGAAAAAACAGGAATTCAACTCGTGGGTCTTGGTGCACAAGTAGGTCTTGGTTATATTGGAGCAACCCTAGTAGTAACTGGAGTAGGTGCTACTGCAGCAACTGCTAATCCAGCATTTTTATTAGTGTCTTTTGCAGGATTAGGTCTTGTTATGGGAGGAGGGTATTATGTAGAAGAGGGGCAAAATTATCTGTATGACAAATTAAATATTGACTAGAGGTGAAATAATTTTATGAACGTTTATAAGCTTAAAATGCTTTATCAATTAAGGAATATGTTCATATATATCATTGTTATTGGTATAGTAACTACTTGGTTTATAATATATATAGATTATATAAGAGGGTCTATATTTGCTTTTCTTTCTGCAGTGTTGGTAACCAGTGTTCTCTTTACATGGAAAGTATCTATTAAATCAGAAGAATTACACATAGAACTGATATTTAACGTATTTAATTTTGATATGAAATGGAAAGAAATAACCAAAGTAGAATGCAAAAAGCAAGCTTTGCATTTGTATAATTTATATAATAGAAAGATGAAGATAAGCAAAATGTGGAAAAATTACGAACAATTATGGTTGAAAATATATAAAGAAATAAATAAAAACAATAATGAGTGTATTTTCGATAAGTCTTTCACTAATCTAATTGATTGTTTGAAAAAAGAGAACAGTTAATTAAATGTCGTGATATCTGTATTCCTTTTTCACGATTTAATTGTATTTGAAGCATGCGATAATGTTGAAATGTAATAATAGCAGGTGTTGGAGGTATTTGTGGTGGAGTAGCATTGTTAATAGTACCAGACCCAACTTTATTAACAAAGGTTGGTGGTTACGCATCAATAGTAGGAAGCGCTGGAGTAATAGGATTTGCATTTTATGATTTATTTAAATAGGAGGGGAAAATGAAAATAAAATTAAAAGTTTTTCTTTTAATAGATAACTTATTAGTTTTATCACTTTGTTTATTTAATGGAAATTTAAAAGAAATTTTATGGCTTTATTATGTTATTACTATTAGCTTTAGTATTTCAATAATATTTTTAGTACTAAGCTTAATATTTCCTATATCAAAAAAGAAATAAAGAGTAATTTTAACTGATATATAAGGAGAGCGAAAGAAGAGCTTTCCTTAATAGTTGATATAAAAGATATTGTAAATAAAATCTTAAAGAATTATTTAGGTTTTTTTATCAAAGCTGATGGGCAAATGTTCAACAAGGTTTACATCTTAATTTTATCAAGTCACAAAACTTACATTCCTATTTTAAATTGCGTAAAAGTAATTTTTCTATTAATTTCCGACCCCCCTTAGTGATTTTGGTAAGGGGGATCGTACAATTACGCAAAAACTCTTATTTTCGCGTATTATTAGCAACATAACACTCTAAACACACGTTGAGAGTGTCGTATTGCTAGTAAGAAAATAAGCTATATATTTAGTTTCTTAAACATTAGGCACTAATTTAAAGATATAATTATGTTCCCTCATACCGAGAGTATGGGGGACATTTTTCTTATGGGGGTCGTACTAGCAAAATAATAACTACAGTTTTGCGTATTTGTATAGCATTATGCGTAAAGGTATGTGTATTTTAGTGAAAACGACCCCCCTTTTATAATTCCATTTTACCTTAAAAAATGATATTATATTATTAAAGTAGCATTAAACAGAAGTATTATTGAGAAATCTATTATAATATACTTTTTAAGATTTGAGTAATTATCAACTATAATAATAATTATTAAGTTACTATAAATGAAAATGAATTTATATTGGTTACAGATGGAACAGTGTTAAGCAAGACTTAGAGGAATCATTAATACAAAGAACATTTGTACAATATAATTGTGTAAAACGAAGACTTTACTTCATTGTTCTCGTAAATATTAAAAATAATGTAAATCAAAAATAACCAGGTCTAAATCAGATCTGGTTATTTGCAATCTACAAAAACAAAAGGATAGTAAGTTCTAATTATGATGAATACTTCTATTATTTAGAAGGGGATAAAGTCATAAATGAACAAGTAATGCATTATGTTAATAATGTATTAGTGTCAACTGATAATATTTATTACACTT
>NSKI01000054.1 GCA_003586005.1 Haloplasmatales bacterium 4B | reverse complement strand
TTAGGCTATCTAAGTCCGGTTGAATATAAAAGAAATCACTCCTTATAAAAATTGTCCTAATAAGTGTTGACAATCCAATATATTATAACAAAGAATTAATAAAAGAACACAAAATTAACAATAGATTTTTAAATTATGATAAAGAAGATATGGTTGAAATCTTAAAATCAGACGCTCTGAGTCATTATCGCGATGAAGATATAGAAGAGTTCATCAACAATAATATCTCAATGTATGACAATTTATAAGGAGGAAAAATGAGCACATATATAAAATTAATAAACAATTTAGAAAACCTAAAATTAACCCGAATTAAGGAATACATACCAATTCATCTAGAAGAGTTAAAGACAAAAGATAAGTCACTCAGTGAATCATTATTAGAACTGACAAACAAAGAAATTGAATTTAGGGAAAAACGCGCAGCTGAAGTAAATATAAAAGTTAGTAATTTCCCTTATCTAAAAACAATTCATGATTTTGATTTTATATATCAACCAAGTGTTAAAAAACAGGAAATCAAAGATTTATGTACGTTAAGATTTCTAGAGGGGCATCATAACATATTGTTTATTGGTTCTTCTGGAGTTGGTAAAACGCATCTAGCTACTTCAATCGGAATTGAAGCTAGTAGTAAAAGGATCAGCACTTATTTTATTCACTTTAATGACTTAATCGATAAAATTAAAAAAGCTCATGCGGAGAATCGTCATGAATATATCATAAAACATTACTCTAAATATAAGCTTTTAATTATTGATGAAATTGGATATTTACCTATTGAGAAAAAATATTCAGATATTTTCTTCCAATTAATAGCAAAGCGATATGAAAAGAAATCAACCATCATTACAACAAACCAACCATTTAGCAAATGGGGTGAAGTATTCGGAGATAACATAATCGCTACAGCAATAATTGATCGACTAGTTCATCATTCATCTATAATAAAAATAACAGGTAAATCCTATCGCATAAAAGACAAATTAGCATTTATGGAAACAACGAAACAACAGCAATAATTTACCTACATTTTTAACCGCTAAAATTCTACATTTTATTATTGACATTTACACTTTATATCTTTGACCAAATCAAAGCACTTGATGACCCTTTTATATATGGACATTATCAAGTTATTATTTCTATTTACTGACTAGCAAAACAACGCTCTCTATCAATATAATAAGAAAGTGATGAATTACTTAATAAAATAAAAATAAATACAATTAAAAATATACCAAATACCCCTATCCAATAACTTCCAGGCGATATTGTATACATATTAACAAAATCTCCACCTGTTAAATATCCATTTATTATTTCCTCATCTTCTTTAAAAAATTTAATATAGCGTTCCATTGACTTAAAATTCCATAATATAAATAATATAATAATTACTAACCAATAAAAATTTCTAAAAAATATTGCACTTCTTTTTTTATACTATCTCTCATTTTCTCTCCCCTTTAATTTTAAATATTGAATTAATTATTTCCCCGCCCTTTAAATTAAATGTTAGTTAAATCAACTTTTACATAATCAGTTTGCCATGGAAAACCTGATCCATAAAATCCTATATAATAATTTCCACCTATAACTAAGCCTTCGGGGCTAAATGTTTTAGGTACCCACTCACCGTTATCCTTATAGATTGTTTTAGAATCTCCTATCATTTCATTTATTTCTTTTTGTGAATAAACATCTGAAAAATTATGTTTGCTCGATATAGTAGAGGTACTAAAATAAAAATCTCAATTGACCATATTAGATATTCAAAATTAAAGCGAAACAAGAAATTGTAAAATAAATATATAGTAGAAAATAACCAAATATAGAGTGTAAAAGTACTAGTTAAATTTAGAAATCTATAAGATAATTTTGACTTAAAATATTCTTTGCTTTTACTTCTTATGTAATGTATTCCTATAATTTTTCCTAGTATATCCATCAATTTTGATATTTTCGTAAAAACTATTATAGTTATAACAGATAGTACAATGCACATTAAATACATGAGACCATTAATAATTACTTCATTCATCTCTAACACCCTTTCTTATATATATACATATATATATTTGGTCTAATCCTTTAACCCTAAAATAAAGGATCCTCCTAATAAACCGAAACCTGCACCAAGTTCTAATATCCCATTTTTTATTTTAAACTTATACCCAGTTGTTAGAAAATTAACTTCCCCACCAATCACTAATTTATCCCCGAAAACTGGGATTTCAAATACACCACGCCCTTTAATAACAGATGCCATAGCTTCACCGCCAATTAAATTAGTATTTAATCCAGCACTAACATCCGTAGAAAACAAATCGAAACCAAAGTCAAAACCATTATAATCTTGTTCAAAATTTAGTAAACCAAGCTTGAAATCAATTACTCCTAAACCTGTGTTGGTCAATTTAGGACCTTCCAAACCAAAAAATAATAACCTAGCATCTCCACCATTACCATAATTTCCATTTTTATTATTTGCTTGCTCATAAATTGGTTTGAACGATTCCCAAATAACCTCCTCTTGGATTTTTGTATTACTAAATATGAAATCGATTTCTTTCCAGATATACCCACTAGGGTCAACCATCATCACAGGATTATTCTGACAATAACTATATAAATTATGGCCTAATATATCTCCAGTTTTACCAATTAATCCATCCGCATT
>NSKI01000053.1 GCA_003586005.1 Haloplasmatales bacterium 4B | reverse complement strand
ATCATCTTCAATAATTGGAGCTAAATAGTCATTTTGATATAAGTCAATAAACATTTCAATTTTACTGTATTTGTTTATTCTCTTTAGTTCATTTTTTAAAAAATTTATAATAATGTAATAAGCATAAATATCAAAATTCTTATATTTATCTTTTGTTATATCGTAATTTTTAATTGCGTAATATAAAGCTATAGTTCCAACATGAAAAAACTCATTATAGTTAGTATAGATATTTAACCTTTTTATCGCGGTCTTGATTAGATACTCCTTTTTTTTCAGAAATTTTTTAAACTCTTCGGACATACAATTTCACTCCTTTATAATTTTTTATGATGGAGTAATTTTTTAATAATTACTTCATTTATATATACACCATAAAAAATTATTTTTTCTTAAGGCTTCAAAAACTTTTATTTAAATTATAAAATAAAAGCATAAATTTTTAAATAAGTAAAGATATTGCATTATAGCAAAACTGGTTACTTCAATAATTTGCATGTTTTACTTTTCACTCACTCCATAAATTCTCTTCCTAATTTTGAAATGACAAAAAGACATAAATTGAAATAAATTATTATATTTTGATTATACTCTAACTGGTAATATTTATGAAAATTGGATTATAACTTCTCTACCTTTTATTATATATTTAATTAGCCTGCTACGAGAAGGTACACACACAGGGAACCCCTTAGAATCCTCTTCCGCAATTGATGAACAAGTTAATAATTTTTCTAAATAAACTGGCTCATTTTCGAATCTTGCTCTTAATTGTTTAAGTGTACATGGTCCCTTATTTTTAATATTGAAACATTTTTATCGTGCTCAGTTCTTAAATACTCTTCCATCTATTCTTATTCTTTATATCTTTCAGTCCAAACTTATTCCCGTCGAGAAGTGCCAAGTGTAGATGGATGAAACTTGCCTTGTTCCATTACACTGCATTGAGAAACTTATCTTTCTAATTCTTCACTAAATACAACTTCTAAATCAGCATCTTCAGTATAGATTATATAATCATTAATCTCATAGAAATCATATCGATTAATACTATCATATATACCTATAAATCGTTCATAATCAAATGACAACTCTAATTTGCTTTGTAACCAAATTGCTAAGTATGTAAAGTCACGATTCTTTTCTATGCTTCTTGTGAGTTGTAACAAATTCTCAATTCCTTCTATGATAGACAGGTCTTCTCCTAGTTCATTTAATACTTCAACAAGTTCTTTTACCATTGTTATTTCATGATCGCTTAAGTCATAGAGGTTGTTTAGGTTCATGATTTCATACTCATATAGTGGCTTTAACATTTCATTCATCCGTTGTAGCACCTTCTTCTTTAGGTTTTGATACAAATGTTACTTTTTTAGCTATTACTTCTGGGTAACTGAATACAGAACCATCTCTTAATTAATGGTTACGTGTTGTAAGTCTTCCTTTTATACCGATTATGCTCCCTTTATTACAATGTTTCGCTGTACTGATAGCAATTCCTGACCACAATGTGCACGGTATGAAGTCGGTATCATAGTTACCTTCTTCGTTTTTAAAACTACGCTTGACTGCTAGTACAATATTGGCTACCTGTTTTTCATCCTTTGTTTCTTTTACCTTAGGCTCTTTAACAATTTTTCCTACTATTACAAATTGATTTAACATTTTTTTTCACTCCTTGTTATTCTTAATAATGAAAAAAGCGCTAGTTCACTAGAACTAACGCCTTTTTATATTGGTATATATGTTATTGCTTTTACCTTTTCTAATATTTCTTGTAACACTTGTATGTTGTCACTACATTGTTTACGAAATAGTGCAAACTCCTCTAGTGTATAATTATTTTCGATGTCATTCGTTTCATCATTGTATCTACTCACTTCATTGTCAATCAATTCTACTGTTTTAGTTTCTAATGCAATACAAGTTGTAATTAATTGTATTAAATCACTATACATATAACTCCCTCACTTTCTTCTAATTAAAGAAGTACTATATCATCTGAATTAACACTATTTTAATTATTTATACCTTCTTTTAATTTCTTACCTAATCTTACACTCACTGTTTTCTTTGGTGGTACAGTTATTGATTTACCTGCAATTGGTGAGTACATTTCTTTTCCAGGTAATTCACGTGGTGTAAGGATTAAGTAATTATGCTTTAATACCTTTTTGCCTTTACGTAGATACTTGATTGTTATATCGTGTTCTAAATTTATTATTTGTGAGATTTCTTCAAGTGTTAACCACTTTAGTTTCTTTTGAATATCACGTATGATATCCATTTGCGATACGACTGGTGTCTTCTTTTTTGTATCTTCTTTTACTTTCTTCTTTGATTGTTTTGTCATAAAATGTCCTCCTTTATTTAATATAGTAATCTATAAAATAAAAAGAACCCTATCATACTGTAAATTATATGGCTCTTGTACATATTTATAATATTTGCTTGATAATTCATTATTTTCGATTGCACTTGCTACTTATGGTATGTAGAAAAGTTTGGTGGGACATATATACTAAAGAAAAGGTGTAAATTATGAAGACTAATAAAAGGTCAATAAATATAAAGTTCGGTCAAATTGTGCGTTCTTTAAGAAAAGAATATAATTTGAGTATATCTTAATTAGCGTATCTATGAGATGTAGCATGTGATTATATAGAAAAAATGGATAGGTTATAATTAATTGGACAGAAAATATATAGACATGTTAAAATATTAATAATAAAAAAAGGATGGTATTTG
>NSKI01000052.1 GCA_003586005.1 Haloplasmatales bacterium 4B | reverse complement strand
AATACCATCCTTTTTTTATTATTAATATTTTAACATGTCTATATATTTTCTGTCCAATTAATTATAACCTATCCAAATTAAAAGCAGTTAAAGAATATAATAATGGATTAAAATCTTTTAATCAACTATCTAATGAATTAGGATGTTACAAATCGGTTATCAGAAGATGGTTTATCAATTATGAAGCTTTTGGTGATAGAGCCTTTGATTATAAACCAAGGAATAAAACATATACTAAAGAGTTAAAAATGGCAGCTATTAATGATTATCTAAATGATTTAGGTTCATTTGATGAAATCGCAAAAAAACACGGAATTTATGGTGCTGAAACACTACGGAAATGGTTTATACGTTATAATAGTCATATAGAAATTAAAGATTACAATCCTAAGGGGGATGTCTATATGACTAAATCAAGAAAAACAACTTATGAAGAAAGATTAGAAATCGTAAAATATTGTATAAAGCATGATAAATCATATACATTAACAGCTGAACATTATAACTTTCCTTATAGTCAAGTTTACAATTGGGTAAAAAAATACATTAAGGAAGGTCAAGAAGGACTAAAAGATCGTAGAGGAAGAAATAAGGATGAATCTGATTTAACTGAAATAGAAAAATTAAAACGAGAAAATCAACGCTTAAAAGATAAGACTGAGCGATTAGAAATGGAGACTGAAGTATTAAAAAAGTTGGAAGAGGTAGAAAGGAGGCTAAGTTCAGCAAAGTTCGGCAAGAAGCGAAATACCTCGCGATAAAGGAATTAAATGAAGAAAAAGGATATCCGATACATACAATGTGCGAAATACTAGATTTAAATCGTAGTTCTTATTATAAATGGCTTAATAGAGAAGAAACTGAAAAAGAGAGATTAAATCAGGAGCTCTGTCAAATCATCTTAGAATATCATGATAAATTTAAAGGGATTTTAGGCTATCGTAGAATGACTCTATGGGTTAATCGATTAAATCAAAGACAATACAACGTGAAACGTATAAGACGTCTTATGGGACTCATAGGAATTTCCGCAAAGATAAGACGAAAGAGAAAAGGATACATTAAATCAAAACCCCAAATAACAGCTGAAAATGTATTGAATAGAGAGTTCAAAGCAGAGGCACCTAATACTAAATGGTTAACTGATGTCACAGAATTTAAAGCAATTGGAACAACAAAAAAAGTATATTTAAGTGGAATTATCGATTTATATGACGGTAGCATTGTATCTTATGTCATTGGAACATCGAATAATAACCAATTAGTAAATGAAACATTTGATAAGGCAATTGATGCTAATCCAGGAGCTAAACCATTGTTTCACAGCGATCGAGGATTTCAATATACAAGTAAGGTATTTAAGACTAAACTAGATAAAGCTAAGGCAACTCAAAGTATGTCCAGAGTTGGAAGGTGTATCGATAATGGACCAATGGAAGGATTTTGGGGCACATTGAAAGCAGAAATGTATTATCTTAATAAGTTTTATAGTATTGAAGAAATAAAAAAAGCGATTGAAGAATATATTGATCTCTATAACAACAAAAGATTTCAAGCAAGATTAAAAGGCTTAACACCGATGGAATATCGGAATCAAGCCTTAGTAAGTTAATATTTTTAATTATTTACACTGTCCACTTGACAGGGAGCAGTTCATTACACAGGGGCCATCTTTTTTAATGTCCATTGATTATGCTTATGATTATAATAATTCATATAATCATTTAATTTAAACTTTAATGATTTAATATCAGTAGCTTCATAATGCTCACGCTTGTCTAAAAAATGTCTCCTTTGTTTCTTATAATAAAAAAAAATACTGAATTTTCAGTATTTTTAAGTTTTATGTTGAAACTTGACATTAATAGAATAAACAGTTAATAAAATCATCTATCGTAATCTGAAACAAATAGTCATTTAAATTATTTTTATTTAGCAGCGTTCTGATTGCTGATTCTTCAAATCGACTAGAAATCAAATTCTTTTCAAGGAGTGAAATATCTTTATTTCCAAAGAAATCCCCAAAGATTCGGCAGTCTTCTATAATTCCATTCTTTACATTTAAGCGAATATCAATTTTACCACCAACAAAACGAGAAGATTTCTGAATATCGAAATTTGGTGACTCACCATAGTTCCATTCCCAAGTAAGATACTTTTGGTTCATTAATTCATCAATTTTATTATAATCGGCTTCTGTTAATTGATATATATAATTCGAAATATCGTTATAACCTAGAATAAATGATAATAATTTACCTTTAAATTCATCAATAGTTATTTTTTCTTCAAGATAAGGTAAAATATTTGTTACTCTACTTCTTATAGATTTTATACCTTTAGATGCAATTTTATCTTGCTTTACACGAAGTACTTCCGATATTGTATCTAAGTTTGAATTAAAAAGAATTGTTCCGTGATGAAGCATTTTATTTTTGTAATAACATTGCGCGTTTCCAGAAATTTTCTTTTCTGAAACAGTTATATCATTTCTTCCTGAAAATATAGCTTCTACTCCAAGTTCATTTAAAAGATTAATAACAGGTTGTGTGAAATTTATAAAATTGCTAATACTATCATTAACACTTTTTGTTATAAAAGAATAATTTAGATTTCCAAAATCATGATATACTGCACCACCACCAGAAATACGCCTTACTACATTCACATTTTTTTCTTTAACATATTGATAATTGATTTCTTCAATAGTATTTTGATTACGTCCAACAATAATTGAAGGCTCATTTTGCCAAAGCAATATAAAATCATCATCAATATTTAAATATTTTAATACAAATTCTTCTAAAGCTAAATTATAGTAGGGATTATTTTTATTATTAATAATAGTTAACATTTAATCACTCCAATTATTATTTATCATAAATATTATATCATTTTAGCATAGATTATCCAATAAATATGAATAAATTTTAATGCCAATTTATATTATGTATTAGG
>NSKI01000051.1 GCA_003586005.1 Haloplasmatales bacterium 4B | reverse complement strand
AATTGATCTTTGAAAACTGGATAATGTAAGAGAGAAAATATAACTGAGGGAATATGGAAATATAACTAAGGTTATAAAAGCTAAAGCATAGAAATAATGCGCGTAAAAGACTAAATCAACCGATTTAGAATAACTTAGGTTAAGTTAAAAAGGGCGCACGGAGGATGCCTTGGCACTAGGAGCCGAAGAAGGACGCAACGAACGGCGAAACGCATCAGGGAGCTGTAAGTAAGCAGATCTGGTGATATCCGAATGGGGGAACCCTATAGGAGTAATATCCTATAACCATTACCTGAATAAATAGGGTAATAGGAGGCATACCCAGGGAACTGAAACATCTAAGTACCTGGAGGAAAAGAAAGAAAAAATCGATTTCCTAAGTAGCGGCGAGCGAAAGGGAAAGAGCCCAAACCATGGAAACATGGGGTAATAGGACCACGAAATAAAGAATTTCAGTATAGACGAATGACGTGGGAAAGTCAACAAAAGAAGGTGAGAGTCCTGTAGTTGAAATACTGAGAGGAAGTTAGTGGGATCCTGAGTACGGCCAGACACGAGGAATCTGGTCGGAATTAGCGAGGACCATCTCGTAAGGCTAAATACTACCTAGTGACCGATAGTGAACCAGTACCGTGAGGGAAAGGTGAAAAGAACCCCGGGAGGGGAGTGAAAAAGAACCTGAAACCGTGTGCCTACAAATAGTCAAAGCTCGTTAAAGAGTGATGGCGTGCCTTTTGTAGAATGAACCGGCGAGTTACGATATAGTGCAAGGTTAAGGAGAAAAACCGGAGCCGAAGCGAAAGCGAGTCTTAATAGGGCGAAGAGTATTATGTCGTAGACCCGAAACCGGGTGAGCTAGCCATGTGCAGGGTGAAGGTTGGGTAAAACCAACTGGAGGCCCGAACCGTAGCCTGTTGAAAAAGGCCCGGATGACATGTGGCTAGGGGTGAAATTCCAATCGAACTCGGATATAGCTGGTTCTCCCCGAAATAGCTTTAGGGCTAGCCTCGTTAAATACTTACTGGAGGTAGAGCACTGAATACACGATGGCCTCACCTCGAGGTACTGAGTGTAATCAAACTCCGAATGCCAGTAAGGGAAAAACGGGAGTCAGACTGTGGGTGATAAGGTCCATGGTCAAAAGGGAAACAGCCCAGACCGCCAGTTAAGGTCCCAAAATAAACGTTAAGTGGTAAAGGATGTGGAGACACATAGACAGCTAGGATGTTGGCTTAGAAGCAGCCACCATTTAAAGAGTGCGTAATAGCTCACTAGTCGAGTGACTCTGCGCCGAAAATGTACCGGGGCTAAACGTTTTACCGAAACTGCGGATTCTGTAATGGGATGGTAGGGGAGCGTTCTAACAACGGAGAAGCTAGACCGAGAGGACTAGTGGAGATGTTAGAAGTGAGAATGCCGGTGTAAGTAGCGATAAGATAGGTGAGAATCCTATCCGTCGAAAGCCTAAGGTTTCCAGAGGAAGGCTCGTCCGCTCTGGGTAAGTCGGGACCTAAGGTGAGGCCGAAAGGCGTAGCCGATGGACAACTGGTAGACAATCCAGTACCACCTTTATAACTGAAGGAGTGACGGAGAAGGCTAGGGTGAGCCCACAGATGGAATAGTGGGTCTAAGCAGCGAGGAAGTAGAGTAGGCAAATCCGCTTTACAAAGAATTTGAGCTGTAAAAGATAGCAGAATGATGCGAAGCACCTGAGGTCAAGCTTCCAAGAAAAACTTCTAGGGCTAATTATAGAGGTGCCCGTACCGTAAACCGACACAGGTAGGCGAGGAGAGAATCCTAAGACGCGCGAGAGAACCATCGTTAAGGAACTCGGCAAAATGACCCCGTAACTTAGGGAGAAGGGGTGCTTATTGAAAGATAAGCCGCAGTGAAATGGCCCAAGCGACTGTTTAACAAAAACACAGGTCTCTGCTAAACCGAAAGGTGAAGTATAGGGGCTGACGCCTGCCCGGTGCTGGAAGGTTAAGGGGAAATGTAAGGAAACGAAGCATTAAACTGAAGCCCCAGTAAACGGCGGCCGTAACTATAACGGTCCTAAGGTAGCGAAATTCCTTGTCAGGTAAGTTCTGACCCGCACGAAAGGCGTAACGATTTGGGCACTGTCTCAACGGTGGACTCGGTGAAATCATAGTACCTGTGAAGATGCAGGTTACCCGCGACAGGACGGAAAGACCCCGTGGAGCTTCACTGTAACTTGATATTGAGTTTCGGTGTAACATGTACAGGATAGGTAGGAGACAAAGAGACCAGTACGCTAGTATTGGAGGAGTCGACGTTGGGATACTACCCTTGTTGCACTGGAATTCTAACCTACAGCCCTAAACGGGTTGAGGGACATTGTCAGGTGGGCAGTTTGACTGGGGCGGTCGCCTCCTAAAGAGTAACGGAGGCGCCCAAAGGTTCCCTCAGAATGGTTGGAAATCATTTGAAGAGCGCAAAGGCATAAGGGAGCTTGACTGCGAGACCAACAAGTCGAGCAGGGACGAAAGTCGGGCTTAGTGATCCGGCGGTGCCGAATGGAAGGGCCGTCGCTCAACGGATAAAAGCTACCCCGGGGATAACAGGCTGATCACATCCAAGAGTTCACATCGACGATGTGGTTTGGCACCTCGATGTCGGCTCATCGCATCCTGGGGCTGAAGTCGGTCCCAAGGGTTGGGCTGTTCGCCCATTAAAGCGGTACGCGAGCTGGGTTCAGAACGTCGTGAGACAGTTCGGTCCCTATCCGTCGTGGGCGTAGGAAATTTGAGAGGAGCTGTCCTTAGTACGAGAGGACCGGGATGGACATACCGCTGGTGTACCAGTTGTTCCGCCAGGGGCATAGCTGGGTAGCTACGTATGGAAGGGATAAACGCTGAAAGCATCTAAGCGTGAAGCCCACCTCAAGATGAGATTTCCCATTCATAAAGAAGTAAGAACCCTTGAAGACTACAAGGTAGATAGGTTAGAAGTGTAAGTGTGGTGACACATGTAGCTGACTGATACTAATAGTTCGAGGACTTAACCTAAA
>NSKI01000050.1 GCA_003586005.1 Haloplasmatales bacterium 4B | reverse complement strand
ACTTTTATCTATTAATATATGTAATTGAATTTTATGATCGTTTCTTATCGTTAAATCATCAAATATTTTATAAATTATCATTAGAATTATTAAACCGTGACTATAAATTAAATTTTTTATAAAAAAATAAATAAAATAATATTTTGGAACATTTATCTCCATATTACATTCTCCTTTTAAAAATATTTTAACATTAAATTTTTAATTTAATATTTAAAATTAGGCCCCCTTTAGTCAGAGGACTTGCCTAATTATTACAGTTTAACGTAAATCCCACTTATTATAATCTGGTTCACTAAAAATAGTTCTTCCTAATAATGCAACATTCATAGCAGCAAAACCATATGAAATTGCTAATCCAGTTGGTGTAGCTTTTGCATACATTATTGCTGAAAAATTCGTCACACGATATTTAGCTGTTTCAGTACCTACAGAAAGTAATTTAGATTTCAAAGTATAACCAGTCTCCAACATCATAATATCTTTAGTTTGAGCTAAACTAACACCTCGAATACTATTGCCAAATTTTAAAGTTTCTATAGCAGCAGGAGACATATAACCTAGTGTTTTCCCACCAGTTTTTTGAGTAATTATTTTTTCTAAGTTTTTATTTGTGGATTCAATAATGTCATCCCACATTTCTTTATTAGAATCACCATCTGCTTTGCTCTTTTTTCCTTGAGCTACTGCTACCTCAGCCACATTGGATACTACCCCTATTGCATAAGTTATGGCTATTGTGGCAGCTACTGATCCAGCACCTCCTGTTGCAACTGAGACTCCTACTGCTAATGCAACTACCCCTACTACAGCAGCTACAGTTATTGTTGCTTTTAGCCATTTAGGCCAATACCCACTAGGGTCAACCATCATCACAGGATTATTCTGACAATAACTATATAAATTATGGCCTAATATATCTCCAGTTTTACCAATTAATCCATCCGCATTAATAAATCTACTAATTTCAGGATTATAATATCGACTGTTTAGATAGTACCAGCCTGTTTCAACATCCTTGTAAAACAGACCTCAAATTTTTAAATATTGATTAATTTGATTATACCATATATATAATGGATATTACAGGTATATATGCCAAAAATCAACTACTCTCAACAACTGTTTTGTGTATAATTTGTAGAAGAATATCAGAGTGGATTAGAGGTAACTCTCAATTCGCTCTTTTAAATATATCCATAATTAAACCCACACATGTTTTTAGCCCAGTTTGGAATCGCTGTTTTCACTTGGTATTCACAGTTTAATATTGTAAATAAATCACTTTAGTTTCTCTTTCTCATTTGGGAAGGCTCCTTTAACTTTAATAACCTTTACGTAGATTGTGGACAGTGTTTTTCATAATATTGAAAGGTAATTAAAAATCCTCAATGTATTCCTATTGACCCTTAAATGCCTGAATGGATAATACAACGTTCTTTATGCCTTTATTAATACCTATATCTAGCTTTATATGCAAAAAAAGATTGTGCAAGTACATAGCTGAGCTTGGTACCTTAAGCTCTACTACTTTACACAATCTATATTTTATTACCAATTAATCTTTATAATGTGATGTCAATAAAATTGTAAATGATTTTTATGTCATTTATTCTTTCTTTACCCACTTTTATTGCCGGTGATATCTCTATTCTCTCAATTAATTTATTAAGTATTATTTTATTCAATTTACTTTCTTTTGAGTTTTCTTCTAATAGTTCTTTTAACTAAGTTCCAATAATATTTCTCCCTTTCTAATTAATAATATATCATTAATTAAATTGTAAAATAATTCGTATTAATGCTCAATAATTATTCTAAAAATAATTGTTTATCCGAATCTTGATGAGATAATAAATTAAACAAATATTTTGTCAATTCAACCTCCTGTTATCTAATCTGTCTCTTAAAAACTAAGGGTTTTTTAACATTGATATCATCAATTTAATAATTGTATGATTTATTCAATGTCGGGAAACCCTTTTATATTTGGACATCTTTAATCTGCTATTTTTATTTTTTGACTAGCAAAACGACGCTCTCGACGTGTGTTTGGGATACTGTACGCCTAGTATTACGCTTTAAAAATGTACTACTGAATGTTTACGTGAAAAAGTGTCTCAGGTTGCTTTCTTTTCTCCTTCTAGAATTTACATTTGCGAATTACTACCATATAATCTTAGTTTTATTTTCAGCCAGTTGTAATCCAATAAATTTATTCTTTATAACCGAAATATCTATAACAGAAGCAATTTTTTTAAATTAGTAATATAACCTTCTCCCTTTGAAGTACACACAGATATATATTTTTCATCATTAGAAAACCTTATATTACCATCAAAGGAAATAATTTTAGTTATACTATATTCATCTGGATTAATTATATATATTTTTTTATCAATATATATAAGTAAAATATTTAATAACGGTGAAAATTGTATTTTTGTTAGCATACTGCTTTTTACATCTAATGAAACTTTTTTTATAATTTTTGAGAATAATTCATCTACTACAATTAACTCGTATATATTATTTCTATTTTTTTGTATATCTAAATATCTTTTTCGTTTATAATCGTATGTCATTCTAACAAGATTAGATATTCTATTTATATATTTAGTATCATATTTAAATCCGAATTTACTATCTTCATAATTCCAAATTGAAAAATAATCATAGCCTGGACGATAATAACTAATTTCACCCTTATTATGAATTAAAATATGAAATGAACGGTTAATAGCATCATATTGTATGTTATTAATGATAGAATTCTCATATTTTTTAATAATTTTTATGTCATAAGACTCTAAACTTATTATTCTTAAGTTCCCATCCCAATCACCATCAATTAAAAATTTATCATCTGGGGTAAAAAAAATATTACTTCCGTCACCTTTATACGAAGGTTTAAATGTATTTATCCACTTTAATTCATTTAAGTCATACAATCTAATTGTTCCTAGAGTACATTTTGTTGCTAATAAACTATTATTATTAGAAAATATAATATGGCTTATTTCAATACCTTTGTTAAAATTTATTATTTTTGTAAGATCATTTGAATTATATAACGTTATTCCATCTTTTGTACCTGCAATGATTTTCCCATCATATGAGAAAACTAATTCATAGGTATTTAGTATTTTACCATCATTATCTAACATATCGTCACCTCTATATAAAATTATTTGGACATCAAAATTTCATATCTTATTTTCATTAGTGCTGCTTCAACATATAGTCTTTGATAATAAGGACTATTTCCTGCTAATTCATATGCAGCTATAACAGTATTACATGAACGATTTTTATATTCCAAAGTATGTATATTTCTATGATAATTTTTTTCTAAAATAATAATATTCTGTGGACCATGTACACCAATACCAACATCTTCTAATATTTGCCTTGCATACACACATTGTTCACAACCAACTTTTGCACCTTGAGGAACCATATGATGGTATTCATAAGGTTTTTTTACTTTTGTTTGTGTTTGAACCTCTGATATAGCATCAT
>NSKI01000049.1 GCA_003586005.1 Haloplasmatales bacterium 4B | reverse complement strand
CCATTAACAACCTCATTATCATCGTAATAATACGTTTCTTCAAAAATTTCTGTTGTTCCAACATTTATTGTAAACCCAAGTAATCTTTGTAGTAGGTGAAAATCATAATTATATTGCTTAGTGATATTATTGCCATTACTCTCATACTCTGTCCTATCATATATTCCCTGAACATAATCATTTATATAATTTGTTTCTCTAGTTTCATCATTTATTTTTGAAGAAAATTTAGTTAAATCACCATGTAAATAATCATAATCGTAACTTACTTTATTTCCATTTGAATCTGTTATTCCAATTAATCTTCCTAAAGTATCATAATTATAATAATAAGATACTCCATTTACATTATCATCTATCACAGAAAGCAAATTACTTGAATCATATTCATAGTGATATTTAAGTGTTTCAGTTTCTTCATTATTTCCCTTGAAATAAATACTACTAACTCTATCTTCATTATCATATTCAAATCTAATATAATCGTCATTACCATATACTTGCTTACTCATTTGGTAAGTTACATAATCTCCATAAGTATTATAATAATAACTCATCAAAGTTTCATCTGCTACTTCTATTTTTTCTATTCTGTCATATTCATCATAGTTAAATCTATATGAATTGCCATTTACAGTAATTGTCTCTAATTTGCCTTCACTATAAGTATATTCATTTCCAATATTATCTTTTGAAACACTTGTTAACCTACCAAAGTTATCATATACATAAACAGTTGATCCTTTCGCATCGCTCACTTCTTTTAATAGTCCTGTAATGGTTTCATAATCAAAATCAACAGTATTATTAAACTCATCTATTTGTTTATCAATAAATTGACCAAATCCAGAATAAGTAACTTTTGTTTCAAAGTAATCATACTCTGTTGTTGTTACATACCTTCCTTCTAAATAACAACCATAATCATCGCATACTGGTACTATCTCATAAGTAGTTTGCGATTCAGTATCTCCAACTCTAGTTTTAATGACATTACCATTTTCATCGTATGTAAATGTCATTTTAGAATTATTTTTCACACTATTTATTAAGCCATTTGTTTTATAAGTAAAATCTGTTCTTTTTTCTCCTTCAGGTGAAATGCTTGTAACTTTATTACCTGAATATTCATAACTAGTTTTTTGATTATTAACATCCGTTTCAGCTACGACATTTCCACTTTCATTATATTGATAATCAGTTCCGAACTTCTCCACATAAAGTTGCAATCCATCTATATATGCATCATTTTCACCTTTATATATTACACTAACCTTAATTTCTGTTATTTTTTCATCTTCTGTCATTTCTAAATTAATATGACTTGCAATATATTGCCAATCATCATTTTCTTTATTAAAGTCTAATATAAATGGCGTAGTTGTTTCGATTTGATTTTCATCTTTTGTTTTAACATCAACACGAATTTGTAAATATTCTGATTTCCCACTGATTAGATTAGCCTTCCCCCATCCACTAACCACAAATGAATTTGTTTTTAAATTAGTATCTATTGTTTGACTTAATTGACGTACTTGTAATTCATTTGAGATTATTTTAACAATTTTTCCCCCTAATACATCATCATAAAAACTGTCAGTAAATGGATTATCCACAACACTTATTCCATCATTAATAACCCAAGGGCTATCTAGCCCTTCTTCAAATGATTGATTGTCTATTAAATTATATCGTGTATCAATAAATCCTTCGATTAATTGAATATTATCAAAATAAGCTATATCATTTGTATTAACTAATTCAATTATAACCTCTGTATTATCACTTAAGACTTTAAAATTAGTAGCAGCTCTTTTATACCCGCCACTTTGAAATATATAATCATTTATATTAATTTGTTCAATATTATTGCCACTAACATTAAGATAAGCTCCTGTACTACCTGTTCCATTATTTTTAATAAAACCCGTTAAAGAATATTCTCCTATATCTAACACTACTTTTTGATACACTTTATTTGAATCATTAATTTTTAAGGCATTAATTCCATAAACACCTTCAGATAAAATAGCTACATCACTAGAATTACTGTACCAACCATTACTATCATTTAAAGCTTCTGTTTGTTCAAAACTATGATTATTTAGTAAATTAATTGCTGTTTTTTGTGGAATTGATGAATTTACAACTTTATTTACAAGATTATAATTTACAGATTCATCATCAAAATTTAAAGCATAAAACTCATAATAGACCGCATTTCCTAAATCATCTAATATATTAATCGTTCTTCCATAATTATCAAATAAGTATTGAATTTTATTATTTTTATAATCAGTGAATGTCTTTTTCTTAAATTCATAATTAATTGAAATAAAACCTATAGGTACATTATTTTTAAATTCCTTTATTTCTGTAACTTGATTATTATGATTTAAGGTAAATTCTATCTCATTAGATAATGTATTATTAAAACTAATTCTATCATCATAATAATTAATATAGTTTGTACTCTCACTAGTTAAACCAGTTTGATTATAATTATATTTACGAATTGATTGTGTTAATTCATTAAATGTATAACTGAATTCTACAGATTCAATTATTTTTAGTGAGCTATCATCATCTCTTCTTTTATAATCAACTGATTCTAACATGTTCATACTATCATAATTAAATACCGCTTTATTTCCAATTTTATCGACTACTTCACTTATCACAAAATTATTATTTTTATATATATACGAAATATTGTAATAATTATTTGTACTCGTATCATGAATATTACTTAAAAATAATCCGCTATCTGAACCTGATGTATAAAGTGAATAGGTATACTCTACTGCTTCTTTTGTGATTAACTTAATACTTTCATTATTTTCACTAACATAATAATCTCCACTTCCATCCATCGCAATCGCACAAGTTGCGTTTGTTGCATCACTGCCTAATTCAGAACAAGATTTTAGACTAAAATATCGGTAAGTACCATCTCCATCTATTATATAATAGGTATTTGTGTCATCATCATAAACTGCTTCTTCATGTAAATTGATTCTCCACCCATTTCCATACCCAATATTGAAATCTTTGTTAAATGAGTTATAAATATGGCTAATATTAAATACATCAGGATGAACAAAGGTTAAATTTCCACTATAATCATTTACATATCCCGTGCCCACACCATTAGTTAATTCATGATAAGTCCAGTAAGATTCTAACCCTATTTGATTGATGTATGTAACAGTTAACACCGGTCTTTCAGTTTCATTTAGGGCGTTAATTGACTTAAATGTGACTGAGCCTTCGTCACTTTCATCTTCAAATCTCAATTCTAAAATCCCATTATCTTTACCCTCATATAACCACTTTTGTACAAGTTTGGTTATATTATAATTAAAATGCATAGGCTCAAATGCTAATCTGTAATATTCATATTCATAAGTAATTCCATCAATTGAAGCATAGTCTTCCGTTTCTACTCCCGTAATTATCATTTTACATTTTGTTGTTGTACAAGTATTACTTGAATAATAAATATTAAGTGAAGCATCAACAATTGTTGCTGAATCAATAATGTCACTGATATTAAAATTCATGTATGTACGATAAATATCATAATTACCAACATATAATTTATCTTCATTTTCATAGTACGTGCTACTACCTAATTGAATAGTTTTATCCTGAATATCACTTGTAGAAGCAAGAAACAGACTTGGGTCTATTTTAACTGGATAAATTCGACTACTATCTTGTAACCATGAATCATTCGGAATAATAGTTATTTTATATT
>NSKI01000048.1 GCA_003586005.1 Haloplasmatales bacterium 4B | reverse complement strand
TAAATTAAATTCCAATAAAAAACCATTATATTAATAGGTGATATAATGGTTTTTTAGTACTTTTTTTTAATAGTAATATTATTTTCTATATATAGTGTTGGCGAAATAATTAATCGCTAAATCATCATCTTTCTATATCGCAGAGTATGTAGAGTTTTTAAAGATCAAGATGAAAAGTAACACTAAAAATTTTTTTAACTATTGGAAAATAATTAAATTTTTATATTATATAGATGAAAATTAATATTTGAATATATTGCTAAAAGTAATTTTATAATTGCATTATTCGACATAAAATGATATAATTTATAAGAATATTGTAGTGAGGTGAAAAGATGGAACAAAAAAACACTAATACTGATGCTTATTATGAAGAAGATGTTATTAGTTTAACAGAATTGTTCTCGGTTATATGGAAAGGTAAAATTATTATAGTTATTACAACTTTATTAGTTTTGTTTATTACTATTATTGGCACTAAGATTTATAATGAAAAAAACGCTCAACTTACAATGGTAATATCCTTACAATGGGATGGAATAACTGACGGTGAATATCCAAGTGGTCAGTTATTTAATTATAAGAATATGTTTCAAACCCATGTCTTAAATGATGCCGTAGATGAAGTAAAACTTTCAAATATTAGTGCTAGTGATTTAAGAGATAATTTAGTGATAACAGGAATTGTCCCAAATGATGTAGTTGCTTTAATTGAACAATCAATTAAAGATGGGGAAAAAATGACATATTATCCAACTGATTTCAAATTGTCACTTAATTTTGGTGCTTTAGGGATATCTGAAGAACAAGGGAAAAAACTTTATGTGGAGTTATTAGATAAATTCCGTGAAGACTTCGAGCAAAAATTTATTGGAAATGATATAATTCGTGAGTTATCCTTGGATAAACTAGATGAATATGACTATGATGATATATACGACATATTATCAGCACAAGTTAATTTAATTAATAATACATTAGATCGTAACATACTCGAAGGCTCAAATTTTACAAGTAGTAATGGGTATGCATTTGAAGATCTGTTAGTAATTTCGAACCTAATTCAAAATACTTCACTGGAAGATATGTTAGCTGGCTTAGAATCACAAGACTATATTATTTCTAAGAATACTAACTTATCAAAAGCTCGTTATGAAAATCAAATTAATGTGTTACAAAATAGTTTAATAGAAAAAACCACCATTAAAACTGAATTGAATACATTAATAACTAATTATAAAGGTGGAGAACATATAATTATTATTCCAGGTACTGACATTCAATATGATACTAATCCATATCTAAATACATTATATGAAAAATTAGTTGAAAATGAATATGAAATTGCTAGTATTAATGCGGAAATAGAATTATTACAATCAAAAATTACTAAATTACCTACAGAAGTAGAAAAGTCTTCTACAGATTATCAAGATAGTATAAGTTTCTTTGAAGATAAAACAGTATTAACAGTAAATGATTTAAACGATCTTATTATTGATACTAATCAAGCAGTAGAAGAATATAATTCTTTAGTGGTTAAAAACGCTGTAAGAACATTGACTTTACCAAATGTTGAAGTTCCAAAAAACATGGTGCTAGTTACTGCAATCGGCTTTGTATTAGGTAGTATGCTTAGTGTTGGTTTTGTTCTTATTAGACATAACTACAAAGAAAATAAACAAAAACAAAATATTAAAATAAGTTAGTGATTGAACTTACACCTGTCAAGTAGACAGAAAGAAAAAAGTTAAAAATTTAATTATGCAGCTTTAAGATGGTTTCTATATTGAATAGGAGCCATCTTATTTAATGTCCATTGATAACGCTTTATAATATTTCATATAATTGTTAATAATTTTATACAATTCATTAAAATCTTTTTTTTCTTTATATTTCTATCATATTTGATTTTAATATAGTCGACAAATATGCTAATTATTATCGACATTAACATAAAAAATGAGTCTAATAATTCAATTAGAAGGTTTTTGAGATATATTTGTATTAACAAATAAAGGCATAAAATGACCAATTAAAAAACCACTTACTGTACGTGCACGCGATAATAACAGTAATATTCAAAATATTTGGATATACGTATGTAATCCACCACTTAATTAAACAACAATCGTTACTAATAAAGATAGTAAATGAGAAAAAACAGCATACAAAATTAATTGAATTTTTAACATAATATTACTCATAATAAGTCCTACTTTGCATATTTCTTTAATATTATTATTACATGATGTTTATCTTTTCGTAGTAAAACATTAACATTTTCGACAAAATCTGACAAATTTCTGTGTTAAATAATGGTAATATACATACGAATTTAAATAGAGGGGGGAAATTGTGAGAAAATTAAAACTCATATTTTCAGTATTATTAAGTGTTTTTATTATTTATTCTTGTTCAACTAGTATTAAACCAAAAGCAGAAATCTTAAATGTTGAATTTGAAAAAGGTGTTGTTAATTTTGATATAAATATTAAAGATGAAAAAGAATATATCAAAAATTTAACCATTAAATTAACAGGTGAAGATGAACAAATAATTACACTTGAAACAAATGAAGATCTACTTATTAATGGGCTAACAGAAGATCTTAGTTTCTCTGATCTAGAGAAAGAATCAACATATATTATAAAAGTGATTGTTGATTACAATGATGGAAAACTTCATGAAGATGAATTGTTATGCAACCATGAATTTTCAACAGGAACATGGATAATAGATCCGACTGGATCAATAGCTAATGTTGATTTAGAAGATGACACCATTACATTTGATGTTAATTTATTAGATAAAGATAATACCATTACAGATATAAGTATAAAACTTTATCAAGATACAGAACCTATCAATTCTATTAATATGGATTTAACATGTTTTGATACTGGTGGAAATGAAAATCTTAACTTTAGTGGTTTAGATAAAGAAACAAGTTATCGAATTGATTTCGTAGTAAATTATAATAATGGTTCAATTCAAAGTGGGTATGTATTAGATTCACATGAATTTACAACAATAAAATGGCCACTTCCTCCAACAGGTTTAATTATTAATCCTGATTTAGAAAATAATACAATCATACTTGATGTAAGCATATCTGATAAATATGAAATTATAACTAGACTATCGGTAATTATTTCAGACGATTACTTCGTTTTAGCCGAATTAACAAATTCACATGGTATAAAAACCAATGGTCTAACTGAAGATATATATTTTAGTAGCTTAGTCCAAAACACAACATATACAATTAGTATAATTGTTAGTTATGAAGATGATGAATATATTTATGAAGATTTCTTACTAGATGAATTAGAATTCACAACGGGTACTTGGTCTGATATTACTGTTCCTACTTCAACTTTTGAAAATCCTGATATTGGCAACAATTATGTTTATTTTGATGTTGTTATGGTCGATACAGAAAATTTAATTACAGGATTATCAGTTTTTATCTTATATGAGGGGGAAATAATTAGTGAACTTAATGGTTTAGTACCAAATGGACGAAATGAAGACTGTGGTTTTACAGGTTTATCACCTAATACAAGCTATACAATCATGGTTGTAGGTAATTATGCAGATGGTGATTATTATTATAGTTTTGATATCTTATCCGTTTTAGATATTACTACAATTTCTGATATAATATAAGAAAATAGACTAATCTTAAAAAGATATATGTAAAATTAATGTTAATAATAAATTAAATTCCAATAAAAAACCATTATATTAATAGGTGATATAATGGTTTTTTTAATATTTGTTTATAAAATAGTAATATTATTTTATATATAT